>JAYTCO010000317.1:0-22660 GCA_043736415.1 Ferruginibacter sp. | reverse complement strand
GACTAACAATATTTTGATTTGGTACAACATCACCCATACCGTAACGGGAGTAAGGGGAGTTTTCCTGAGCTGATGCAAATGTGTAAATAAAACTTACAAAAATGAACAGGGCAATTCTTTTAATTACCGCAGTTGTTGAGTTGGCTAAGTGCATACAGTCCTTTAAATAAAAAATTATGGTCGGCAAATATCCGGGTTTTAAGCTGCCCGGCAAAATACGAACTATTGCCACCGGTTAAAACCACGTTAAAGTTGCTGTACTTTTGCTCATATTTGTGTATAATACCTTCTATTTCAGCGGCCATTCCATTGAGAACACCGCTTTGCAAATTAGTTCTCGTGTCATATCCAATTAAGGGAATATTCCAGGTTTCCTTTTCAAGCGGCAACAGCGCTGTAAAATCATGCATGGCTTTAAAACGCATATCCATTCCCGGCGAAATGCCACCACCCAAAAACTGGTGATACTGGCTTACAAAATTGTACGTAATGCAACTTCCCAACCCAATGATTAAATTATTTTTTTTAGGATAAAAATGAACAGCAGCGGCTACCAAAGCAAGCCTGTCTGCACCAATGGTTTCGGGTTTGCCAACAGGAGTTGTAAAATTTATTTTAGTAGCCGCCGATAATTTATGAAAAGTGCTTTGCGAGGCAAGAATATTTTCTGTTAGTGGATTGTGTTTTATTACAGAAGATAAAATACTGTGTTCCGGTTTATGGATTGCTAAAAGCTCATGTAGGGTAGCTTTTGAATCGTCTTTTAAAACAATTGCTTCCTGCATTTCGTTGTCTTTAAAAACAGCAACTTTTAATCGGGTGTTTCCAAAATCGAAGCAAAGGGTTGTCATGGTGAATGGTGAATTGTGAAAAGTGAATGGTGACGTAAAAATCTTGAATATATTTTGTACGGAACTTTATAATACGATGTGAGTTTAATAAATTAGCACATTAGCACATTAGCACATTAGCAGATTTGCAAATTGGCACATTGCTTCTCAAAATCCAAACCCTTCCAGATTTTTAAAATGACCGTTAAGCATAATTTTATCTTTTAGTTTGTCCATCTGCGTCATCACTTCCAGCACTTTTACCAAATGCCTTTTAATAAATTCCTGGCGGTGAAGTTCGTGTTCATATTGCAGTAACTGGTACTCATCTTCCAAAGCCATACCTGCGTGATGGGCTACATCAAAACTGATTAATTCTGTATCGGCTTTTTTAAACTGTTTGGTAACGTTTAGCAGAACATGCAGGGTTCTTATACTTTCCAGTATTTTGGTCATAAGCGGTAAGCTGCCAATAAACTTTGTAGCGGGATAAGTTACAATAGCGCCCCGGTAAAGCTTTTCAGGCAATGCCTCAACTTTTTCCAGAATTTTAAATACAACAGTGCCACGGGTTTTTATATCCATTTCACCATTTTCATACACAGTAGAAATTTCAATTATTTCTACCAGTGTGCCATATTCACTCACTTCATTATTAATAACAGAAGGTATACCAAAAGGTTTTTTATTGGCATAGCAGTCCGTTACAAGTTGTTTGTACCGTGGCTCAAAAATGTGCAGATTTAGTTCTTCGTCAGGAAAAACGACTAATGCGAGGGGGAATAGTGGGATGAAATTTGTCATAATTAAAATACAAAGTTAATACAATCATTTACACAGCAAATTGAAAACCGCTTTCTTATTTTTGAAGTGCCATATTTAAAAATCTTATTTTGCGCTGTAATAATGATGAAAATGAATTTACCTGCAAACATAATACTGAGCCGCAATGATGGAATTGGCGACATGGTTTTAATGTTGCCAATGGCAGGTATAATAAAGGCAAATTTCCCCAAAATTAAAATTGCAGTACTCGGAAAAAAGTATACGAAAGCATTGGTTGATGCCTGTATTTATGTAGATGAATTTATTAACGAAGAAGATTTTTTTTCCCGAGAAATTTTAATTGGTGGATTAAAGCCCCAGGCAATAATTCACGTACGCACCAATAAAAAAGTAACACAGCGGGCAAAGGCTTTACAAATACCAATGCGTATTGGTACTTCGAGCAGAATCTATCATTGGCTAACCTGCACTAAACTTGTATCGTTACGCAGAAAAACTTCTGTACTTCACGAAGCACAGCTAAACATACAATTACTTACACCGCTTGGCATAAATAAAATTTACAGCATTACAGAACTTCAAACATTTTTTGGTCTACAAAATTTAGAACCTCTGCAGCAGCAATATCAGCAACTTCTTAAGAAAAATAAATTCAATATAGTTATTCATCCAAAATCTCAGGGCAGTTCACGAGAGTGGCCAATAGAGCATTTTACGGCATTGATAAATATGCTGGACGAAGAAAAATACAACGTTATTTTATCAGGTGTAGAAAAAGAAAAACCATTTGTTCAGGAGATTATTGATGGGCTCAATAAACCTGTAATTAACCTTGCAGGTATTTTACCACTTGGTCAGTTTATAACGTTTTTAAAACATTGCGATTGCATTGTAGCTAATGCTACAGGACCGCTGCATCTGGGGGCAGCGTTGGGTATACATGCATTCGGTATTTATCCGCCGATAAAACCAATACACCCTGGCAGATGGGCGCCGCTTGGGCCAAAAGTGCAGGTATTTGTTTTGGATAAAAATTGTAACGATTGTAAAAACAACAAAAACTTCTGTGCTTGTATTAATGCTATAAAGCCAATTGAAATTAAAATAGCCTTGGATGTTGCTGCATCTCAAAAACAAATTATTTCAGCGGTATGATACAAAAAAAGCAATTGGTATTTGATGCAGAACGAATGAAATATCCCCACACAGGTTTATATTATTATTGCTTGCAGCTGGGCTTGGCTTTGCAAAAAATAGTTGATGAAAATACAGAAGAATTAAAATTTTATGTTCGTCCTGGTCATCAAAAAGCTTTTGGTGAAGATGCACTTTACATTGAACAACACGGACTGGACAAGTTTTTTATGCCCACCAACAATGCAACAATTTGGCACACAACTTACCAGGCTACCAATTACTTTCCATTCAGAAAAAAAGTAAAAGTTGTATTTACTATTCATGATTTAAATGTTGTGCATGAAAATAAAATGAGCCCAAAAAGATTACAAAAAGAATTAAATAATATTCAGAAAAAAATTAATGCTGCAGATCACATTGTAGCTATTTCTCATTTTACGCTGGCAGATATAAATAAACATTTAAAACTAAACAACAAGCCCGCATCGGTTATACATAACGGTTGTAACATACAGCTGATACAGCATATTACAGCCCCGCAAAACCTACCCACGGCTGAGTTTTTATTTACACTTGGTAATATAAATGCAAAGAAAAATTTTCATGTATTGCCCTGTTTGCTTTTAGGTAACAACAAACAATTATTTATAGCGGGCATAACTGATGATGAAAATTATAAACTGATTATAATTAAAGAGGCTGAAAAAAATGGTGTAGCAGAAAGAGTGTTTTTTACCGGACCTGTAAATGAGAACGATAAACAATGGTACATGAAAAACTGTGAAGCTTTTGTATTTCCTTCTTTGGCAGAAGGTTTTGGATTGCCGGTAATAGAAGCCATGTATTTTGGCAGGCCTGTTATATTATCTACAGCAACAGCACTGCCTGAAATTGGCGGAACTGAAGCTTATTATTTTGATGATTTTGAACCTGAAAATATGAGGTTAGTTCTAACAAATGCCTTAAAGAATTACAAAGAAAATCCTGATGCAGAAAGTAAAAATATAGCCCGGGCAAAAATGTTTAACTGGGAAGATGCTGCAAAAAAATATTTTGAAGTGTACAGAAGTCTTTATTAATTTTTAACTTGCTTCATCACAACTATAAGCATACATTTTAATGCACACAGCAATTTTAAACGAAGCACTTAGTGGTAATACAAAAGCGCTTGCCAGGTGTATTTCTTTAATAGAAAACGAAGTGGCGGGCTACGAGAATTTGCTGGAAAATTTACCTATATCAACGATTCCGGTTACAGGTATTACCGGACCGCCAGGTGCAGGTAAAAGTACCCTTACTGATCAGCTTATTCAGTTATTAATTAACGACAATAAAAGGGTTGCAGTATTGTGTATAGATCCTTCTTCGGCATTTCATAAAGGAGCAATTCTTGGCGACAGAATAAGAATGAGCCGCTGGTACAACAATAAAAATGTTTTTATACGGTCTCTTGCAGGCAAAGGTTCTTTAGGAGGATTGAGTCCTAAAGTGATTGAAATAACTGATTTGCTAAAAGCTGCGGCATTTGACCATGTTATTATTGAAACGATTGGTGTTGGGCAAAATGAAATTGAAATTGCCGGGCTTGCAGATACTACTGTAGTTGTTTTAGTACCCGAAGGCGGTGATGAAATACAAACAATGAAAGCCGGGCTGATGGAAATTGCAGATATTTTTGTGGTAAACAAATGCGACAGAAGCGGTGCAGATACTTTTGTAAAATATTTACGGAATATGCTTGCTCCTGCATTTTCATCAAAGCAGCAGGAAGTACCGGTTATAAAAACTGCAGCTTCAAAAAATGAAGGTATAGCGGCATTATATGAAGCTATAAAACTGAACAGCAGCTTACAATTTTCCTTGCAAAACAAAGTGCGACTGTATGCTCAAAAAGCGTATCTCTTAATTACAAAGAATAGAATGAAAGATATTGATATAAATGATTTGCAAAAAGATATTACAGTAAAAATGCAGGAGGTAAAATTTAATTTGTACAGCTATCTAAAAAATTTTAAACAGAGTTAGTGCATAATTTAGGTATGAAAAAAATAGGTTTAATTGTTCAGCGTTATGGCCGTCAGATTAATGGTGGCGCCGAAGTTTTAGCAAGGATGGTAGCTGAAAAATTAGCTCTAAAATATGACATTACTGTGCTCACCAGCCGGGCAGTGGATTATCATTTTTGGGAGCCTGAATTGCCCGAAGGAGAAAGCGAAGAGAACGGGGTAAAAATTATAAGATTCGATCACAAGCCAAAGACCGCTGCAAAAAAAGTACACAGACTAAAACGGCAATACAGGGGCAGACTTTTGTACCAAAAAACTTACAGATTGATTGGAAAGCCAAAATGGTATTTAAAACTTTTTCCATCCGCAGAAGTTGGAGAAAAAGAAGGTCTTTTATGGGTTGAAAACCAAGGTCCCGCTATGTACGGGTTGGTGAAATATCTGAAGAAAAATGAACAGGAGTATGATGCATTTATTTTTGTAACATACTTATATTATCCATCAGTGTTAGGGCTTTTAGCTGTACCTCATAAAAGTATTTTTATCCCAACAATGCACGATGAGCAACCGGCCTATTTCCCCATTTTTAAAAAAACAATGGCTTCGCCACGCTCATTAATGTTCTTAACAGAATCTGAAAAAAAATTTTCAAATCAATTGTTTGATATAGCTCATATAAGACAGGATGTAATGTCAGTTGGTATTGAAACTGTTGACGACCAAAAGAATAGTGAACTGATTAAAAAATTCAATATTAAAGGTAAATATATTATTTATGTAGGTAGAATAGATGCAGCAAAAGGCTGTAATGAATTGTTGAAATTTTATACAAAATTTACAAGTCAAAATACAGATTTAATCACTCTCGTTTTAGCAGGTAAAAATATGATTGAAGAGGCTGTACATAAAAATATTATTTACGTTGGTTTTGTTAGTGATGAAGAAAAAGAACAATTGATGAAATATGCAGAAGCGCTCATTATCCCATCAAAATATGAAAGTCTTTCACTGGTGGTTTTAGAAAGTTTTGCATGTAAGGTTCCTGTAATTGCCAATGGAGAATGTGAGGTTTTAAAAGAACATCTCGTTAAAAGTAATGGAGGTTGGACTTACACAAATGAAAATGAATTTTTCGACGTTTTAAAAAAAGTAATTGTGGGAACAGAAAATGTACAGAAAGGACTGAACGGTTACCAATATGTTACAAATAATTACTCCTGGCAAAAAGCAATAAGCGTTTTTGATGATGCAATTAATTTTGTAATTAAGGAAAATATTAAAGAAAAAATTTAATTTAACTCTAGTGTATGTACTCATTTTTAAAAAAGAAAAAAGTAAAAATAAAAGAAGAAGTTGTACCACAACAAATACCGGTTGATATAAAGGAGGCTGCTTTTCAAAAGTTGTATAGCCTTTGTAAACCTTTTACAATGACTTCTGCAGAAAGAATATATTCATTGTACAAAGCTGTTAATTATATTTTAGAAAATAATATACCCGGCGATTTTGTAGAATGCGGTGTTTGGAAGGGTGGAAGCGCTTTATTAATTGCAAAAATGCTTGCTGATAAAAATATTGTTGACAGAAAAGTTATTTTGTATGATACCTATGAAGGTATGCCTGAACCTACGCAACAGGATAAAAATACTGTAGGTCAATCGGCAACTTCATTACTGCAAGCATCTTCAATAGAAATTCAAGATTCTATTTGGTGTTACTCCAGTTTTGAAGAAGTAAAACATAATCTTTCATTATCAGGATTGTTGCCAGAATGTATAATAATGATTAAAGGAAAGGTAGAAGATACCATTCCAACGCAGCTACCTACAAAATCAATTTCATTGTTAAGGCTTGATACGGATTGGTACGAATCAACCAAGCATGAATTAAATTATTTATATCCTTTCTTAAACAAAAATGGAGTACTTATTATAGACGATTATGGGCATTGGGAAGGTTGCAGAAAAGCAGTTGATGAATACGTATCAACTCATAACCTTTCTATTTTATTTAATAGGATAGATAATACCGGTCGTTTAGCAATTAAAAATCTTTAGCGTATGATTAATCGATTGGAAGAAATTGAAAGACATTTTTTGAACATACAATTGAATGAGGTTAGCATGGGTTCGTATATGCCACGCACCACGATTTTAAATGCTGTAAAAAAATCACTTAATGTTTTTAAGGGAGATTTACTTGATATAGGCTGCGGTATGATGCCCTACAAAGAGTTAATTTTAAATGGCAATAATAAAGTAGAAAAATACATAGGCCTGGATTTGCAGTGCAGCACTATTCACAACACCGATATTGCAGATTTGCACTGGGATGCTAAAACAATTCCTTTAAAGAATGAAACTGTAGACAGCGCAATGGCTACAGAAGTATTGGAGCATTCATTTTATCCGCATGAAACTTTAAGTGAAATTTTCAGAGTTCTAAAAAAGGAGGGTGTTTTTTTCTTTACAGTTCCGTTTATATGGCCATTGCATGAAGTCCCATACGATGCGTATCGTTACACGCCATTTTCTTTAAAAATCTTATTGGAAAACGCAGGCTTTGAAAAAATTGAAATAAAATCATTGGGTGGTTGGCATGCAAGTTTTGCTCAAATGTTGGGACTTTGGGTTACAGAAAGTCCGTTAAAAAAGTATCAGAAAAAGCTGGCTTTTAAGTTTGCAAAAAAACTAATACCCTATCTTTTAAAACATGATGTCCCCGAGAATAATTTTGGGCATCATGCAATGATGACAGGCCTTTATGGAACTGCAGTAAAAAAATAAGATTTCATGAAAGTATCTTTTACAATTTGTTCAGCAAATTATCTTCCTTATGCAAAGTCATTGGGTGATTCTTTTATAAAATACAATAGCGATCATTTATTTATTATTATTTTATTAGATAAAGGTTCTCAGTATTACAATTCGTTTGCTGCACCACACACAATTATAAATGTGGAAGATATGAAGTTGGAATTTTTTGAAGAAATGAATGAGCGGTATGATATTTTTGAATTGAGCTGTGCTTTAAAATCATTTGTTGCAGATTATATTTTTCGAACCTTTTCGCATTGTGAACTTCTTTTTTATTTTGATGCTGATATATTAATTTTCAACAGTCTAAAAAAAGCTGAAACATTCCTTTCAGATCACTCTATCCTTATTACTCCGCATCTTGCCACCTTAAACAATTTTGACAATAGAATTGATATTGAGAAAATGATTATTCGAGCAGGAGTATTTAATGCAGGTTTTTTTGGATTAAAAAGAGGAGAAGAAACCCAATGTTTTCTTGATTGGTGGATGAGAAAAATGAGATTTTATTGTTATAATGATTTTCCAACTGCATTATTTGTCGATCAAATTTGGCTAAATTTTGTTCCTGTTTTGTTTAAAAATTCGGTTGTTTTAAATGATTTGGGTTACAATGCTGCCTACTGGAATATGGGAGAAAGAAAGTTGATATCTAAAGAAGGTCAATATTTTATTAATGAAGCTATTCCGTTAGCCTTTTTTCATTTTAGTGGTCATGATTTTAAAAATCAATTTCTGTTATCTAAATACTTTCCAAAATATACGTTCGAATATTTGCCTGAATGTAAAGCGCTTTTTCAAGATTATAAAAACAGGGTTGTTGAAAATAGATTAGAATATTTTTCAGAAATCAAACCTTGTTATGGAACACACACACCCTTTACACTAAGATCTCAATCTAAAACAAGAGAAAAAAATTTCTTTAAAAGGAAATATAAAAAATGGTTTAAAAACAAACAGGATTAAACTTCCTCACTTTTTTGTCCTTTCCACCACCTGTAACCAACAAATCCAACAATAATAAAAGGTGCAAACATTAAATAAAGAATGCCTGAGTTTAACCCCTGGGCAGGTTTTTCTCCTAACTGCTGCGCTGTTTTTGTGCACATAGAGCATTGTGCAAAAGCAGTTATATTTATAACCAATATCACCAATAAGAAAAATAACTTTTTCATGCTGCAAAAATAAACGCTTTGTGTTATAAAACATGTTAATCCACAAGGTTACCCTTCCTTTATAAATAGCTATTTAAGGAAATTATACGATCTGTTTTCCGTGTTTTAGGATTCTTTTGGAAATTTAAAAAACAAAAATTCTTTTTCAGCATCCTTAAAATTCATCCATGAAGTTATAGGTATTTGCACAGCAAACATGCTGCAGGTAGGCATCTCATCAATATGAGTATTGCAAAGCGTGTTTACAAAATCAGTTATGCCTGGGTTATGCCCAAATACAGCTACAGCCTCATATTCATCATTTAGTCCATTAACTGTTTCATAAAATATTTCTGATGGCGCATTGTATAAATCATCTATTAATATTATTTCTTTTTTTGTTTTGCCAAATGCTTCAATAAAAGCTTTTGCTGTTTTGCAAGTCCTTTTTGCCGGGCTGCTTACAAATGCATCAACCTTTATTTTGGTATGTAACAGTTTCTCAGCCATAGCAGGAGCATCCTCTTTTCCTCGGTCATTTAGGTTTCTGTCAAAATCTTTTTCTCCAATATTTGCCCAGCTGCTTTTTGCATGGCGCACTACTATTAATGTTTTCATATTTTACTTGTTGGTTATAAATATTTGCAATTATAATACCACCCCTTTTAAAGTTCTTATCTGTCACCATATTTCAGTCAGTAAAATTAAGTACAGTGGCATACTTTTGCATTAAAATAAAAGCCCTATCACTACTATTCTTCTTATAACGCCACCATTTACGCAGCTAAACACACCTTATCCCGCAACGGCTTACATAAAAGGTTTTTTAAACACAAAAGGCATTAGTTCTTTTCAGTGCGATTTGGGCATAGAAGTTACCACAGCCTTGTTTTCTAAATCGGGATTAACGAAACTGTTTGAAAAAATACATTTAACGGATATAAAATATTCTGAAAATGCGGAGAAAATGCTGGTGCTTAAAAATGATTACATCCACACCGTTGATGCTGTAATTGCTTTTTTGCAGGATAAAGATGCAACACTTGCACACAGCATTTGCAAAAGAGAAATGCTGCCCGAAGCATCTCGTTTTGTGCATACTGACGATTTGGAAAAAGCCTTTGGTAATATGGGTATACAGGATAAGGCAAAGTATATTGCCACAATGTATCTCGAAGATTTATCAGACTTAATAAAAGAAACGGTTGATGAACATTTTGGTTTTAGCAGGTATGCTGAAAAACTTGGTCGATCCGCAAACAGTTTCGATGAATTGTACAATGAACTGCAAAAACCTTATACTTTCATTGATGAACTGTTGATAGAAATACTAGCTGAAAAAATGATAATGGTACAGCCGAAAATGGTTGCACTTTCTGTTCCTTTTCCTGGAAACTTGTATACATCTTTACGTTGTGGGCAATTGCTAAAAAAGAATTATCCTGAGGTAAAAGTAATGATGGGCGGTGGGTTTGCAAATACAGAATTACGGTCCCTTGCAGATAAAAGGGTGTTTGAATTTTATGATTTTGTTACCCTTGATGATGGCGAAGCACCCATTGAAAACCTCATTGCGTACGTTACAAAAAACAAAACAGTCGATGAACTTAAACGTACTTTTTTATTGCAGAATGGAGAAGTGGTTTACATAAACAACAAATTTGTAAAAGATTACCGGCAGGGCGAAGTGGGTACGCCCGATTACAGCGATCTGCTGCTGGATCAATATATTTCTGCCATTGAAGTAGTAAACCCCATGCATAGAATGTGGAGCGACGGCCGTTGGAATAAATTGACAATGGCGCATGGCTGTTATTGGGGCAAATGTACTTTTTGCGATGTATCGCTTGATTACATAAAAATTTACGAGCCGGTTGCAGCAGGTATTATCTGCGATCGTATGCAGGAGATAATGACCCAGACAAAACAAAATGGGTTTCATTTTGTAGATGAAGCTGCACCACCTGCCTTAATGCGTGCCGTAGCTGTGGAGATTTTAAAAAGAAAAATGGTCGTAACCTGGTGGACCAATGTAAGGTTCGAGAAAAGCTTTACCAGAGATCTTTGTCTGTTGCTCAGCGCTTCGGGTTGCATAGCTGTATCGGGTGGTTTGGAAGTTGCATCTGACAGGCTTTTAAAACTGATAGAGAAAGGAATAACTGTTGAGCAGGTGGCAAAAGTTACCCGCCATTTTACAGAGGCAGGCATATTGGTACATGCATATCTTATGTATGGCTTTCCTACACAAACAGATCAGGAAACGGTAGACTCGTTGGAAATGGTGCGCCAGCTTTTTGCAGCAGGCGTTTTACAGTCAGCATTCTGGCATCGTTTTGCATTAACAGCTCACAGTCCGGTAGGTTTAAGTCCGCAAAAATTTAATATTAAACCACTCAACGAAATCATTGGCAGCTTTGCAAATAATGACGTTGAATATGAAGACGAAACCGGTGGCGATCATGATAGTTTTGGTTATGGCTTAAAAAAATCGCTGTTTAATTATATGCACAATATTGGAGTAGATGAGCCGCTGCAAAAATGGTTCGATCACAAAATTCCTAAAACAAAAATTGCTCCTGATTTTATTTTAAGTGCATTAAATGAACAGGAGTTAAACAGTTTTAAACCTTCAGCAAAAATAATTTTTACAGGCAATATTCCTTCAGTAGAATACTTTACACAATCAAAAAAAGGCAACACCAGGGAGATGGCTACGCTTACGTTTGTAAACAAAAGGCATACCCAGCAAATTCAGGTTTTAAAACAGCAGGGGGATTGGCTTGTTTCAATACTTCCTCTTCTTGATATAACCAACACAACACAATTAACCCTTCAGCAGATCAAGGATAATTACAGCAACGCCGAGCTGGAAGATTTTGAAATATTTTGGGACAACAAGCCTGTAAATACGCTCTACAAATCATGTTTATATCATTTGTAAAATGAAAATAGCCTCCAATTACTTAAATATTCTTTAGTAATTGGAGGCTATTTATTAGAAGCTTAAGCTACTTTTAATGAAGACACATTTTCTATTGCTGCCTGTATCTGCTCTTTGGTAAATGGTTTCGCAAGAAAAATATCTGCACCATTTTGTAAAGCTGTTGCTTTATCTGTTGTATGGGTATTACCGGTAATCATTATGATTTTAATAAGCGGATAGCTACTTTTAATTTCTTTAATATATTTTAAGCCAAGGCCATCCGGTAACTGGTTATCTATAATTACAATGTCGGGACTTTGCTCTTTTAAAAAATTTGCAGCATTTGCCAGAGTAGTTACATGTTCAATTTCAACATCTTCCTTTTTAAGCATAAGGTTTAAGATTAATGAAATATCACCTTCATCTTCAATGATAAGAATATTCATTTTTTGGCTGTTAAAAGTTTTATTATCCATCATAAATAAGTTTTGGTTATTACATTTTTGTGCAGGCATTAATAAATATTATGCCAAACATTAGTATGCTCTTACATTTTTTCCTTCCATAAAATTAATGAAAGCTTTGTTACAAACACGATTTCCACCGAGGGTGGGATAATTACCCGTAAAATACCAGTCCCCCTTGTTATTTGGACAGGCTTCATGGAGGGTTTCAATAGTCTGATAAATAACTTCAACGGGTATGGTAACTTCTTCAGGTGTTATAAGTTGTGCTATTTTGGCCGAAATTTCTTCCGGTGTAAAAGACCTGTAAACCAGCCTTACCAAATTTTCGGTGTGCAGTTTATTGTTGCGCTGCAGCTCTTTACATTTCTCTAAAATATCTGTAAGAACCTGTTCATCGCCTCTTTCTTTTAATAATGCTACTGCAGCTTTAAATGCAATAAAATCACCCATTTTACTCATATCTATACCATAACAGTCAGGATATCTTATTTGAGGAGCGGAGGATACTATAATAATTTTCTTTGGTTTAAGTCGGTTTAGCATTCTTATAATGCTCTCTTTAAGTGTAGTACCTCTTACAATACTGTCGTCAATTACAATGAGGGTATCCAGGTCTTTTTTTACTGTACCATAAGTAATATCATATACGTGCTGTACCATTTCGTTGCGGCTGCTGTCTTCTGTAATAAAAGTGCGAAGCTTAACATCCTTGATAGCAATTTTTTCAATCCGCACTTTTCTGTTTATCATTTCTGATAATTTTTCTTCATCAAACTCTTTTCCCCAACTTAGTATGCGCTCTTTTTTTATTTCATTCAAATAATCTTCAGCTCCTTTAATTAATCCATAAAATGCAGTTTCGGCCGTATTTGGGATGAAAGAAAAAATGGTGTTTTTAAGATCATAATCAACAGCTTTTAAAACAATTTTGCTTAAAAAGTAACCCAGTGCTATTCTTTCTCTGTAAATTTTTTCATCGCTTCCACGGCTAAAATAAATTCTTTCAAAACTACAGGCTTTCCTTTCCTGCGCAGGTACAATCTGTTCAATGCTGTAACTACCATCTGCTTTGGCTATTAAGGCTGTGCCGGGCATCAATTCTTTTACTTCATTTTCTTCCAGGTTAAAAGCTGTACGTATAGCCGCACGCTCACTTGCGCCTACAATAATTTCATCATTTACATAGTAATATGAAGGGCGAATACCGTGTGCATCTCTTACAATAAAACCATCACCATTGCCTGTAATGCCTGCAAAATTAAAACCACCATCAAACAGGGGTACAGCTTTTTTTAGCATCCCAATAATATCGGGATTGCCGGGGTTTAATTCATCTGCTTTTATAAGAAAATGATAAAGCACTTCCATCATGGCAGCAAGATCGCTTTGCTTTTCAAATGTGCCGGGATCAATGTTTATAAGCCCAAAAAGTTCATCTGTGTTAACCAGATTAAAATTGCCTGCAAGCGCAAGATTACGGGATGGAATAGTATTTTTTTTGATGAACGGATGGCAGAACTGTACGTCATTTTTACCCTGGGTGCCATACCTTAAATGTCCCAGCAAAATTTCGCCTAATACCGGTATATGGCCTTTCATTAACCCGGGATGACTTTTAATATCTGGTTGATACTTTTCTATTTCTTCAATTTCTTTACCTATTTGTTGAAAAAGATCTGCAATGGGTTGCTGTGCGCAGCTGCGCAACCTGTACATAAATGGATAACCGGGTTCAGTATTTAGTTTTACAGCTGCAATGCCCGCACCATCCTGCCCACGGTTGTGCTGCTTTTCCATAAGGAGATACAGTTTATTTAAGCCATATAAAACTGAGTTGTGTTGTTGCTGGTAGTAGCTGAATGGTTTGCGGAGTCTAATAAAAGCAAGTCCACATTCGTGTTTAATTGCATCGCTCATTACAGGATATCGGTTGATATTGTGAGGTGAGTTGCAAAATTAGCTGATTACTTTACAGCAAACAAAAAACCCTCACAGTGTGAGGGTTTTTTAACTATTGTAATAACGGAAACCGCATTAAAAACATAATCATTTGCTGATCAATTATAAACCACTTATAGTAAAACCTACTTGTATTAGTTTAGTATCCGGTGCTACACCGTCTTTAAAAATACCGGTAAGGTTATAAGCGCCAAACAATGAAAAAATACCGTAACCTACCCTTGCAGTAGCTGCAATTCTTGTGGTATTAAAAAATGATTTTGAGCTTTCTTTTAAAGTTAGTCCGTTTAGTTTGCCACCTGAGGCAGTTTCAAGATTTTTTGCTTTGGTATGTGCATTTAACAGTGTACCTACTTTTACACCGATGGCTGCTTTAATAGATTGGTTGGGCGTTTCGGGCTTTGACATAAACCTTAGCTCTACAGGTATTTCCAGATAAGCAGTTGCTAGTTTGTATTTTTTATAATTGTTGCCTGTATCAGTTTTAATAAAAGGCAGTTTTGCATTATTTGATGCAATTTTAGTTTCCATTTTATTAAAATAAATATTGCTTGTACCTACTCCAATTCCAATAGCCGCACTAAGCCGGGGATTTGTTTTAAACTGCTTATCGTACATTAAGTATACATTGGCGCTGCGGTTAAAACCTTTAATATATTTAGATACACTGTCAGCAGTGCCATTCCA
This sequence comes from Ferruginibacter sp., assembly GCA_043736415.1. Lineage (GTDB taxonomy): Bacteria > Bacteroidota > Bacteroidia > Chitinophagales > Chitinophagaceae > Ferruginibacter. The sequence goes on along the minus strand of JAYTCO010000317.1, from coordinate 7,895 downwards.
AAAATTAGAGGCCAGCTGTATCATTAAATGATCAGCCGGACGGTTGCCGAATTTTGAGGAAATAGAAGGTTTTGTTTGCGAAATAGCAATGGTAGAAATGGCACATGCAAATAGAATTGCAAAAAATTTTCTCATAATAAGTTCTTAAGCGGTAAAAGTAAACGCCTATGGGTTAATGAAAGGTTAAAAAAACTGATATAAAAACATCAATAATTGATACTTGAAATCATTGCAAAGGTATGGTTTGAGGACTACTAATAAAATCTAATAAACCGGGAAACTTTCAAAATGTAAAAAATGCTTTTTTGGTTATTACTGGATGACTTTGGAAACTTTTTATTCATCACAGTCTGAACTGTTGCTCGGTTTGGATATGCTTTAATGCCTGAAGTAATTGCTTTTTAAATTGGTTTATATACTAACAGGTATATTAAAGTCAATTCTCATTTTAAAAAGTGCTTTTTTATTTTTGGTACGATTGTATGTAAGAAATCCTATTTTTATAAAGTTTGCTAAAACTTATTCTTTATAATACAATACAGTTTTAATAATTTGAACCTAGAGATGATAAACTGTAAAATGATCCATCTCGCACCGTGTCCACATCTGTCTTTGCAAAATATGCCTCCCCATTATTTTTCCCTACGTCTATTAATTGCTCAGCCGGAGAAGAAATCTTTTCAAAATATGTCTTCTCTTTAAAATGCTGTTTATAATATCCTTTGTAGATCATTGTGTCCTTAGTGCTTTTTAGGTTCAAATTCTTTCTCATTATTGTATTCATTCATGGCATAATCTTTAATGAGCCTTTTCATACTTCCCCCATTAGCAGTTTACAATTCACGATTTCTCTTCATATATTCCTTCACCGCCCATCTGTATACACTCTTACCCGAAGGTATTTTCAACCCATAAGCAGCCCTTTTTACAGGGTCATTGTTAATGCTTTTTGCGAAAGCATTTGCCTCCTTAAATTTTTTTCTCTGTATTTTTTGTGCAGCACTCGGCACAATTTTTTTCATATCAGGGTATTTCGTCACCACCGTTTTATCGGCATACCTTTTAAAGACAATTTCCTTCCCTATAGCTCCACTCAGTCCCTGCGAAATAATATCTTTTGCTATTGCCATCTTCATTTTTTTATTAATAGTAAATCAGTTTTTAACTAGTGCAACGCCTACTTTACACTATTGCTTCTAAATGCTTCAACCATTCATCCTTCGGTGGTTACTTATAGATGATTCATTAAAAGACTATAAAATACATAGCATAACTGTTGGTGCAATACTATAAAGTTCTTTTGAAAAACAAATCTCAGCAAAAAGCCTTATTCCCAATCCACTAAATTCTTTACTAAAATAATGCTAAATTAATTAGTTCAATCAAATTTATTTATTTAGTTTTGTTACACAAATTATATTTACACGCAAATCAAGATACATCACTTAAAAAAAACAAACACATGAGCGCAGCAGAAAAAACACAAAAGGCAGAAAATGTAGAAAAGTTTAAGGCACTTAAACTTACGATGGATAAAATTGACAAAGATTTTGGGAAGGGATCGGTAATGATGATGAACGAAAAAGGTGTTACAGAAGTAGAAGTTATTTCAACAGGATCTATTGGATTAGATGTTGCACTAGGCATTGGCGGTTTGCCAAAAGGTAGGGTAGTCGAAATTTATGGTCCTGAATCATCAGGTAAAACAACACTCGCTATTCACGTAATTGCTGAAGCACAGAAAAAAGGCGGTATGTGTGCATTTATAGATGCAGAGCATGCTTTCGATAGTATATATGCACAAAAACTGGGAGTTGATATAGACAATCTTTTAATATCACAGCCTGACTATGGTGAACAGGCTTTGGAAATTGCAGACAGGCTTATTCTTTCCGGTGCTTTAGATGTTGTGGTGATAGATTCTGTTGCTGCACTAGTCCCTAAAAGTGAGTTGGAAGGTGAAATGGGCGATAGCAAAATGGGCTTACAGGCACGTTTAATGAGCCAGGCTTTAAGAAAACTTACTGCAACAATTCACAAAACAAATACCGTTTGTATTTTCATTAACCAGCTCAGAGAAAAAATAGGCGTAATGTTCGGTAACCCCGAAACCACAACAGGCGGTAATGCATTAAAGTTTTATTCTTCTGTTAGGTTAGATATACGCCGTATGGCACAAATAAAAGATGGAGATGATATAATCGGTAACCACATTAAAGTTAAAGTGGTAAAAAACAAAGTAGCGCCGCCTTTCCGCATAGCAGAGTTTGATATTGTTTATGGTGAAGGAATTTCTAAAGTAGGGGAAATTGTAGATATGGGCGTGGAACTTGGTATTGTACAAAAAAGCGGCAGTTGGTTTAGCTATAATGGTGATAAATTAGGTCAGGGCAGAGAAGCAGTTAAACAACTCATATTCGATAATCCTGCAATGGGCGAGGAGCTTGAAACAAAAATCAGAGAAAAAATAAAAGAAAACAAAGGAGTAGAGTAAGCCTTTGTAATAAGTTTAGTAGGGTTAGTAAGTAATAACCGTCTTTGCAAAAAGACGGTTTATTTTTTATACCAAGTGGATTGTCTTAAAAACGCTTTGGCTTGTAAATGATAATAAATACTCTACCACAACTTATGAAAGTGTTTTGGTCATTTTTGCTATCATGCTACCGTTGTACCAAATTTGCATAATGTAATCACCTTTTAAAAATCTGTCAGGCGTTAGGGAAAAGTTCAATTGTTTTTCTTCTTTAGCAGTCTCTGTGTAAAGCCTTCTGGAGTATATTTTTTTACCTTCAGCACTTTCAAAAGTACCTGATTCCCAAACGGAGTTTTTTACCACTTCTCCATCTGGCTGCAATACAACTATTAACAATTCTCCATTACCTTTTGCAGGCAAGTTTTTTATTGTAAAAGTGCCTACAATCCTTTCGGCATTGTCTGCCGTAATTGTTTCCTGCCCACTGCTGTTATTGCCGGCAACTGCAAACAGATGCAGGGCACTAGCTGTTGCAATATTATTATTGGTTACGTTTGAAACTATTACTTTTTGTTTTTCAACCTGGGTTATTGTAATGTTTTGTGTAGTTTTTTGTTTGCCATTAATAAGTTGATTTATCAATAGCTGCAGTCTTTTATTCTCTGTTTCTACTCCTACAAATTTATTTTGCAGCAATGCTACTTTTTGTTGAAGCTCTTCTATTTTTATTTGAGCCAGTTTTAAATCTGCCTCATTATTTTTATTGGCCAGTAATGTTACAATCTCTTGCCGCAGTTGACCAAGTTCAGCCATTTTAATTTTAGTATCCGGGTCTGAAACTTTACTCGCTGTAAGGTTTAAATGGTCATCAATATCTGTAACCATATTGCTGTATATCCTTGAGAGGGAATCCCTAAGCTTTGGTGCTTTGTTAAATGCAATATTTGTTGCAGCAATATTAGGTGTAGCATGTTTTTTAAAGTAAATATTGTAGCCTGATATTATCAGCATTACCGCAGATAACACAAGCAATATCATAGATGCAACCAGTAATTTATCGTATTTATTTTCACGCATAAAACAACAAATCAAAATAAGTTGATGCGGTATTTCGGAAGGATATGAGAATTAAAAACAGAAAATATTAATTTAAAGCTACCGATATTTTTTTAAAGTTTACTGTTTACGCTTTGAGTTACATAGGCAGATATCCAGCCAACCTGCCCGTTCTTTACCAGAAAAAAGTTTTTCTTTTCCTGCGTACCTTCAAACTGTCTTACAATATTAAGCAGCAGACCAGTGCCGGCCATCAGTGCTTTTTGGTCAAACACTTTTTGTACTCTGGCAACTTCATCTTCAATATTTTTTTTGTTAATGGTTTTATCTGTTACTGAATTGGCTATAGAGGTAGGAGTAATAGCTGAAAAATTAGAAGCAAGTCTTTCATTTAATGCAGCTAAGTCCTCAAACTTTAATGGCACAACCGAATTATCTGCCAGTTCAGGGTAAAGCATTGTAGCAACTGCCCATGCAATACCACCACTAAAAGCGAAGTTATCGTTCATATTGTATGCACCACTTTCATTTACAGCATATATTATTTCATTGTTAGGGTCACCTGCAAGCACTCTGTTTAAATACTTTTTATAATTGGCAATACCCTTATCATCGCCAAGTCTTTTTTCTGTTGCATTGCTGATGGTCTTTGTGCCCCAATTAAGCATAAACAGTTTTAATTCCTTTGTATTGCCATTTTTAAAATATCCCCCTTTTGTATTACCGCTCCCAATATCTATTAAAAAAGTATTGTATCTTCTTGCCTCCGGCACAATACCCAAGTGCGATAACTTGGCTTCATCCATCGCACCAATCACCGGCATTGCCCTCTTTGGCTCGTTTAAAAGTAACCTTAAAGAATCTGAAAGGGCTACAATTCTATCTTGTTTGTTTTCTTTTTCTGCCTGACCTTTTATACCACTGCTTACAACAGTAAATATTTTTTCAGGAACAATATGATAAGTTTTTCTGGCGAAATTATAAAGGTTTCTTATTGCATATAAGGTTGCAGTAAAAGTTTGAGGCGTAAAAGATATAAAATCTGTGTTTATAGAACTGTCTTTTACTGCTACGAAAGAACCTGTAACTGAGGCATTTTTGCCCATTTTAATGATACTCAATTTTACACCCTTAGAGCCCACATCAATACCCGCATACAAATCATCTTCTCTGTAATTGGCAGTTATAAATTTTTGAGAAAAAGATTGTGCAGATATAAAAATAAAAAAAATAAGTAGGCTGTATTTTTTAGTTGATCTTAACTGCATAAAAGCATTATTTGTTTCTAAAATTACACTAATAAAGAAAACGTATTGTTACAGTAGATAAATTGTGCACAAATGCAAATGCTGAAAGGTTTGCCAAATGTGGTAGTAAGACAAATTAAGTTACTTTAAGCAACACAATTACAAACAATGATTAATCTTTTTAAAAAGAAAGAAGCGCAATAGTAAAAGCGAAAGGCAATCAGTTAAGCTGCCCTGTATGCGCTAATAAATATTTTTGGTCTAGAAATGCGTAGTTAAATACTTCCCTCGCCTCTTTCTTTGGTTTCGATTGGGCCAATCGCTCAGCTACCTGTTTTGTATGTTCTTATTGCACATACATTTATTGGTTCTTGGGCTGAAGGTGATTTACATCATTCCAAACTGACATTTACTTTTGCTGAATAATATTCAGCTTTCGTGCCGCAAAAGCATTTGGCTTTTATTATAAGCCAAAATATTCTCATGAATCAAAGACACTATTGCAGGCTGAGCTTAAACAATCTTTTTACAGTTTCAGAATATAATAACCATAAGGTTGCAGAGTTAGGTGTGTACCTAGCGCAAGTGTTCCTCCATTTATAACATCTGCCCATGTAGAATTTACAAAAGCTGCTGGTAATGAATAATTAATGGTGCTGTTCCTCACGTTTATAATAACCAATACTTTTTCTCCTGCAAGTTCTTTTGTAAAGGCACAAATATTTTGATTGCTGTAGGTTGTAAGCAGTCCCCTTCTTACTGCTGCGCTGAGATTCCTAAAAGCTATTACTTTTTTATATTCTGCAGTCACATCAGGATTTATATTCCAGTCAATTTTTGTTAATGTAAAAGGAAACGTAAGCCTGAAGGGCGTTGCAACTTCCTGACCGTTATAAATCATCGGTACACTTTTCATGTAAGCAACAGTTACAAATGCAGCCATCGATCCTTTTTTACCCCCAAATAAATCGAGGGCAGTACCATCGCTGCCATTCACATCGTGGTTAGTTAAGTAACGAACAACCTGCTGCCCATTACTTGCGTTCAAATATTCTACATTGTTTAAACTGTCTGTTAGCTGCGCAGATTTATTGTTGTTATAAACATTCTTTAACTGACCATAATAAGTAAAACCAAAATTAAAATCAAAGCCTGCTGTAAAATTACTGCTACGGTTTCCTTCAGCCATTAGCAGCAATTTGTGGCTGCTTATATTTCTGAGCGTATCAATAGCCTGTTTCCAAAAGTCAAAGGGCGGACCATCAGTATAGTCACATCTAAAGCCATCAATATTGGCGGTATAAATCCAGTATTTCATGGCTTTAATCATGGCAAGTCGCATATTATTGTTGCTAAAATTTAATTGTGCAACGTCATTCCAGCCTGTGCCTGGCGGGCTGATGATGGTGCCGGATGTATTTTGTAAATACCAGTCTTTGTGAAGTGTAATCCAGGGATTATCCCACGAAGTGTGGTTAGCTACCCAGTCAAAAATTACTGCCATGTTTTTACTGTGTGCTGCATCTACAATTGCACGCAGTTCACTTATTGACCCAAACTTACTGTTTACAGCCTTATAATCTCTAACACAATAAGGTGAGTTTACGGAGTTTGTAATTCCTACAGGATAAACAGGCATAAGGTAAACAACATTTACGCCCAGTGCTTTAATAGAATCCATTCTTGCCAAAACGCCTGCAAAATTTCCCTGTAAACTAAATGGGCGCATATTTACCTGGTAAATAACAGCATCCTGTCGGTCTGGCACATTATTAAATGCTGTTCCATATTGTGGAGGATCTGTTTCTGCAACAGGCATGACGACCACAGGCGGGCTTGCAACTGTAAGTGCAGAACTTTTGCTGCAACCATTTGCGATCAAAATAACGGTAATGAAAGCTCCGACAGCAAAACAATTCTTCATCAATAAGTAAGGGCTTTAAAATGTAATTTAAAGTTACGTTGTCAACCTGATTATTCTTTTCTATCCATAGAAATAGCTAAAATAAAAACTACCACCACTTGTTTTAAATTTATCTGTAATGCCAAGTTGTAAGCAAAAATGCCTTAAATTTTTAAAGTGTTGATGCTAAATTGGTTGAAATTAAAAACCAATAAATTATTATTGCTGTACTTATCTAATATAATTTGAACTGTTGCAGCAGCCATATACACACCCATTATACCCGGCACAAAACCCATTACACCCGTTTCACTGCAATTGGGTACATCTTCTGTATTAGGAGCTTCAGGGTATATATCTCTTAAACTTTTACCATCCTTATAATTAAACACAGCAAGTTGACCTTCAAATTTAAATATGCTACCGTACACCAATGGCTTTTGTAATTGCACACAAACATCATTTACCAGGTAACGGGTTAAAAAATTATCTGAGCCATCCACCACTATATCAAATTGCGAAATGATTTTTACTGCATTTTCTTCTTGCAACAATTCATTAAAAACAATACAGCTAACATTTGGATTAGTGGCATATATTTTTTTTGCCGCTGTCGGTGCTTTGGGTTTGCCAATATCATCTGTACTGTATAAAATTTGCCGGTGAAGGTTATGTAATTCAATTTTATCAAAGTCAACAATACCAAGCGTACCAACCCCCGCTGCCCCTAAATATTGCAATACAGGGCATCCTAAACCACCTGCACCAATCACCAACACTTTTGCCTGCTTTATTTTTAATTGGCCTTCCACACCTATCTCATCTAAAGTATATTGGCGGCTGTACCGTTGTATTTCTTCAATCGTAAAATCTGCCATACTTAAAATGTTTTATCCCAATCTTTCCAAACAGGTTCGTAGCCGTTTGCCGAAATAACAGATGCAACCTGCGCAGGCGTACGTTCATCACTTATTTCAAACTGCTCTAAAGAATCTTCATCCACACTATAACCACCAGGATTTGTTTTAGAACCTGCACTCATCGTGGTTGTGCCAAGTTTAATCAAATGATTTCGGAAAATTTCTGACTCTCTTGTAGAAACAGAAATCTCAACTTCTTCATACAATAAACGATAGGCACACATCAGTTGCACTAATTCCTTATCGTTGATATGATAGTTAGATATATCAACCCCTTCTGCCGGACGAATGCGTGG
>JAYTCO010000316.1:0-9229 GCA_043736415.1 Ferruginibacter sp. | reverse complement strand
GTTTAAAATTCATGGTAATGTAGTTAGTTATAAGGTCGCAAATATAGGTATGTTTAACCGTGAGGGAAAGTGACAAACTATTTTTAATAAAAAAAATAATAGAAGATTATTCATTTGATTTTGCAAGCAGTTTCGTACTTTAAATAGTAACTAAATGATAAGTGTTAAAATAACCCGTTGAAACTATATTTGCATTTTTACTATGAAAAAAGCCTTTATACAATTACATATTGCAGTTTTTCTGGCAGGTTTTACTGCAGTTTTAGGAAGACTTATTACCTTAAACGAAGGATTATTGGTTTGGTACCGATTGCTGATAACTGTACTTGTGCTAGCGGTGATGCTTTATGTAAAAAAAGAATTTAAAAGAATTGATGCAAAAGATATTTTTAGAATGGCGGGTGTAGGAGGCATTATTGCGTTTCATTGGGTTACTTTTTATGGGAGCATTAAATATGGTAACATTTCCGTTGCACTTGTGTGTTTGTCAGCAGCAGGTTTTTTTTCAGCTTTAATAGAACCTATTATTTTTAAAAAGAAAATAGTAATAGTTGAAGTTTTACTCGGACTTTTAGCAATTTCAGGCATTTACATCATTTTCGATTTTCACCCAAAATTTAAATTAGGTATTGCATACGGCATTTTAGCGGCGCTTGCTGCAGCAATTTTCCCAATGCTCAATAAGCAACTGATAAAAGAATTTTCGCCCCGTACATTAACTTTTTATGAACTTTTTGGAGGATTTGTTATTCTTTCTTTATTGCTTCCGTTTTATTTAAAGTTTACGCCTAATAGCTATTATATTCCCACAGTAACAGATTTTGGATGGTTAATAATATTGGCGGTAATCTGCACGGTGCTGTGCTTTGATTTACAACTAAAGGCTTTAAGAAAAATATCAGCATTTACCTCTAACCTGATGTATAATTTAGAACCTTTGTATGGAATAATACTTGCATTTATATTTTTTGGAGAAGGCAAATCTTTTCATAAGGAATTTTACATGGGTGTTGCACTTATTTTACTGGCAATTGTATTACAAATGTTTAGGTTACTAAAAAAGGCAAAATTAAAAGTTTAGCTAAGTGATTGGTTTTCTGATTTTATTGCCTTAATTAAGAGACAAAATAAATTGTTATTTGCAGGTATTTTAATAAGAAGAAATGTAGAACTAAGAAATTTTATTTCTGTAATTTTTTTATAATCCCGTTAATTTGTAAATATAATTCATTACTTTTGCCCTCCAAAATTTAAGGACAATGGCACGAGTATGTGAACTTACGGGTAAGAGACCAATTACAGGTAATAAGGTATCTCACTCAAATATAAAAACAAAGCGCAGGTTTTTACCTAACCTTCAAACAAAGCGCTATTTTCTTGCAGAAGAAGATAAATGGATAACCATGAAAATATCTTCAGAAGCGATCCGTACAATCAACAAAAACGGGTTATATGCTACAGTAAAATCTATGCGTGCAGCCGGTTCTAAAATCTAAATTAAGTAATTAAGATCGTTTAAGGTTTGGTATATCATACAAATTTTGACCTTCAAATTTTCAAATTAATAAAATGGCAAAGAAAGGAAACAGAGTGCAGGTTATCATGGAATGCACTGAACATAAAACCAGCGGTAAACCCGGCACCAGCCGTTATATTACTACCAAAAATAAAAAAAATACCACCGAGCGTTTGGAGCTAAAGAAATTTAACGCCATTCTAAAAAAGGTAACTGTTCATAAAGAAATTAAATAATTAAGCAAATTAGCCAACCTTAAAATTGGCACATTTTTACATTTTCAAATTAATATATCATGGCAAAAGCAGCCAAAACGGCGATAAAAACCAAAGATCAAAAAGCAGCAGCAGATGCAAAGAATTGGACCAAAGTAATACGCACAATACGTAGTGCTAAGACCGGCGCTTATACTTTTAAAGAATCTATTGTACATAAAGATAAAATTCAAGCTCACTTGGCTCAATAATTTTATTTTGTTATTTTATTTAAAGCTGTCTCTTTTTATAGAGATGGCTTTTTTAATTAAGTAAATCTAAAATTGGTATCAGCTTATTTGCATAAATAGGTTTGTCGTTTTACAGATAAGGTTTTTAAACGAATGAGGTTACTTTTGCTTAAAAATAATTAAGCATTTAAAAATTAAACATGGGTCTATTTGATAAATTATTTGGAAAGAAAAAAGAAGAACAGGAAGCAGTAGATAACGGATTACAAAAAACCAGAGAAGGATTTTTTAGTAAAATAACAAAAGCAATTGCAGGCAAAAACAATGTAGATGAGGATGTATTGGATGCTCTTGAAGATGCACTAGTAAGCGCAGATGTTGGGATAGAAACAACCGTAAAAATTATTGAGAATATAGAAAAAAGAGTAGCAAAAGATAAATACATTAATACAGCAGAACTAAACGGTATTTTAAAACAGGAAATTGAAATGTTGCTGGTAACCTCTACAGCAGATAGTTCTTACGAAAATTATGAATTACCTACAGGCCACAAACCACATGTTATTTTAGTAGTTGGGGTTAATGGTGTAGGAAAAACGACAACCATTGGCAAGCTAGCTTACAATTTTTCCAAGGCAGGTAAATCAGTATTGTTAGGTGCTGCAGATACTTTTAGAGCTGCTGCTGTTGAGCAATTAACTATTTGGAGTGAGCGAACCGGCGTTCCTATAGTTAAGAGAGAACAAGGTAGCGATCCCGCATCAGTTGCCTACGATACAGTTGTAAGTGGTGTTGCTAAAAATTCAGATGTGATATTAATAGATACTGCAGGAAGGTTACACAACAAAGCACATTTGATGGACGAACTGAGTAAAATTAAAAAAGTAATTCAGAAAGTGATACCTGATGCGCCACACGAAGTCATGCTCGTTTTAGACGGAAGTACAGGACAAAATGCTTTGGAACAGGCAAGGCAATTTACTGCGGCAACAGAAGTAACGGCATTAAGTATTACAAAACTTGATGGAACTGCAAAAGGTGGAGTCGTTATTGCAATTGCTGATCAATTTAAAATTCCTGTAAAGTTTATAGGTGTTGGTGAAAAAATGGAGGATCTGCTGGTTTTTAACGGACAACAATTTGTAAATGGATTATTTTCAGACCTCACTTAATTCCCGTTAAAACACCTGCTAATTACTATAAAAAAATGGCTGCTTAATTAATAAGCAGCCATTTTTTTTAAACGTTCATTTTATTTTACAAAATGAAATAATTCACTTTCAGGTTTTCTTACCTTAATATATTTTGCAGTAACATCATCTGCAGATCTGTAACCTACAGGCATGATAACCAGAGATTTTAAACCTTTTTCAGTAAGTCCAAGTATTTCATCAAACTTTACAGCATCAAAACCTTCCATAGGGCAAGCATCAACTTTTTGCTCAGCAGCAGCTGCAAGTGCAGTACCCAGGGCAATGTATGCTTGCTTTGCTGACCATATTTGTTGTTGCTCAGCAGGCAATGCGCCAACTGTGCCCAAAATCATTCCTTTGTAACCATCTAATGCTTCAACGGGCATACTGCGGGTTGTAGCGACAAGGTTTATAAAACCTTCTATATCTGCGGTTGTAATTTTTAACGGTACTGCAAATACCAATACTGCAGAACTACTTCCCACCTGAGCCTGGCCATAAGCAGCTTCCTGTAATTTTGATTTAATTTCTTTATTATTTACGACTAAAATAGTAAAAGGTTGTAAGCCATAAGAAGTTGCAGCTAGATTTGTTGCTTTTAAAATAGCTGTTAACTTTTCATCAGAAACAGTTTCGCCATTCATATTTTTTGTAGCGTATCTCCAGTTAAGATCTTGTATCAAACTCATTGTTGTGCTTTTATTGTTTAGAACAAAGTTATTTATTTTTTTAATATTAATGTTTAAACATCAATATAAAATCTAATTTTTCCGCATTTAATTTTCAAGGCAAAACTTATAAATTACGCACAAAAAAAAGGCTGCCATCGGGCAGCCTTTTTAAATAAATAATTGTACTTAATTAATTTTTATAACCTTACTTCCTACAAGTTTTTTACCTGAATTATCCATAATGTAAATCATATAAGTTCCATTTTGCATTCCACTCATGTCAACATCCATTCTTCCGAAAGTGCCGGTTATGGCATAAGCTTTTGAAAATACCCTCACACCTTTTTCGTCATAAATATTCAGCATCGTTCCTCTGTTTGCACTGGTAGAATTATTATACCTTACCTGCATTGTTGTTCTCACAGGATTAGGATAAATAAATACCCTATTAGCAATTAAATTATCACTTTTAGAGGCCAGGGTGTTAATGGTATTTGAAGTACTTTGACAACCCGTAGAAATATCTGTAACGGTAACCTGGTAAGCTGCTTCATCATCTACTGCAAGCGTTATAAAGGAACTAGTTAAAGTGTTTGGAATAATAGCTCCATTGCGCTTCCATGAATAAATAATATTTAAATTACCCGGATTGACTGTTGCAATAATCATTGAGTTAACTGCAGCATTTGTATTAGAGACAACTGCTGCTGCTATATCTACTATAGGTTTTTTACTCAAAGTAAGCAAAACTCCAGGCGTTATAATAAATCCGCATGGTTGACCTGAAACTACAACTCTATAAAAATTACCGCTCAAAGAAATTAGTGCATTAGTAATAGTATAATTAGAAATGGAACCGCTACTTGCAGCAGAAGAAGGCACTCCCGGAGAAACATTAATATATGTGGCCCCTCCATCTGTACTCACTTGCCATTGGTATGTTAAGTTGCCCCCTGTAGCAGTAACTGAAAAAGTATAACTATCCATAGCACACCCACTTTGAGGTAATGGATTTTGTGTTACTAAAACGGGATTAATAACTGTAAGCATTACAACATTTGAGGTTGTAATAGTTGTTGGAGAATCAGTACTTACAATATTTACCCTGTACAAATTTCCATTATCTGCAGGCACAGTTGCAGGAGTTGTGTAAGAAGAATTAGTGGCACCCGGAATATCTGTATAAACTGTTGGAGTAGCCGCCAAAGCTTTTTGCCATTGATAAGTTAAACCTGTGCCTGTAGCTGTAACCGAAAATGTAGCGGCATTAGAAACACAAACCGTTTGAGAAAATGGTTGTGCAGTAATTATAGCCCCCGTGTTAACCGAAAAATTTAAATCAGAAATATCAAAAAAGATGTTACCGATAGCTTCCACTTTAATTCTGCCGGTTGTCGTAGGACCCACAGGAATTATTACAGATTCTGTTCCATCATTGGCTGTACTTACAGCTAAGACTTTTGGAAAAGATAATCCACCATCAGTTGAGTAGCTGATTTTTACATTTGAACAACTTACAGGTGGCATTGTTGTATTATTTACATCCCAAGTAATTGTTTGGGTTGAACCGCCTGCATAAGAAACATTAGTGTTAGGTGACGTAACCTGAAAGGGTCCTGAACTATTAGTAACAGTTACGACCATATCGGTAAAGGAAGTTTGACCAACTTTTATTGGTGCTGTAGAACTATAGGTCGCATTATCTCTAACAGTCAAACGAAAATTTAATGTTCTCGCAACAGAACTCAAAGCTTCTATCGTTGCAATAGCATCACCCCCGGGTAATGGACCCGTCGTAAAAGAACCTGCTAAAATTGAGGCTAAACGAGGAAAATTCCTTGTAGGCGAAACAGTTGGACTAAATGATAACCAATTAGGTCCTGTCAATTTTGTGGGACTTGCCACACTAGAATTGCCGGTCGTAGTTGAATTATCATTCTGTTCCCAGCAATAAGTAAGTACATCTCCGGCGTTAGCATCAGATGCTGATCCTGTTAAGGCAAATGGTGTGCTGATTGGAATTGTATAATTAGGAACAGCAGCTACAACCGGAGTAGCATTTATTGCAGAAATGTTTATAGTGATGGGACAAGACTTTGTAGCTAAATTATTCTGTATCTGTTGTATTGAAGCTTCGTGAAATATGTCAATAGAATGAGCAGCAACATCTTGGTTGGTAATTCCTGCATATCCCATAATTGTTATACCTGATCCAATTTCTTTTTGAACACCCGTACCTTCATTTGAAAATGAAAATGTATGATTTGCGCCAAGTTGATGGCCAATTTCATGAGCTACATAATCAATGTCAAAATTATCGCCTTGGGGTACACCATCTGCAGGTGAAGTTATAGCAGAACCTTTCCCGTAAGCTATAGGAACACCAAGGCTATCTAAGTCTGGACTAACACATACACAACCAATACAACCTGCATTTCCACCACCACCCGATGCACCAAACATATGACCAATATCATAATTAGCTTCCCCAATTTTTGCAGTTAATGTTTGTTGTAATTGCAGGTTCCATTCGCTTAAAGTTGTATAGGGATCTGTGGCACGGTCATAAAAAATTACATCGGTTGTCTTAGCAATTAAATTTAGGTGCACAGCAAGATCTTTTTCATAGACGCCATTACAACGAGTTAGCGTAGCATTGTAAGCGGCCAATACTAGTCCAACCTGGGCAGCACTGGTAGCACCGAAGTAGTTAGCATATTCACCATTACATGACTGAGCCAAGCGCATTGTTTTTAAATCACCTATTGAACTTGAAGGTTTGTTGGTAGATAAAATCTGCATGTTTAGATTAGCCATCAAATTACGATCAGTAGTTGAACATGTCCAGGGTAGTTTTCCACTATTCCTTTGAGATTTAAAAACTGCATAAATAGTATGGTCTTTTGAATATGCTTCGATAAATTCATTTTCTTTTTCTGTTTTAAAAATCATAGCCTGAATACCCTGAGGAGATATGCTCAATTTTAAAGTTGCATTTTTGTCAGTAATTCCTTTACCAGAAAATGCTCTTATTTTTGTAAATTTTGACTGAAGATCAGGCTCAAAATTGGAAGCCTCAACGATTTCAAATTGTTCAATATTTCCATTTGAATTTGGGAGAGAAATAATAGTGGTATGCTTGTTGGAATTATTATCAATAACAGAAAATAATTCTTGTCTTAAAGGATTAATGTCAAGATCAAATAATTTAAATTCTTTTGGAAAAGACTGTCTTACAACAGCTTTATCAGTTGCAATTTTATTATCATTTTCTCTGTGCAAAGACCAAACTTTATCTGTTTGCGAAAAACCTGACGTTACAGAAAATATTAACGAGAAGGTTATTATTAAAATTTTATTCATAGCGTATTGCTAAATTATACAAAAAAGGTAAATAATTCTCTTAAAAAATTGTATAATTAGCTTAAATAATGCAGTATTCAATCTATTCTTTTATATGCCACTAATCGAATTCTCAAATAAAGGCCTCTACTGCCCACAAGGCAATTTTTATATTGACCCATGGAAGCCCGTTAATTTCGCTGTTATTAGTCACGGACACAGCGACCATGCAACATGGGGTAGCAAGAAATACCTTTGTCACCATGATACCAAACCCATTCTGCAATTGCGTTTAGGAGAAAATGAATACCATTCTGTAGGATGGAATGAACCCGTTTATTTGAATGGAGTAAGCATTTCACTTTTCCCCGCAGGGCATATAATTGGCAGTGCACAGGTTAGAGTTGAATATAAGGGCGAAGTGTGGGTGTTTACAGGAGATTATAAAACAGAAGATGATGGGATTAGTACAGCGTATGAACCCGTAAAATGCAATACGTTTATTACTGAATCTACTTTTGGATTACCCATTTACAAATGGAAACCGCAAGAGGAAATATTTGATGAAATGAAAAACTGGATTTATACTAATAAATCAAATGGGAAAAGCAGCATCTTTATTGCATACAGTCTGGGCAAAGCGCAAAGAATTTTAAAGCCATTGGCAGAAACCGGATTGCCGATTTACGCACATGGCGCAGTTTACAACATGCATACTACTTTGCAGGCGGCAGGTTGGGCATTGCCTGATGTAAAAAGAATTACTCCTGAAACGACAAAAGAAGAACTGAAAGATTGCATCGTAATTGCGCCATCTAGTGCGGAAGGCAGCTCATGGATGAAAAGGTTTACGCCTTATGCTACGGGCATTTGCAGCGGGTGGATGCAGGTACGTGGAAATGTGCGCAGAAAAAATGCTGATGCCGGTTTTGCTTTAAGTGACCATTGCGATTGGGAAGGATTGATAACAGCAGTAAAAGCTACGGGTGCAGAAAAAGTTTATGCTACACATGGCTTTCAATCGACTTTTAGCAGGTATTTAAATGAACAGGGTATTGAAGCGGGTGAAGTAAAAACGGAATACGGGAACGAAGAGCAAACGGAAAATGAAATGGTGAGTGGTGAAATGGTGAATGGTGAAATTGTGAATGGTGAAATTGTGAATGGTGAAATTGTGAATGGTGAAGATGAAATAGTGAACAGTGAATTTTGAAAATTTTTTAGGAATTGTAAATTATGTAAAGTCTTGTGTCTAAAATCTATTATCTTAAATCTACATGAAGCGTTTTGCAGAACTTATAATGAAGTTGGCTACCACCACAAAAACAAATGCAAAGCTCGAGGCTATTCGTGCATATTTTTCTGAAGCAAACAGTGAAGATAAAATTTGGGTTATTGCTCTGTTTACAGGCCGCAGACCAAAACGATCTGTAAACAGCGCATTGCTGCGTGCAAGTTGTATGCAAGCTGCAAACATAGATCCATGGCTGTTTGAAGAATGTTATCATACAGTAGGTGACTTGGCTGAAACAATATCTTTATTAATTCCTGAAAGTAATATTGATACAAAAGATATAGTAGAATATTCACTTTCTCATTACATGAATTTGCTGAGAAATATTGGAAAGGAAGATGACGATGTAAAAGCGTTGTTTGTTACAGAAGCATGGGCACAAATGAACAGAAGTGAAATATTTGTTTTTAATAAATTAATGACCGGCGGTTTTAGAATTGGGGTTTCTCAAAAGCTGATGGTAAATGCCATTGCTAAAACAGCAGATATTTCTCCATCAATTATTGCACACAGAATTATGGGCGATTGGAACCCAGCTACAATTTCGTTTGATGAACTAATGAGCACAGAACACAGTGCAGCAGACGATAGCAAGCCTTATCCTTTTTATTTAGCTTACGCAATTGAAAACGAAGTGAGTGATTTAGGTAATGAACATGAATGGCAGGCTGAATGGAAATGGGACGGCATAAGAGGACAAATTATAAAACGCAATGATGAGTTATTTGTGTGGAGCCGTGGAGAAGAATTGATGACAGACAAATTTCC
>JAYTCO010000315.1:0-22677 GCA_043736415.1 Ferruginibacter sp. | reverse complement strand
TGGGCATGACATCGCACCATCCACGCTGGGCAATTGCATTTAAATTTAAAGCAAGACAGGCTTCCAGTAAATTGCTTGCTGTAGAGTTTCAGGTAGGTCGAACGGGTGCTGTAACTCCCGTAGCAAAGATAGCAGCGGCTCAGGTTGGCGGGGTAACTGTTACGAGTATTTCTATACATAACGAAGATTATATAAAGGAAAAAGATTTAAAAATTGGAGATCATATTTTAATAGAACGCAGCGGTGATGTGATACCGCAAATTGTAAAATCATTAACCGAACTGCGTAGTGGTGATGAGAAAGAAATTGATTTTCCTAAAAACTGTCCTGTATGTAATGATGTATTGGTAAGGCCTGATGGGGAAGCAGTTTGGCGTTGTGTAAATATTAATTGTGAAGCTCAGGTTGCAGAACGCATCATTCATTTTGTAAGTAAAGATGCGATGGATATAAAAAGTTTTGGTGAGGCAAATGTGCGAAAGTTTTATGCCTTAAAACTGATAAGTGATGTGCCAAGTATTTATGATTTAAAGGCGGAAATGCTCGGTAATATGGAAGGGTTCGGTGCAAAATCTGTCACCAATTTAATTGATGCAATTGAGGCATCTAAAAAGCAACCACTGCACAGATTAATTTATGGTTTGGGTATTAGGTATGTTGGAGAAACTACTGCAAAAACGCTTGTACAAAACATTACTGATATTTTTGAACTTGCCGCAAAAACTGAAGATGAATTAAAACAGATGGATGACGTAGGTGTGAAAGTGGCAGACAGTATTGCAGTTTTTTTTAAAAATGGAGACAATATAGAGATGCTGAAACGATTGCAGGAAGCGGGTTTACAAATGAAAGGTCTACCTAAAGAAAAGAAAGAAGGCGGATTAACAGGACAAACATTTTTATTTACCGGCACATTAAATAAATTAAAAAGAAACGATGCAGAGGCAATGGCAGAAGGATTGGGCGGCAAAATCTTAAGCGGTGTAAGCTCTAAATTAAATTATTTGATAGTCGGTGAAGATGCAGGGAGTAAGCTGGAAAAAGCAAAAAAGATTGCAACGATTAATATAATTAGTGAGGATGAATTTATAAAACTTGCGGCCCCCTAAATCTTCCGCAGGGTAACTTTTGGAATCTGTGGATATGCGGAGACTTTTTCTTTTTGAGAGAATTTTAATATCCTTTTTGACCCTTATAAATTCCAATATTCCTAATGCTACAAAAGGAATGGTTTGTAACATTGCATTATTTTTAAATTTACAAATGATACAATCTCAAGAATCAATCTCCAAAATTTCCTCCCCTTGCGGGGGAGATAGAGGGGGCCTAAAGGTGCTATTATGATAGAAAAAAATACACTTCAGTTTCTTACTGATTTAAAAAAGAACAATACAAAAGAATGGTTTGATGCCAACAGAAAAAGATATGAATCTGCTAAGGAAGATGTTCAGAATATTACCGGACAAATAATAAAAGCAATTGGTGTGCATGATGAAGATATAGCCCAACTGCAGGTGAAGGAATGTACATTTAGAATAAACAGGGATGTTCGTTTTTCCAAAAATAAAGCTCCTTACAAAAGTAATATTTCTGCCATTTTTTCTAAGGGTGGAAAGAAAGGGGACACAGCAGGTTTTTATGTGCACATAGAACCGGGTGCTGCGTTTGTAGCGGCAGGTTATTGGAACCCCGAAGCAAAAAAACTTGCAAGTGTTCGCCAGGAAATCGATTACAATTTAGCTGAGTGGAAAAAAATTTTAACAGGCAAAAAATTTAAAGAAAATTTTACAGAAGGACTATCAAAGGAAGACATTCTGCAACGTCCACCAAAGGGATATGACATAGAAAACCCAGCAATTGAATTTTTAAAACTGAAAAGTTTTATTGTAAGCAAAAAGATTACGGATGTTGAATTGCAGGATAAAAACTTTATAAAAAACATCATAAGCATTTTTACGGCAGTAAAGCCAATGCTTGATTTTTTGAACACTGCTGAGTGATTGTTTGAAACTTAGACTAAGGGAACAAAGAGCCACACTCTCTCTCTCTTTGTTCCCTTAGCAAATAACTACTCAATCCCCCAACTCATTTCCCCATTTTTTTCATCTTTCAGCAGTATCCCAATTTCCTTTAGCTGGGTTCTTATCTTATCCGATGTAGCAAAATCTTTTTTTGTTTTTGCCTCTTTGCGCATCTCTATTAAAAGATCTAAAACATTGCTCAGTTTGCCATTGTTTATTTCTGTTTCAGCCTTCAGCCCAAAAACATCTGTTAAATAAATGGTCATGTTTGTTTTAAGAAGCTCAAAAGTTTTTTCCGTAATTGCTCCAACTGGTATCAAGCCATCCTTAAATGAATTTATAACAGGCACCAGCTCAAACATATTGGCCAGCACTTTTGCAGTATTAAAATCATCGTTCATGCTCTCCTCAAAACCATGTACATATTTCAAAACTCTTTCTTCCAGTTCAGTATCTTTTTCACCTGCTAAATAAATTATTTTTTGCAGTGTTTCATAAGATTCCCATAATCTTTTAACCCCTTTTTCTGAAGACTGGAGCGCCTCATTGCTAAAATCGAGTGTGCTTCTGTATTGTGTTTGCAGCATAAAGAAACGCACCGTCATTGGCGAATATGCTTTGTCCAGCAGTGGGTGCGAACCCGTAAATAATTCGTGTGGCAAAAAACCATTGCCCAACGATTTGCTCATGCGGGTACCATTTACGGTAAGCATGTTTGTATGCATCCAAATTTGTGCAGGACTTTCTTTAAAACAAGCTTCGTTTTGTGCAATTTCATTGGTGTGGTGTGTGGCTGCAAGGTCCATTCCGCCACCATGCAAATCAAACCTTTTACCCAAATATTTATTACTCATTGCAGAGCATTCAATATGCCAGCCGGGGAAACCCATTCCCCATGGACTTGGCCATTGCATGAGGTGTTCAGGCTTTGCTTTTATCCATAATGCAAAATCCAGCCGTCCTCTTTTTTCATCCTGTCCGCCAAGGTCTCTTGTGCCTTTCAGCAAATCTTCAAGCTTGCGGTTTGTTAATACGCCATACGATTTTTCTTTGCTGTATTTTTCAACATCAAAATAAATTGTACCGTTTACTTCATAAGCATAACCGTTTGCAAGTATTTCCTGCGTCATGGTTATTTGCTCGCTGATATGCCCTGTGGCTGTGGGTTCTATGGTTGGCGGTAAGTTATTAAACACTTGCATTACTTCATGAAAACCTAAAGTGTAACGCTGCACAATTTCCATTGGCTCCAGTTTTTCGAGCCTTGCTTTTTTGCTGAATTTATCATCACCCTCATCACGGTCGCCTTCCAAATGCCCGGCATCCGTAATGTTGCGCACATACCTTACTCTATAACCGAGCTGGCGCAGATATCGGTAAATAATATCAAACGAAATAAATGTTCGGCAGTTACCTAAATGCACATCGCTGTAAACAGTCGGTCCGCAAACATACATGCCCACGTAGCCTTCTTCGAGAGGTTTAAAAATTTCTTTTTTTCTGGTAAGTGTATTGTAAATTTCTAACGACATTTTCTATTTTTTTAGCCCGGCAAAGAAGCAGCAATGTGGTCCTGCGGTGGTAAAGATATTTTGTTATTTTTTTCTTTTTGGGGAAAAGAAAAAAAATAATCACATTTCATCTTCAAATAAATACCTGCCCAGCGGCAGGCCGGTTTAGCTTTTATTGTGTTGTGTAATGTGCAAATATATTTAAACAACGAGATGAAAGAATATTGTTATGGGGAAGCTGGATAAAATTTAGTTGCCTTTTGGCGTTAACGTAATATCTGCTATTATGGGAAAATGGTCACTGAGTTTTTTCTTAATTCTTACAAATTGTTCTACCATCAATTTATCATCAACAAAAATATTATCAATGCGCAGCGTTGGAGATATGGAAGAAAATGTTCTTCCCATTCCTGAACCTTTTTCTGCATAAGCATTTTTTAAACCTTTGCCAATTGTATTATATGCGTAGCTGTTTGGTACATCATTAAAATCGCCACAAAGAATAACTTTATATGGACTTTCGTTCATTGATTTTTTTACCCTTTCGCTTTGCAGTTTTCTTTTGGCAAAACCGGTTTTAAATTTTGAAATGATATTTTTAGATTTCTCTATATCAACTCTTCCTTTTAATGTTGGATCATCAATGTACTGCCGACTTATATCGCTAAATTTTAAAGATTGTAAGTGAATATTAAATACTCTGAAAGTATCACTATTTGCTGCTATATCTATACTTTGAAAAATTGAATTGTAATTGAGCTCCGGCGGGCTGTAAGTATATTTTTGTATGATGGGAAACCTGCTGAAAGTTATTATACCGTAATGGTGTTTACCGTCGAAATCATCTCTCTTATCATATGAATAATAATAGTATTGGTATTTAAGTTGTTTTGCAATTCGGGGCACAAAATTAATTGCTGTAGAATCGAAATCACCTCCCACCATCTCCTGAAAACAGGCCACATCGGGTGAATATTTATTAATGAGATCAAGCATTTCCTGTTTTCTTTCAGGATGTGTTTTGTGTTCTAAAATATCAAAATGTTCTACGTTCCAGCTTATTATTCTAATACTGTTGGGTAGCTTTGCAATTTTAAAATCTTCACCTTGTTTTAATTTAATTATTTGCCCAAGCGGTTTCCATGCAAGCGCAAATGCAATAAGACTAATCAGGATATATTTAAAATTTGCAAAAAGCCAAAAAACGATAAATAATAATAAAAATAAAACGAAATATAATGAAGCGAGTGTAAGCAGACCTAAAAACCAAAAAGTTGTAACATTAAAATAAGAAGCATAACACCCAAGCAGAAAAAATAGTGCAATAACTATATTGCATATTATTAAAAACCCTTTGGTAAATCTTCTTAAAAAACCTGCCATATATTAAAGATATAGTATTGTTAAAAGCAATTAACATAAACATTTCATAATAGATATTATTTTTGTACTGCTGGCATTATTTTCAATAATAGTGCATAAATTATACGCTAATTAAATTAATTGCCATGAAAAAAATATTACTTCCATTTTTAGCAACAACTTTTTTATTTGCTGCATGCAGTACAAAAAAGAAGGACACCTTAGATACTGAAAACAGAATCGTTTTTACGGATACAGCCGCAACTAACAAAGCAAATGCATCTACAGATGTTGGTACAAAAGATACAGCAAAAATTTTAGTAGTAGATAAACCTTTACCTCAACCTAAGGTTCAGGTAAAAACAATTACTAAAATTGTAAAAGTGTATGAAAAACAACCGGCTCCAAGAGTTATAAAAAACGAAAATCCACCGGTGATAACTCCAACTTCGCCATCTACAACAACAACTATTCCCGGAACAAATACTGGTACCGGAACAGGCTCAACAGGAGCAGGTACTACAACGGCACCTGAAAAGAAAAAAAATACCGGTTGGAGCGATGCCGCTAAGGATGCAACAATTGGTGGTGTTGGTGGTGCAGTAATTGGTGGTGTTATTGGTAAAGGCGGAAAAGGAGCAGTTATAGGCGGAGTAATTGGTGCAGCAGGTGGTTATATTTTAGGTAGAAAAAAAGACAGAAAAAGTGGTAGGGTAGACACTACAAAATATTAATTTCTTATCAAAAAAGCGACCGCCAAAAAATTTGGCGGTCGCTTTTTATTATAAACTTTATAAAAGTTCTTCATCTTCTGCAGCTTTTTTTAAGAACGCTTTTTCTTCATCAGTTAAAAAATGATAACCTTTTTGGCTAATTTTATCCAGTATTTTATCTACCCTTTTTTGTGTAACGTTAGTGGTTTTTGTAAAAGGTTTTCGGTTACCACTGTTGTAAAAAATATCATTTTTATCAGAGTTTTCGGGTTGTATCTTAGGCTCAAACATGGTAATAAATTTACTGTAAAGTCTATTCATCCACACACTTCCATCTTTACCTTTTCTTAAAAACAACACAAATACAAAACCTGCAGCAGCACCACCAAGGTGAGATAAACTGTATGCTGCACTAAGGCCGGCGACGTTGGCAAAATCTATTAAAATATAAAGTGTCATCAACACCCAAATAGGAATACCATTTCGAATTTGTGTAAAAAAACGGAAGTTTGGTTCTAAAGTGGTGGTTGCCATTGCTACAGCCATTACACCTGCATTTGCCCCAAGTAAACCTGCGCTTTCAAGCATGGGCGAGAGCGGCGGTAAAACATAATGGGCCGTTATAAAAAAAAATGCACCGGAAAGTCCGCCATAAATATATACAGGTATAATTTTATCATTTCCCGCCATTTGTTGTAAAATATAACCAAAGGCCCACAGCCATATCATGTTGCTGATACCCCTAATGATACCGCCGCCGGTTTCTGTAAACATGTAACTTAAAATTGTCCATGGCCTTTCGGAAAGTCGGGTTAGACTGGCGGGTATTTCAAACCATTGCACAACATGCGTATAAAAAAAGTCAGGTGTTTTTTCTCCCACAAACATACCGACCTGCACTACCATTAATATTAAAAAAAAGATAACATTTATTGCAAACAAAGCCATTAGTGCGTTGCCATCAGCACCCAATGTAAACAGTCTTCGGTTTCTTTGCCTGAATTCGTTTTTGTGGTTGCGGTCAGTTTCTCCCATTATTAAATTTTATTTTGTAAAAGTACAAAGGGTATTTGAGTAAAGCATGGAGTTTATGCAAATAGTAAATTTAAAAGAATGGAGTTAATAATCTCTTTTATTTTCTCTGCTTTGAAAGTATACAATTAAAAACCCGGTAAGTGCACCACCAATGTGTGCAAAGTGAGCTACATTATCACCCGGCCTACCTGCAATGCCACTGAATACATCTACAGCTATAAAACCTAAAACTGCCCATTTTGCTTTGATTGGAATTGGAATTGGAATAATCATCATTTCAACATTTTGAAAAAGGTATCCAAAAGCTGCAATTACGCCCATAATTGCACCTGAAGCGCCTACGGTTGCACTCATTCTTAATGCCTCCTGGTATTGAATTACCTGGTCGTAGCTCATCACCATTTTATCGTATACACTAAAACTGTATGCATAAGAAATTAACTGTACTACAGCAGCACCAATACCGCAAATAAAATAGAATATTAAAAAACGTTTTGCACCCCACATATTTTCAATCATCCTACCAAACATATAAAGAGAAAACATATTAAAAAACAGGTGCAAAAAACTACCATGCATAAACATGTGTGTAATGATTTGTTGAAAGCCAAATACGTCGGACTTGTAATGATGCAAAGCAAAAAGATCTGTAAACTTACTTTCACCAGATAAGCCACCAAAAGATAGTTGTACTACAAATACAATTACATTGATAATAATTAAATTTAAAACTGCCGGTGTTGGGCTTTGAAAACCGCCGATGTTTCTGTTAAATGCCATTTAATATTTTTTATTTTATACAGGCTGTAATCTTCAATGATTATGCCTTTTATTTTGCCTGCCATTTAGGCTTTTAATATAAGTTTTGCCACACATTCAATATGGTGTGTATGCGGAAACATATCTACCGGCTGCGTTTTTTCAACACTGTATTTTTCGCTCAGTAAAAATATATCTCTTGCCATGGTGGCGGTATTGCAACTTACATAAACAATTACCGGTGCTGCTATTTCCAATAATTTATTTATCAGTTTTTCGTGCATTCCCGCTCTCGGTGGGTCTGTAATTACAACATCAGCCCTGCCATGTGCTGCAAAAAAAGCATCGTTGCATATTTTAATTACATCTCCTGCAAAAAAAGCTGCGTGTTCAATGTTATTATTGGAAGCATTTTTTTTAGCATCTTCAATAGCATCTTCTATCAGTTCAACACCAATTATTTTTTTAGCAAGCGGGCTTACAAAAATACCGATACTACCTGTGCCACAATACAAGTCGTACACAATTTCTTTGCCTGTAAGTGCTGCAAAATCTCTGGCAACGCTGTACAGTTTTTCAGCCTGTTTTGTATTGGTTTGAAAAAAAGATTTGGGACTTATAATGAATTTAAAATTTTCAAGTTTTTCTGTTATGTATCCTTTTCCAAAATAAACCTGTGGCGTGAGATCGTAAATGGTATCGTTCCATTTTGGGTTGATGGTATAAAGTAATGTGGTTATTTCCGGTACTTTTGCAAGCAAGGCATCCAGTACGATTTTAGTATTTTTTTCATCTTCATAGTTGATGCAAAGGTTTACCATTAATTCCCCTGTTGTGCAAAAGCGTACAATTAAATTTCGCAACCAGCCTGTGTGTTCTTTAATATCATAAAATGGATAATTGTTTTCGATTGCAATTTCCCTCATGCTATTTCGAATGCGGTTGTTTACCTCATCCATCAAAAAGCATTCGAAAATATTAATTGTTTTATCGAAAACTCTGGGTGCATGAAAGCCAAGGGAATTCTGTAATGGCACAACTTTCTCTTCCGTTATTTCGTCTTGTGTTAGATAACGTTTGTTGCTAAAAGTAAACTCCAGTTTGTTTCTGTAATACACCTGCTCGTCTGCTCCGACAATCGGCATCATAACTGCACCCGTAATTTTACCAATTCTTGCTAAGTTCTGCTCGGCTTCCTGTTGTTTGTATTGCAACTGTTTTTGGTAAGGCAACATTTGCCATTTGCACCCACCGCAAACACCAAAGTGCATACAAAACGGTGTTACCCTATCTGCCGAAGGAGTAATAATTTTTAATACCCTTGCCTCTGCAAAATCTTTTTTATTTTTTGTGAGCAGAAGGTCCACCACGTCACCCGGCACGGCACCTTCTGTAAAAATTACTTTTCCATCCAGCCTTGCAATTGCTTTTCCCTGTGCAGCGTAATCTGTTATTACTATATTTTCAACTGTTATTCTTTTGTTCTGTTTTCTCACGTTGTAAAAATAGTATTTAATGCGGCAAAGCGAGTTTGTTAAAAAAGGTTAAACTCTTATTTTGATGAATCAAACGACTTTATTTTAGCCCTATTTTAAATATATTTGTCAACATTAAGATTAAACTAATGAAAAAATTTTTACCGTTACTGATCGGCTGTTTGCCTTTTTTTTATGCGAGTGCACAGGGTTACCAAATTAATCTTCAAAGTAATTACAGGGCAGGCATTGTTTACCTTACTTACTACATGGGCAAAAATTTTATACTGCAAGATTCAGCAGCAGTAAGCAATACAGGTAAATCTGTTTTCAAATCTATCCAAAAATTGCCGGGTGGTATTTATGTTTTGGTGTTTCCTGGCAAAAGGTTAACAGCTGATTTTTTAATTGATAAAGAACAGATTGTTTCTATTACTGCAGACACAAATCACCTTGATAAAATAATAATATCCGGTTCGCCCGCTAATACAATCTTTAAACAATACCAGGCATTTGTAAATGTAAAAGGCAAACAGTTACAGGAAGAAAAAACACAATTTAATATAGCTAAAAATGCTGCGGATTCTTTAAAACACGAAGCTGCATATAGAAAATACAGCAAAGAATTAAATGATTACAGGTTTAATATTGTCAAGGACAAACCAACATCTATGATGGCGGTTTTGCTTAATGCATTAAGAGAACCTGCTTACCCAACAACTTTAGCAGTTACCCATCAGGACTCTGTAGAAAATTATAATTTTTACAAACGACATTATTGGGACGGAATAACTTTTATGGACGATAGAATTATCCGTTCGCCTTTTTTTCTGCCAAAGCTTGAAACGTATTACAGAGAAGTAATGCCACAATCATCTGACAGTTTAATAAAAGATATAGATTACAAATTGTTACTTGCAAGAACAAATACTGAAATGTATAAGTTTTTGCTAAACTGGTTTACAGATGAATATATAAGTCCGAAATACATGGGTCAGGATGCAGTGTTTGTGCATCTTTATGAGCGATACCACAGTAAGGGAATTACGACATGGCTCAACGAAAAACAACATGCCGCAATTACTAAAAGAGCCTTTATGGTAATGGCAAATTTAATAGGTGAAAAAGCAGCAGATCTTGATTTTGTTGATGTAAACGGAAAACCTTCCGCGCTTTATAATGTAGATGCAGCCTTTACTGTTGTAATATTTTGGGACCCTACGTGCGGACATTGCAAGCAGGAATTACCAAGGATAGATTCTATATACCGAGCAAGCTGGCAGCAAAAAAATGTAAAGATTTATGCAGTACTTTCTGAAGCAGAAAAACTTAAAAAGGAATGGCTTAATTATATAAACGAGCATAAAATCGGTGACTGGATAAACGTTTATCAAAGTAACGAATCTCTGGCGCTGGAAACAAAAGAACAAAGACCATCTTACAGACAACTATTTGATGTTGTGGTTACACCTACACTTTATCTGCTGGACAAAGACAAACATATTATTGCAAAGAAACTTACGCTGGAGCAGATAAATGATTTGCTTGAAGTAAAAATTAAAAAATGATAAAATTTACACACAACCACCAACACTAATTTTGTTTATGAAAAATTTCTTTATTGCTGCAGGTTTCTTTTTTTCTGGTTACAGTACTTACGCTCAACCACTTTTTACTTATGGAAACAATGTTACCAATAAAGAAGAATTTTTAAGGGCTTACAATAAAAACAAACCCGTTACAGCAGATAAAGAAAAATCAATTCGTGAGTACCTTACGCTGTACACCAATTTTAAATTAAAAGTAAAAGCAGCAAAAGAATTAAGGCTGGATACGCTTTCGCAGTTAAAATATGATGTACAAAATTTTAGAGACCAGATTGCAGATAACTATTTAAACGATGAAACACTTTTGCAAAAGCTTGTAAAAGAAGCTGCAGACAGGTCTGCGAAGGATATCCATATATTATATTTTTCAGTGCCTGTGGCTGAAAAAGCAACTGCTGCAGATACATTAAAAGCTTACAGCGCATCAAAAGAAGTATACAAACAATTAAAAGCAGGAGGTACTAATTATGCAGAAATAGTAACGGACATTTCTGGAAAAATTGCACCTGTAAATTATAGCGATGCCGGTTACATTACTGCTTTCACTTTACGCTATGATATTGAAAATATTATTTACAACTTGCCAATTGGCAGTGTTAGTGAACCTTTTAAAAATAAGAAAGGTTACGGTATTTTTAAAGTAACAGATGCAAGGACTGATGTAGGTAAATGGAAAGTAGCCCAAATTCTTTTTGCTTATCCACCTAATGCAGATTATAACACTAAGCTTGAAATAAAATCAAAAGCAGATTCTGTATATAATTTACTACAACATGGGTTATCTTTTGCAGACGCTGCTAAAACCTATAGTGATGACAAAATGAGTTACACAGGTGGTGGAGAATTGCCTGAATTCTCCACAGGCAAATACAACAATACTTTTGAAAACAATGTTTTTAGTTTAAAAACAGACAACAGTATTTCCAAACCATTTGAAACGGATTTTGGTTATCATATTGTAAAAAGATTATCAAATACAGGGTTACCAAATAAACCTAATGATGCTGATTTTTTGATGGAAACAAAACAAAAAGTACAACTGGACCCAAGAATAAATACGGTAAAAGAAAAGTTTGTAAAAGATATAACTGCTAAAACAGGTTTTAAAAAATTACCCGGTCTAAGTGATGTACAGTTAGTAAAATATGCAGATAGCATTCTTAAAAACAAAGCTTTAGAATCCGATAAATTTACTCCTGTAAGCAATAAAATTATTTTTACATTTAAAGATGGCACTACAATTAAAGGCAAACAATGGTTGCAATTTGTAAAAGATAATAATATTAATGTTGATGTAAAAAACAGCGATAATACCACTTTATTAAAACTGTTTTCAGCACAAAGTATTTTAAATTATTATAAAAAAAATCTTCAAGAATATAATGCAGATTTTAAATTTCAAATGCAGGAATTCCTTGAAGGCAATATGCTTTTTGAAATTATGGAGAAGAATGTCTGGAGCAAAGCAGGCGCAGATTCTGTAAATCTTTTAAATTATTACAAAGCAAATAAGGTAAAATATAAATGGAAGGAAAGTGCTGATGTTATAATTTTTAATTGTACGAATGAAATGGTTGCAAATGATGTAATAGCTGCACTGAAAAAAGGAGAGCAATGGAAAACTTTAGCTGAGAAAAGCAATAGCCAGATTCAGGCTGATAGCGGACGTTATGAAATTGAACAGTTGCCTGCCTCTCGTTTAGGAATAGAAGTATTTTCACCAATCGTAAAAAGCGCTGACGGAACAGCAGCATTTGTAAGGTTTATAAAAGTTTATCCCGTAAATGAGCAAAGAAATTTTTTAGAAGCTCGTGGTCTTGTCATTAATGATTATCAAAATATATTAGAACAAAAGTGGGTAGAAAGCTTAAGAAAAAAATATCCTGTAAAAGTGAATGAGGTCGTGTTGAAATCAATTTTATAATAATGAGTTTATTGGAGTTGAAGTCAAATCAAAATCTGTTGTGTTCCATTATAATTTTCATTCAAAAATTTTAAAGTTTTTTTACAACTTCTGCAATTAAATTAGGTTTCCCCAAAGTATAATAGTGCAAAGCCGGCACCCCTGCTTTTTTTAATTCAATTGACTGTAGCAACAGCCATTCTGCTCCAGCAATTTCTACATCAGCATCATCTTTGCATTTAGCTATTTCGTTAGATAATGCAGTAGGCAAATCAATGTGAAAAACCTTAGGCAACACCGTTAATTGCTTTTTATTAAATATTGGTTTAAGCCCTGGTATAATTGGTACATTGATACCTGCAGCCCGGCAAGCGTCAACAAAAGCAAAATATTTTGAATTGTCAAAAAACATTTGCGTTACAATATAATCTGCACCGGCATCAATTTTTTGTTTTAAAAACTGCATATCAGTTTCCATATTCGGTGCTTCAAAATGTTTTTCAGGATAACCGGCTACACCAACACAAAATTTTGTGCTGGTTGTATTTTTTAAATCTTCTTCCTGGTAAATACCTGCATTTAAATTTTGCACCTGGTTTATTAAATCAATAGTGTAAGTATGACCACCTGGTTCAGGTTCAAAATTTGTTTCATTTTTAGCAGCATCACCACGCAGTAACAATACATTATCTATACCCAGGTAATTTAAATTTATTAATGCATCTTCCGTTTCGCTTATACTAAAACCACCACAAATAATATGTGGTACAGTGTCTACATTGTACTTGTTCATAATTGCTGCACAAATAGATTCAGTGCCCGGGCGCTTACGTACTACTACCTTTTTAAAATTACCATCAGCGGTTTTTTTAAAAACATGTTCACTACGGTGATAAGTTACATTTATAAAAGCCGGTTTCATTTCCATTAACGGGTCTAAATGGCTGTACAAAGATTGTATTCCTTTACCTTTTAATGGAGGCAAAATTTCAAAAGACAGAACGGTCTCTTTTGCGTTGTTAATATGATCTGTAACTTTCATGCAGTTATTTAATGAAAGCAAAGATAATGGTAAACAAAAAACCCTGCTTTCGAAACAGGGTCTTTAATATTTTTTTAAAAGAATTTGTGTTGCTATTTTTTAAACGAATAAATAACCGCAGATGTAATTTTCCAATCCCCTTTTTCTGTTTTTAACCAATTCACTGAATATATGCCTTCAGGTTTTGCAACAACAGAATCTTTCACAATTACATCCAATGTATATTTTCCCGTATAATTTGCCCGGTTACCCTCACTCCATTCCTGCAGTTTAGTTGATTTAATATTGCTGGTTAAATTTATACTGGGATGAATCCATTTAGCAGCAAATTCATCAGCATTTACAGCAACCAGATTATCATCTACTAAAAGAGCATCTGCTAAAAACATATTTCTTACAGCTGTAGAATCATGTTTGTTCCAATTATTTTCCCAGTTAGTTACAAGGGAATCTATCGGAGCTTTTTGATTATTACCTGTTATATTTTTAGATGGTTGATTGCAGGAGAACATTGTGAATGCTAAAATTAGAACAGCAGTTATTTGTTTCATAATTGTTTTTTTAAGATTATTAAAATTTGTATGCAAAAATTTATTTACAGTGTTCGCTTTCCTGTAATCGTTACAGTATTTCCATTCGTATCAACAAAGCTTCCATTGATACCATCTACATTTAAAGTCCCTATTGACCGATTGTTTTGTGAAGGATCTATTAATTTATTATCGCTAATAGTACCGTTACCTGTATTACTTGATTGAGATCCTGTTTTTCTTGAAACTGCCGTCCACGTGTTTAATGTTCTTAAAACAATCATATTAAAAATGCCTGTTTCAGGTCGAGTGGTTGAAAAGCTTCCTTCAAAACATTCAACCAAATTGCTGGATGTTTCTTTAATAATATTTAATGAGGCATCTGTGTGACCGGGAATATTAGATGATGTAACCGTAGGGGCGCCCCCGCCTATACCAACAGAAAAATTAATAGTTACAGAGGCGTTATTTAAAATGCCTGTGAATGGTGCAATATATGCTTGGCCTGCAACCCAGGTAACATTAGAAGTAAGATTTACAGTAACTCCATCAATCACCATCACTGCTGTAATTGCAGATCCATTGTTGGCAATATCAAACATAATGCTACCTGTTGAACCAATAATTACTCCTTTATAAATTCCTTTGCTGC
The DNA here is from genome assembly GCA_043736415.1 of Ferruginibacter sp. Classification (GTDB taxonomy): domain Bacteria; phylum Bacteroidota; class Bacteroidia; order Chitinophagales; family Chitinophagaceae; genus Ferruginibacter. The sequence goes on along the minus strand of JAYTCO010000315.1, from coordinate 8,067 downwards.
TGCTGTTATTTGCAGCAACTGCATCTGGTGTTGTTTTACAGCTTACACATTTATAAGCATCAGGAGGTGTTACTGCATCGTTGCTCTTTTTACATGCATTAAAAGATAACACAGTTACAGCGGCAATAATAAATTGTATTTTTTTCATGATTATATTTTTATTAATTAGTTAAGTTTATTTACGACCACCACCAATGCAGACACCAAGTTTAATCCCAAGATATCCTGCTTTATCCGGCACAAAATTGTACTCAATTTCCAGCCTTAAATGTCCATACTCAAAACCGGTGCGGGCCATAAAACCAAACTTTGTTATTTGTGGAATATCTTTCATAGAATTTATCATTGTCTTATCGTTTACACTGGCAGTCGTAAACATGCCGGCACCTACACCACCAAATGGTCTGAATTTTTTATTTGTAAAATAATAATCTCCCGTAAGTAAATAGGAAAGATTAGCCCTTGCGCTGGAGGATGAATTACCTGTTTGATCCAAGTTTGCAGTAACAGCCGCTTCCATTCTTAAACCGATAGCAAGCACATCCAATACTGCATATTTTGGTTCAATTGCAAACAGGGCACCGCCTTTTGTACCCGTAGTTTGGGCCGCTCCCTGTTGTATGGCATAGCCAAGACTTAGATCAGTTTTAAATTTTTTAAAAATGCGTTTTTCCGTTTCTTTTTTCTCTTGAGAAAAACCATACACAAATAAGCTACTTAATAATAACAGTAAAATAATTTTTTTCATGGCAAATGTTTTTAGTTAATTATTGTTGTTTGTTTCAACAAAGTAACATTCTATAACAAAGCGCCTGTGGGTGAAAAAAGTAGTAATTTTTTATTCCTGTGTATAAATTAATAAGAGGATAGCAAAATATATGACGGGCGTAAAAGTAATTCCTACTCAATTTTATGAGAGAGAATATTACCTGAAAAAATGATTTGTAAAATAAGGTGGATATTTTCCTGCGTAAAACAAATGCTAAATAATTCCTGTTTTCCGTAACGCTTCGGACCGGGAGTTTACGTGAAGTTTTTCGTAAATATTTCTTATGTGCGTTCTGATTGTTTCCTGCGATAAAAACAATTGTTCTGCAATTTCTTTGTATCTAAAACCTTTCGCTAAAACCTGTATTATTTCCTGCTCCCTGCGGCTGAGAGAATGGTAAGATTCATTTTTACTGTTATCTGTTTGTTGAAAAGCCTCTATAACTTTTCGTGCAATCTGGCTGCTCATGGGTGAGCCTCCGTTATATAAATCATTTACAGCTTCAATTATTTTTTCAGGGCTGGAATTTTTAAGAATATAACCTGTAGCACCGGCTTTAATAGCCTTAAAAATATTTTCTGCATCATCAAACACCGTAAGCATCATACAGGGCATTTGCAGGTGTACAGATTTTAATTTGTACATACATTCAATGCCACTCATGCCCGGTAATTCAATATCAAACAAAACCATATCAACAGGTTCGTTTTTTAAAACACTTAAAGCATCTTCTGCATTTGCATAAACTATTACATCTGTTTCAGGATAGGCAGTACTGACTAACTCCCATAGGTATTCCCTTATTTTATCGTTGTCTTCTATTATGGCTAAGGAACCTAGTGGCATACTCAAATATCATATAAGATTTTGAGATTTTCAATAGTAAAAAAGTAGTATCCAATTTATTTAATCAAATGCAGTTGTCAAATTTTTTAAAAGATACATAGTAATAATAAATATATATATTCACAAAGCCATATATTTTAACTGCTAAAATTATTTTATGCAAACAAAAACAGGAATAGGTTACAGTACCAAAACAGATTCATTTGCTGCAGGTAAAGAATGTTCTTTAAAAGCCATTGAACAAATTGACAATTTACCTATCAGTATTGTAATAATTTTTTGTAGTGGCAAATACAATCCCGAGCAGTTTTTAGCAGGCGTAAGATCTAACACAGGTAACGCTCCGGTTATTGGTGGTGCTGCATTTGGCGTATTTACTAATACTGAATTAAGTTATGAAGCTTACGAAGCAACTGCTACCGTTTTATCATCGGATACGATTAAATTCCAGACGTTTTCGCAGGCAGATTTAAACAAAGATGAGTATGCTGCAGGTATTGCATTGTCGAACAAAATAAATGCAGCAGCAGTAAATAACGCAAAAGGATTACTGGTTTTTTACGATACTGCAAAGTCTGTAAATCCGCCTATGCTTAATTTTGCAACTCCATTATTTGCCGCAATAGAAAAAATAATTGATCCTGCAATATGTTGTGCAGGAGCCGGTTTAATGGGCGATTTACAACTAACATCCTGTTTTCAGTTTTTAGATGACCAGGTTTTGCATCAACATGTATTGGCCTTATTAATAAGTGGCGATTGTATGATGTATAATAACATAATGCACGGTTGCATGCCTGCAAGCAGTTATAAAAAAATAACCCGTGCAGAAGGTCCGGTGCTGTACGAAATTGATAATCGCCCTGCAATTGAAGTAATAGATGAATTGTTTGGAACAGAACATACAGTTCCGTGGAATAAATTTCCACTTTTTGTAACATTGGGTCTTAACAAAGGAGATAAGTATGCAGATTTTAAAGAAGAGAATTATGCAAACAGGGTTTGTCTGGCAATTGATGCGGAAAAAAAAGCATTGATAATGTTTGAACCTGATTTAAAAGCAGGAGATGAAGTACAGTTAATGCACCGAAGTATAAATCTGGATTATCTGCACAACGGCATTGCGGCTTTAAAACATAAAGCTGCGGGTAAAAAACCACTCCTTTACTTTTATATAAACTGTGCGGGTAGGACAAAACCTTTTGCCGGTGGAGAGCTCGAAGATGTAACGGAAGTGCAAAAAATTATTGGCAACGAAACTCCTTTTATGGGATTTTATTCCGGCGTGGAAGTGGCAAAACTCGGAAATCATTTACAGGCATTGGACTGGACAGGTGTGCTTTGCCTTTTAACAGAAGGTTAATATGGAGAACCAACAAAATGAAATTGACGCTTTACAAAAAGAACTGGCTTATTATAAAAAACAGCTTGACAGGCTTTCTGGCAACACAGTAGGCAGCCAGTATGCTTTTGCGCAATTAAGTAATATTTCTAAAAAGTACATCAATAGTTTTAAATTAATGGCTGATCTGCAACGCAGCTTTAGTTTTTATACCCGAAAAGAAATTTTGTATGAAGAATTTATGGACGGTATTTTTTCACATTTGTTTTTAGACCGGGTGATTCTTCTGGAAATGATTGTAGGAAAAAAGGCATTGAAACCTATTTCCAGCAGAGGATTTAGCGAAGAAGATGAAATTAAAATAAATGAGCTAGAAATAAATGTACCGGATGATTTTTTAACTCAAAAAAAATCGCTGTTAGTCAGCAGTGAAATTGATTCAAATGATTTTGAAAAACTTTTACAAAGGCAATTACAAACTCCCTATTTTATTTTAATACCACTTGTAAAAAACCAACAGGTTTGGGGTGCATTGTTTGTTGGTATGCAAAATGAATTTAAGCCGCTTTCCTATCTATCATTTTCAGCATCAAATATTGATATGTTTGAATCGCTGGCCGGTATTATTTCTGCTATGACACTGCAGCTGGAGCAACGGGAAATAATGGAAAAAGAAAGAAACAGAATTGCCAGAGATATGCACGATGATATTGGCGCTGAACTGTCTAAAATATCCGTTACATGTGGCTCGTTAAAAAAAGAATTTGGCGACAGTGAAAGGCTAATAAAAGAATTAGAAATGATAAAAAGTTCTACTGAAGCCATCGTAAATAATATCGGAAACATTATATGGGCACTTAATCCTATCAACAATACTACAGAAAATTTACTTGCATACCTGCGGGAGTATGCTTACGAATATCTTGAAATGCATGGTTTAAAACCCTCCTTTTTGTTTCCGAAAAATATAGAAAGTTTTCTCCTCGCCCATGAAGTGCGCACACATATTTTTATGGTTATAAAAGAAGCGCTTCATAATATTGTTAAACATGCAAAAGCAACAAGTGTTACCATTTGTATTTTAATTGATGCTAATAAATTTTCGTGTAGTATAACTGATGATGGTACAGGTTTTTCGGATGTGCAGAAAAACATTTTTGGAAATGGGTTAAGAAATATGCAACAACGCATTACAGAAATCGGCGGTCAACTTAACATTCAATCTCAGCCTGAAAAAGGTTCAACTTTATTGCTCGAAGTGACAATTTAATTTTAATAACGGCAGCACCGTTTTATAGTTGTTAATAAATTTTTCGCAAAAATAAATTCATCGTTTCTAACTTATCTTTACAACTCATGAGTATTGTAATTCAAACAAAAAATCTTGTAAAAAGATATGGTAGCCGAACAGTGGTAAATGATGTTTCTTTTAATGTAAAACAGGGAGAAATTGTTGGGTTGCTCGGACCAAACGGTGCAGGAAAAACGACTTCATTTTACCAGGTAGTTGGGCTCGTAAAACCAGATGAAGGAGAAGTTTTTTTAAATGATATTAATATTACAAAACTTCCCATGTATAAACGGGCACAAATGGGTATAGGTTATTTACCGCAGGAAGCCAGTGTGTTTAGAAAATTAAGCGTTGAAGAAAATATAATGGCGGTGCTTGAGATGACCAAACTCAAAAAAACTGAACAAAAGTTAAAACTGGAATCTTTGCTGGAAGAATTTCGCCTGCAACATGTGCGAAAAAATAACGGTGATACATTAAGTGGCGGCGAAAGAAGAAGAACCGAAATAGCCAGAGCATTGGCGGTAGATCCTAAATTTATTTTGTTGGATGAACCATTTGCAGGTGTAGATCCAATAGCTGTAGAAGATATTCAGGAAATAATAGCAAAGCTCAAATATAAAAATATCGGTATCCTCATAACTGATCATAATGTAAACGAAACACTATCTATTTGTGATCGTGCCTATTTATTAATTGACGGAAGTATTTTTAAACATGGTACGGCAGAAGAACTTGCGGGAGATGAACAGGTACGCAGGCTTTACCTTGGTAAAAACTTTGAATTAAAACGAAAAGATTATCTGCATGAGCAGGCTGCGAGGTAATTTAACTTACCAGCGGTGTAAAATATTTCATGTTTTGTTTTCGTTAACAAATTCTTAAAAAAAATTTATTTTGATGAGCGGTAACTTACTGACCGTTATGTACGTTTAGTTTCGTAAATGGATTAGCGATTTTATAATCCACACGTAAACTAAAACCTATTTTGATGAAATATTTTCTATTAGTTACATTTATTTTACCACTGCTTCACATAAACAATGCTCAAGGTCAGGCACGTTTAGATAAAAAAAATATCATCATTAAGAAAGTAACATCAACAATAAAAATTGATGGCGATTTAAATGAAATTGCATGGAAAAATGCCGCTATTGCTGATAAATTTACTGAGTTTCAACCCACACCTTTTACCCCTGAACGAACTGAAAATAAAACAGAAGTTTACTTTCTTTATAACAACGACGGTATTTACATAGGAGGTTATTTACATGAAAAAACAAAAGACAGCATTGCTGCTGAACTAATAGGCAGAGATGGGTTTGGCAACAACGATTTTATAGGAATTGTTTTTGATACTTACAACGATAAACAAAACGGCTTCGAATATTTTCTTTCCCCATTAAATGAACAGGCAGATGCAAAAGTAGCACCCAATAATGAAGACTTTGCTTGGAATGCGGTATGGCAAAGTGCAACAAAAATTTACGATGATGGCTGGAGTTTTGAAATGTTTATACCATATTCTGCCATTAGGTTTGGTAAAAAATCGCTTCAGGACTGGGGATTAAATATTATTAGAGAAAGAAAAAAAAGCGGACAAAAATTAGCTTGGCAAACTATCGATCCTAATGTAAACGGTTTTCTTACGCAGGAAGGCAGCATCAAGGGTTTTAAAAATATTAAACCACCGTTAAGACTGCAGCTTTCACCATACTTTTCCACCTATAACAATATAAATGGGAATGCAGGGCCGAATGAAAAAAAATCTGAAGTGCTTTTTAATGGTGGTATGGATGTTAAGTATGGCATTAACCAGGCCTTTACTTTAGATATGACTTTAATACCCGATTTTGGACAGGTACAAACAGATAACCTTACATTAAACCTGACCCCGTTTGAACAACGCTTTTCAGAAAACCGTGCTTTTTTTACAGAAGGAACGGAGCTGTTTAACAAAGGAGATCTTTTTTACAGCAGAAGAATTGGTGGACAACCAATTCATTTTTATGATGCTTACAAAAATGCTGATTCAACAGAAAAAGTGATAAGAAACCCTGGGCAAAGCAAGCTCATAAATGCTACTAAAATAAGTGGACGAATACAAAAAGGGTTGGGCGTAGGTTTTTTAAATTCTATTACAAAGCCGCAGTTTGCCATTGTTGAAGATATTAATAACAGTACAAGAAAATTTGAAACTGATCCGCTCACAAATTACAATGTATTTGTATTGGATCAAACGCTGAAACACAACAGCAGCATATCTTTTATAAATACAAGTGTATTGCGCAGCGGCAAAGATTATGATGCAGATGTGGCAGCAGCGCTTTTTAATTTTAACGACAAAACAAACACATGGAATGTTGGCGGCCAGGTAAGTATCAGCAATATTGTGGCAACCAACCGAAAAATAACAACAGGTTATTCGCACAGTCTTTCTTTTGGCAAAACAAGTGGCAGATTTAATTTTAGTATAAATCAGGAACTTACAAATGCAAAGTTTGATAAAAGTGATTTGGGTTACTTTACAAACAACAATGTGCGGGACCATAACGCTTATGCTGGCTATAACTGGAACAAGCCAAAAGGCTGGTACAACAGTATTAACATGAACGTTAATGGGAGTTACAGCCGTTTGGTATCCCCAATAGATTTTTTAAAGAGAAAGGAATTAATGTACCAGACGGGGAGAATTAATTATAATTTTAATGCTCAAACAAAAAAACTTTGGCAAATTGGTTTTGGAGGAAATTACCGTTTTGCAGACAATGACTTTTATGAACCAAGAGATTTTGGAAGATTTTTTAAGAATAAGGGAAGAAGCAGGTTTTACACATATTTCCAGAGCAATAATGCTAAAAAAATCTCGTGGAATGGAGGTGTATCAACAAGATATGGTGGCATTTTTAAACGCAGTTCTTTTAATTTTCTTCTTGGTGGTAAAATACGGTTTAACAGTAAATTTTCTATTGAAGAAAATATTGAGGTAGAAAACAATAAAAACGAATCCGGCTGGGCAAATACAATTTATACCGGAAACGCAGCGAATGATACTATAATTTTTTCTCGTAGAAACATAAACAACGTAGAAAATATTATGAACCTTAAATATAATTTTAATAATAAAATGGGTCTTTCTTTTAGAGCCCGTCATTCGTTTGCAAAAGTTAATCCACAACAGTTTTACCAGCTTGATGTAAATGGAAATTTAAATACACCGGATCAACCTTTTACAAAAAATGTAAACCAGAACTTTAATTTTTTAGCTGTAGATATGTTGTACAACTGGCAATTTTCTCAGGGAAGTTTTATTACACTTTCATGGAAAAATATCGGACAAAATTTTAGCCGGGACTTCCAGAAAAATTATTTTAAAAATGCAGAAGATGTTATTTCCGGAAATCAGTTTACAAGCTTTTCCCTAAGGGTTATTTATTTTCTGGATTACTTAAATTTTAAAAACAAAATTAAGAATCGTAAGTAGCCAGTTCTTTTCACTTTAAAATAGAACTTTTTACAATTAAACATTTAACATTATAACAATGTGACTGTTTCATTTTCACCTTGCCGTCTGCCATAAATACCGTACTTTTGCACACTTAAAAACAGTACAGCTTAATATCAGTACTAATAAAAAAATTCAATGAACATTCGCAACATCGCAATTATTGCACACGTAGATCACGGTAAAACAACCTTGGTTGATAAGATTCTTCACTCTACAAAAGTTTTCAGAGATAACCAGGAGACCGGAGATTTAATAATGGACAGCAACGACCTTGAAAGAGAGCGTGGTATTACTATTTTCAGTAAAAACGC
>JAYTCO010000314.1:0-1601 GCA_043736415.1 Ferruginibacter sp. | reverse complement strand
TTTGTATCATTAAGCGATGTCCTTTCTTAAAAGTATGTGCAACATCCGGTAATTCGTATTTTACATTGGTAATTTTATTAGGTGTAAACGCTTCGGGTTTTTCAAAACTGTTGCGGTATTTACCTCTCATAATTTCTCCTCTTACCAGCATTTCGTAGCCCCCCATCAGATAATCTTTTCCGTTGTTTTTGCTGCTATCGGGGTATGTAAAATCATCAGGAAATACATCTATTATTTTAACTACAAAATCTGCATCTGTAGTAGAAATTGCAGTTGCAATGTCAGCAATAACAGGTCCTGCAAGGGTTAGATCATTTTCTAAAACTGTCGTCTTAAAAGTAAGCACATCGGGTCTGCGTTCTGCAAAACGTTGGTCGTCTGTCATGTACTCTCTTGTGCGACGGTTATGAACATCTTCTGTATACGGAACCGGGTGTGCAGGATCACTCACATACTCTGTAAAAATACTCTTTGAGTTTTCTGCTTTAAAAGAAAGCATACCGTTACCCGTAATAAAAATATTTGTATTTGCTACTTCAGCAGGCGGCCACTGTTTTAATTTCTTCCAGTTATTTTCTCCCGTAAAAAATATATTAGCTTCAGCAATATCTGAAACCGATCCTTTGTTTTTTAAATAATAATTAAAAAAGGGAACTTCTATTTTGGTCTGAAAATATTCAGATGTATTTGAAAGAAATCTTGCATTACCTAAAAAACTTCCTTCTCTGCTCCATTGCCCATGGTACCACGGCCCCATTACAATGCTGGAAGTACTTTGTGGGCTTTGTTTTTCTGTGGCTTTGTATGCATTCCATGCACCAAAGCAATCTTCAGCATCAAACAAACCACCAACCCATAACATGGCAGGTTTTACATTATATAATCCATTGCGTGCATTGCGTGCCTGCCACCATGCATCGTAATTTGGATGTTCATACATTTGATGCCAGAATTTAATACTGTCGCCAATTAGTTTATCCAGATTTTTTGGTGTGCCCTGCTCAAGATAAAATTTGTAATTATCTTTTGTTTCTGTTTTAAAACCTTCTCCATAATTAGTAGTTGGTTTTGGGTGTGGCTTACCAAAAGTTGGATAAAAAGAAAACCCATCCATAGCAAAAAATGCTCCGTTGTGGTGAAAATCATCGCCGATAAACCAATCGGTAACGGGTGCCTGTGGCGATACAGCTTTCAATGCAGGGTGGTTGCTTAGCGCAGCTTCTGTAGAATAAAAGCCCGGATAAGAAGTGCCGAACACACCTGCGTTACCATTATTGTTTTCTATATTTTTTACCATCCAGTCCAAGGCATCATAAGTATCACTTGCTTCATCTATTTCTTTACCTTTTTTATTTTTATTAAACGGACGCACATCTTCAAAAACGCCTTCGCTCATGTAACGGCCCCGCACATCCTGCATAACAAAGATGTAATTTTCCTTCACATACGCACTCTTGTAACCTGACCATATTTGTGCATATTTATCTTCGCCATAAGGTGCGCAGGAGTAAGGCGTTCGTGTAATTAAAAACGGATGTTTTTCATTTTTATCTTTTGGAATGTAAAAAGAAGTGAACAGTTTTACACCATCCCTCATAGGT
>JAYTCO010000313.1:0-3944 GCA_043736415.1 Ferruginibacter sp. | reverse complement strand
TTTACTAATTCATATACCTGCTCCGCTGTTGGGTAAGCAGCAAATATTTTCTTTGTAGAAATAAGCAGTGTATCTACTACCATACGATGTTGTATGTTAATGCCGTAAACCTTTTCATCATTTTCCAAGTGATTTTTTAATGCGTTTAAAATTGCATCAGCATTATTTTGTAATTTTTTTTGTATGTAATAATTACGTATCAGGTTAAAAATATTTACTTGAGACTGTAATTCTCCTTCCCACTGAAATCCTACAGAATCCTTACTGATAGGGACTACATTAATTAATGAGCGTATAAATCTATCCTTTGATTTGATTAAGACACTGTCACCTGAAATCATTTTCCAGTTTACAGCATATTCAAAATCATTAAAAGGAAAAACACTGTCATTTGTGTTATTCATATTTACAGGCCACCAGCTGTACCAGTTTTTTTCATTCAGCAAAAACTTCACTGCGCTATTGGGAGCTGTCTGTGCATACATTGTTTTTTTAAAATGAATTTTAGCAGGAAAAAATAAATAACAGCCTGTAATAAGAAGAACAAAAAAAATAAAAAGCAGAAGCAACAATTTTTTCATAAAATATTAATAAGTACGTAAAGTACTTCAAACAGTTTTTAAATTAATAATTATTCGTCGTTTTAAAGAGTAAACCGGTCATAATAATTTACATTTAATGATCTAAACATTGATGTATATGAAAAAGATATTTTGCATTTTAAACCTTTTTTTTATTTCCTTTATTTCTTTCTCGCAAAAAACGGATGTGTGGAAAATAGTGGCAGACAAAATAGATCCAAAAGATTATTATGGCGTTACCGTCGCCAATGGCGTGATAGGTATTGTGTCGTCTCCCAATCTTTTTAAATGTAAAGATGTTGTACTAAATGGTGCTTATGATCAGTATGGTCGGGGCAGGGTAAGTAACTTTTTGCAAAGTTTCAACCTTGTAAATATGTACATGGATATTGATGGCAACCGTTTAGGAAATGCTGATGCCACAAATATGAAACAGGTGTTGGATATGAAACATGCAAGTATTACCACTACATTTGATTACAGAGATAAAGCGAGTATATCTTATACTTATTATGCGCTAAGAAACTTGCCCTATACCGTGTTGGTAGACGTTGCAGTTACAGCAAAGAAAAATATAGAAATTATTCCCGCAAGTGTAATGGAAGCTCCGGATGCTTTAAAAGATGTACAGAATTATTATAATGAAATTGACAGGCCTCATACAAAATTAAGTTTGCTGTCATCTACGGCAAAAAGCCCCACAGGTAAATTAACTTTCGCATCATCCACCACATTTTTGTTTGACGAAGTGCACGGCCACGAACCACAATTGATTCATGAAATGTGGGACAATAACATGCATCTTTCTAAATTTAAAAAAACACTTGCCGCCGGCTCCACTTATCATTTTGCTATAGCAGGTTCTTCTATAACAACAGCACAGCACGACGATCCGCTAAATGAAGCAGAGCGTTACGTTATTTATGCAAAACTGCAGGGCACAAAAAGATTGTTGCAGTTTCACAATGCAGCATGGGATGAACTTTGGAAAAGTGATATTATTATTGAGGGAGATGACAACAGCCAGAGAGATGTGCATTCAGCCATGTATCATTTGTATTCTTTTGTAAGGGAAGGAACTTCGTATAGCCCATCGCCGATGGGTTTGAGTGGGTTAGGTTACAACGGCCATGTTTTTTGGGATACAGAATTATGGATGTTCCCTGCAATGGTTTTACTGCATCCTGAAATGGCAAAAAGTATGGTAGAGTATCGTTTTGAAAGACTAAAGCAGGCGCAACACAATGCATTTGCACATGGTTATAAAGGCGCCATGTATCCTTGGGAAAGTGCGGGCACGGGCAATGAAGAAACACCGGTATGGGCATTGAGTGGTCCTTTTGAACACCACATTACTGCAGATGTTGCCATTGCAGCCTGGAACTATTTTGCTGTAACGCAGGATACCATGTGGCTTAAAGAAAAAGGCTTCCCTGTAATAAAAGCATGTGCAGATTTTTGGGTGAGCCGTGTAGAAAAAAATGGTCCTGGTAAATATGATATTAAAAACGTGGTGGCGGCAGATGAGTGGGCAGAAAACGTAGACAACAATGCATTTACAAATGCTGCGGCAAAAGCAAATTTGCAATATGCAATAATGGCTGCCAATATTTTACAAGTAAACCCAGATACTGACTGGGCAGATGTAGAAAAAAACATTCCGATTCTAAAATTGCCAAACGGTGTAACATCTGAACATGCAAGTTATGCAGGCGAAAAAATTAAACAGACCGATGTTAATTTACTTTCCTATCCATTAAAAGAAATTACTGATCCTGCACAAATAAAGAAGGACCTGGAGTATTATGAAAGCAGAATTGGTGAAGGCTCTCCGGCCATGACCCACGCCATTTTTGCCATATTATATGCAAGGGCCGGAAACAGTGTAAAAGCATTTAAAGCTTTTGAGGAAGCGCATTTGCCTAATAAGAAAAATCCTTTCGGGGTGTTATCTGAATCTGCAGGAGGTACCAATCCGTATTTTGCTACAGGTGCAGGCGGGTTTTTACAAACTATGCTTTTTGGTTTTGGAGGGTTAGAAATTACCCCACGTGGAGTAGTTCAAATAAAATCTACTTTACCGGCTCAGTGGAAAAGTGTTACTATAACCGGAATTGGTCCTCAGCACAAAACTTTTACCGTAAAATGATGCTGAAGATTTCAACTTATTGAGTTAAAAAAACATATCTTACAATAACAAAAAAATTACCACAAATTGTGAAAGGCTTTGCTGCTGCAAAAATACTGTTCATTTTATGTTTCAACTGGTTTGGATACAGTACTGTCGTATTTTTCATGCAGCAAAAAGCAGACGTGCAGCTGGAAGCTACGCTGGATACAAAAAGCATTAAAGAAAGCGAATTATTTGAAATAAAAATACCTCTTCATTTACCTTATCAAACGAACTGGGCAAATTATGAAAGATATGACGGTGAAGTAAAACTTGATGGAACCATTTACAAATATGTAAAAAGAAAAGTTACAGCCGATACACTTCATTTGATGTGCATAAGAAACACAAAAAAGATGGAGTATGAAAATGCAAAATCAGAATTTTATAAAGGCGCAAACGATCTCACTTCAAAAAACAATTCTAAAAAAGCACCTTCCATAACAATTAAAAAAATGGTTGTTGATGCTGATAATGTTTTATTTGATATTAGTATCAAACAAATAATATTGGGAGAAAATAATTATTTTCCTTCAAAGGCCGGCAGCATTTTAAATGCTCATCGTATATCTCCGAAACAACCACCTGATGGCACTTTAGCCTAATCAATTACTCTCACATTTTTATTTAATTGCTCACTCTTTTTTAATAGAAGAGAGGCACATCCGTATTCTAAATAATTTTTACAATGAACAAAATATTGCTTTTTTGCATACCTGTTTTTTTATGGTGTAGTTGCAAAGAAAATAAAAGCTATGAAGCCATTTTTAACGATCCGATATTGTACTCAAAAACGGTTCATGAATTAAATACAGTTGTAATGGGAAATAATTTTACACCCATTGTAGCAGCCCGAAATTATTTGTATGCAAATGTTGCGGCTTATGAAGTAATAGCCGCCGGTTATCCAACAAAATACAAGTCTTTGGCCACACAACTTCATGGGTTAAACCCAATTGCAAAACCTGTGGCAGGCAAAATTATTAATTATGAATTTGCATCGCTGTTATCTTTCTGCAAATTGGGCGAAGCGGTTACATTTCCTGAAGGAAGTATGAGCGATTATGTAGATAATCTTAAAAAAACAGCAAAGGCCAATGGCATGTCTTCTGATATATTTAATAATTCCATTGAGTATTCTGATACGGTTTCTGCCGCTATATTAAGATGGTCTAAAAAAGATAACTATGCGC
>JAYTCO010000312.1:0-1603 GCA_043736415.1 Ferruginibacter sp. | reverse complement strand
ATTATGTTTGTTCTGCCGGGCAATGGTTTTCCTACTGCTTCAAAAGTTTTTCTGCCCATAATAACCGGCATGCCCCAAGTTGTATTTTTAAAAAATTTCAAGTCTTCGGGCAAGTGCCACAACATTGCATTTGCTTTTCCTATTGCATTGTTCTCAGCTGCTGCTACAATTAATGAGATCATGTTTTTATATTTTATTTAGACTATGAACCACCCCTCAAAAAGTCTTTTGTCTTGTATCTTTTGTCTTGTATCTTTTTAAACAGCTACCGGTGCTTTTATACCTGGATGAGATTGATAATTTATCAACTCAAAGTCTTCATACCTAAAACTGAAAATATCTTTTACAGCAGGATTTAATTTTATTTGTGGTAATACAAACGGTGATCTTTCCAATTGCAGTTTTGCCTGTTCAAAATGATTGTTGTACAAATGTACATCACCAAAACTATGTACAAAATCACCCAAATCCATATCACAGACCTGTGCAACCATTATGGTAAGTAATGCGTAAGATGCAAAGTTGAAGGGCACTCCAAGAAAAACATCGGCACTACGCTGGTATAACTGGCAACTTAATTTCCTTCTTCCATTTTCATCCGGCGAACTTGTGTAAAACTGAAATAAACAATGGCATGGCATCAGTTTCATTTTTGGAAGATCTGCTACATTCCATGCACTTATAATTATCCTTCGACTGTCGGGGTTTGTTTTTAGCTGATGAATTACATCTTTTACCTGATCTATTTCTACTCCATCTGCCGCTTCCCAACTTCTCCATTGTTTCCCATAAACCGGACCTAAATCTCCATTTTCATCTGCCCATTCATCCCAAATTTTTACATCGTTTTCTTTGAGGTATGCAATATTTGTTTCACCTTTTAAAAACCAAAGAAGTTCATGAATAATACTCCTCATGTGAACTTTTTTTGTAGTAACCAATGGAAAACCATTGGCAATGTTAAAGCGCATCTGGTATCCAAAAATACTGCGTGTTCCTGTGCCGGTTCTGTCACTTTTATCTGTTCCGTTTTCAAGAATATTTTTAAGCAATGATAGGTATTGTTGCATGACTGCAAAATAATGAATTTGTTTTAAAGGGCGACAGACGACGGACCATAGACCACAGTAGATTTTCGGCATTTAATAATTTTCCTATTTTCATAAGAGGATAAAATATTAGATTTTAAAAAAATTCTTATATTCATGATCACCGACTTAAAAACTTTAATGCCTTTTTAATTACTTATTTTCCATCGTACAGATTCCGTACTCTGTTTGTCATCAGTGGTCTGTGGTCCGTCGTCAGTGGTCTGCTCTCATGGTCCATCGTCTGTCGACCGTCGTCATTGTTATCCAAAGCGTAACTTCACTTTATGGATCAAACATTTTATTACGAGCAACTTTCTACCTTTTCAAAAAATATATTTTTAAAAATTGGCTGTCCTGATAAAGATGCTGTTATTGCTACAGAAACTTTGCTGAGCGCCGATTTAAGAGGTGTGGACAGCCATGGTGTTGCACGGCTCAGTGGTTATGTTCGTCTTTGGGAAGCACAACGTGTAAATGCAAAACCAACTATAAAAATTATACATGAAACGCCT
>JAYTCO010000311.1:0-3948 GCA_043736415.1 Ferruginibacter sp. | reverse complement strand
ACCCAATAACATCTCAATAAAAAAATATTATTATCCTCAAACAGTTGGGATAAAAATGATAAACCGGTTCGTTGTTTTTAACAGGTTTGGAGAACCTGTTTATGAAATTAAAAATGCATTACCCAACACCCGCAGTAATGGATGGGATGGCAAATACAAAGGCATTGACCAGGTTTCCGGTGGTTATGTTTATATGTTGGATGCGACCTGCGAAAAAGGAGAAACTTTAAATAAGAAAGGATCGTTTTTATTGGTAAGATGATTATTGACTTAATTTCCCCCATACATTTCCACCACTTTCTTAAACCTGTAATCAAAAATTGCTTTCAACTGTTTTTTTACAAATAGCACATTGGCAATATCTCCCAAAAACCAAAATGGTAATTTATAATGCACATGGTCTGTCATTTCTACACCGCCGGGTACTTCTTTAAAATGGTGTTGGTGGTGCCACAATTCATACGGCCCAAACCGCTGTTCATCTACAAAATATTTATGCTGCACTACATGCGTAATTTCAGTCATCCAATACAACGGAATACCCAAAATTGGATGCACTTTGTACTCAATTACCTGACCCGGATACATGGCGCCCAAATTTTTTGACAATATTTTAAAATTTAAATTATCAGGTGTTATTTCTTTAAGGTTGGCCGGGTTGCTAAAAAACTCCCAGGCTTTTTCAATGGAACAAGGTATAAATTGTACGGTGCTAAGATTATAAACTTTACTCATTTTTTATTTGCTGTTTCTGTAAAAAATTAATTTTTAATACTTTCTTTTTTATTACTTTTCAGCGGCAGAATTTATACTTACAAAACACATTTTATGCAGGCATACCGTCAACAGCTTCAAAACAAATTTAACGAAGAGTACAGCAAATTAAACAAAGAACAACAGCTAGCAGTTGATACAACGCAGGGGCCGGTAATGGTAATTGCCGGGCCGGGAACAGGCAAAACACAAATACTTGCTGCACGAATTGGTAAGATACTTTTAGAGCCTGATAATGCGCCAGAAAACATACTCTGTCTTACTTACACCGATGCCGGCGCCATTGCTATGCGCAGAAGATTGCAACAGTTTATTGGCGCTGATGCATACAAAGTAAACATCTATACTTTTCATGCTTTTTGCAACGATGTTATTCAGGATAATTTATCGCTTTTCGAAAAAAATTCGCTTGATGCAATTTCTGAACTGGAAAATATTCAGTTGTTTAAAACACTGATAGATAATTTTCCAAAAGAGCATCCATTAAAAAGATACAGAGGCGATGTTTATTTTGAAATAAATAATTTGCGCAGTTTATTTTCTACCATGAAAAGGGAAGGATGGACCGCCGATTTTATAAAAGAAAAAATTGATGAATACATTGCTGACCTGCCGTCAAGGGATGGGTACGTTGCTAAGCGTGCTACCAAAGAATTTAAAAAAGGCGATGTAAGACAAGATAAAATTGACGAAGAAATTGAGAAAAAAGAAAAGCTGAGAGCAGCCGTAAATGAATTTGAAAATTACCGGCAGTTAATGCGGGATCGCAACCGGTACGATTTTGATGATATGATTAACTGGGTAATAAAAGCCTTTGAAGAAAACCCAGATATTCTAGCAAATTACCAGGAACGTTTTCAATATGTATTGGTTGATGAATACCAGGATACCAGCGGTACGCAAAACAAACTGGTGCAGCTACTCGTTGGTTATTGGGAAGTGCCCAATATTTTTGTTGTGGGAGATGATGACCAAAGTATTTATCGTTTTCAGGGCGCAAATGTGGAAAATATGCTTGGGTTTGCAAACAATTATACGGCAGATTTAATAACAGTAGTACTCACAAATAATTACCGAAGTACACAACCAATTCTCGACATTTCCAAAACACTTATCAACAAAAATATTGAAAGGCTGGTAACACAAATACCTGGGCTTAGCAAAGATTTAATTGCGGCGCATGCCGAAAAAAAACTGCTTATAAACCACCCTGAAATTATAGAATACAACTCTGTAAAAGAAGAAATGGCGGGCATTACAGCCGCAATACATCAACTTTTACAAAACGGAATTCCGGCGGGGGAAATTGCCGTTATTTACAAAGAAAATAAATACGGCGAGGCAATTGCACAATATTGCCGGTTAAAACAAATTCCTGTTTACAGCAAAAGAAGTGTAAATATTTTGCAGGATGCGTTTATAAATAAAATCATTAAAATCATGCGTTTTTTAAATGCAGAGCATGATATTTCTTACGGTGGTGATGCTTTGCTTTTTGAAATTTTACATTATGATTTTTATAAAATACCACCCATAGAAATTGCAAAACTTGCGGTGGAAGTGAGTTCTAAAAAGTATGGCGACAACAGCGTTTCTATAAGAAAATTATTGTACGATAAATCGAACCAACCAGCACGGGATCTTTTTGATACAGGCATCAATTCAAAATTAAAAACAGTTAGTATAATTATAGAAACGTTGGTGGGTGATGTAGCAAATGTATCGCTGCAACAATTGCTGGATAATATTATTCGCAACGCAGCTGTGTTGCCTTACATCATGCAGCATGCTCAAAAATTAATGCTTTTGCAATTGCTTACTGCACTGTTTGATTTTGTAAAAGAAGAAACCGGTCGCAATCCATATTTAGATTTAAAAGGCTTTATAGATATTATTGATTTAATGGAAAAAGAGGGTTTGCCGCTTCCATTAACAGAAGTATCGGGCAACGAAAAAGCAGTGAATTTATTAACAGCACATGGTTCAAAAGGGCTGGAATTTCAACATGTATTTTTTGCAGGAGTTAATGCATCTAGCTGGGAGAAAAAAAAGAAACCTGGAGGCGGATATAAATTTCCTGATACGATGTTTAGTTCTGCACCCACGGCTGCTGCAGAAGGTGAAGAATTACGCAGGTTGTTTTATGTAGCAATCACACGGGCTGAAAAACATCTGTACATTTCTTATGCTAAATTTAGCAATGAGGCAAAGGGATTGGAGCCATCTGTTTTTATTGCAGAAATTCAAGAAACGCATCAATTACCTGTACAAAATGTAAATATAGCTGCAGAAGAAATGGCGGAATTTAATCTCTTACAATTTACTGCACAGGCGCCTGAAATTAGTCATGATGAAGATGATTTTATTGATGGCCTGCTAAGCAAGTTTGCCATGAATGTAACGGCACTCAACAATTATTTAAAATGTCCGTTGCAGTTTTACTACAATAATCTTATTCGTATTCCATCGGGTAAAAATGAAGCAACAGAATTTGGCAGTGCGGTGCATTATGCAATTGAACAGCTCTTTAAAAAAATGCAGGATGGCAAGCAGGAAACATTTGGAAGCAAAGCAGATTTGATTACAGATTTTGAATGGTACATGCGTAGGCATAGAGAAAATTTTACCAAAGAATCTTTTGCAAGGCGCATGGAATATGGAGAAGAAGTACTCAGTAATTATTACAACAAATACATCAACAGCTGGACAAAAGTTGTAGCTATAGAAAGAAATATTAAAGGTGTAGTTGTAGATGGTGTGCCGCTAAAAGGCAAAATGGATAAACTTGAATTTGATGGCAAAAATATAAATGTAGTAGATTATAAAACCGGCGATATTGATAAAGCGTTGCCATCATTAAAAGGACCGAACGATAAAAATTTAGAAGGTGGAAATTATTGGCGGCAGGCAGTTTTTTATAAAATTTTAATTGATAATTATAACCTAAAAGACTGGAAAGTAATTAGCACCGAATTTGATTTTGTAGAGCCAGATAAAAAGAAAGAATACCGCAAAGAAAAAATTATCATAACGCCGGAAGACACTAATTTAGTAAGAGAACAAATTGCAGATACCTGGGATAAAATACAGGCAAAAGATTTTTATACCGGCTGCGGAAAAGAAGACTGCCATTGGTGCAATTTTGTAAAAACCAACGACCTTGTTATTGAATTG
>JAYTCO010000310.1:0-1605 GCA_043736415.1 Ferruginibacter sp. | reverse complement strand
AGTAAATCTTTTTTCAACTTTTTTAAAAAATTTAATTCCATTATTCTTTTAATCATGCAAAAGTTATGACATAATTAATTTTGTTAAAATGATTTTATAACCTGTCAATAATTTAAAAAATTATCACCTAATACAAAAGAGAAATATAACTTTATAATATGGCGAATAATCTTGATAAAGAAAGACACAAAAAAGCATTAACCTACACCGCAATTATTTGTGGGGCTTTGCTGCTCATGTTTATTTTTATCAGCTGGACGGTATTGCCTCCTGCACCACCCGTAGTGCAGGATTTAATGGAAATTAATTTAGGCAACAACAATGAAGGTTTTGGTGAAGAACAACCACTCATAAAAGGACCGGGGAAACCGGAAAAAGAAATTGCAGAACAACCCCAACCTAAACTTGCAAAAGAAGAAGTGGCAGAAGAAAAAATTACGCCTGATGATAATGCGGAAGAAACTGCGGCACCTGTTGTAAAATCAGTAAAAAAAAATGTGCCGGTAAAAATAACTTCTACCATTCCTACTACTGCTGTATTGCCTGCATTAAAACCCAAAACACCCAAGCTGCTTTACAATGGTCCGGGCAAAAAAAACGGCAACAATGCCACTCAGGATAACGGTTACACGATGCAGGGAAATAATAAGAATGGAAAAGGCGATGCAGGCGACCCAACCGGTAACAAAGATTCTTACGGCAATACACCAGGTGGAAAAGTAGGTGGACCGAAAGTAATAAGCGGTAACAGAAAAGTAGTACGCTATTATTCTTTTACCGGTGAACTTGCAAAAGCTACCATTAATGCGGTTATCAAAGTTTCTCCTTCAGGTGTTGGATCATTTGTTAGAATTGGTCAAGGCAGCACAAGTTTTAGCAGGGATTATGCTACGGCAATATCAGGCTATTTAAGAACCATGCAGTTTGATAAAGCTGCTGATGAAAGTGTGGTTACTGTTCAGTTTAATTTTAATGTGCAGTAGATTTTTTTATATAATTTTGAAATCATGAATCATTTAGATACATATTTAAAAGAAATAAATCACTTATGCGAACAGCACAAGGTAAATAAGCTGTATGTATTTGGTTCGGCTCTATCTAATAATTTTAATGAAAAAAGTGATATTGATTTAATAGTAGATTTTAATACTTTAGAGCTCGAGGAGTATGCAGATAACTATTTTGATTTTAAATTTTCTTTACAAAAGGTTTTCAACAGATCAATAGATTTATTAGAAGAAAAAGCGATTAAAAACCCTTATTTTAAGAACGCTGTTTTAAAAGACCGAGCATTAATTTATGGATAATGATTTAAAGATTTGGCTGTACGATATATTAAATGCTATTATGGAAATTGATAGCTTTTTTACAGAGGCAGATAAACAATTTTCGGCTTATCAAAATGATGTAAGAACCCGAAGAGCAGTAGAAAGAAATATTGAAATTATTGGTGAAGCAATGAATAGAATTGTAAAGAAAAATTCAGAAATAATTATTACCAACTCTCGTAAAATTGTTGATGTAAGGAATAGAATAATTCACGGATATGATACCGTTTCCGATGATATTATTTGGGGAATAGTTATAAAATACTTACCCATACTA
>JAYTCO010000309.1:0-3949 GCA_043736415.1 Ferruginibacter sp. | reverse complement strand
AAAGGGTTGATAATTGATGAAGCACAAAATGCACCTCAAATCTTTTCTTATATACAAGGCATTGTTGATAGTAATCCCAAAATAAAATTTATACTAAGTGGCTCTCAAAACTTTTTACTAAATGCGCATATTTCGCAAACGCTTGCCGGAAGGGTGGGCGTACTCACATTGCTTCCTTTTTCTACAACAGAATTACAGGCAGGAAAGAAATTAAAAACAAAATTTGAAGATGTTGCTTTTACCGGTTTTTTCCCCCGCATATTCGATAAAAAAATACCACCTTCTTTTTTTTATCCATCGTATTTACAAACTTATGTGCAAAGAGATGTATTACAAATAACAAAAATTACAGACTCTGTAATGTTCGTCAACTTTTTAAAACTGCTTGCGGGCAGGGTTGGGCAATTATTAAATTTATCATCTATTGCAAATGATGTGGGCGTTGCTGTAAATACCATAAAGGCATGGATACATGTTTTGGAAGTTAGTTACATCATTTATTTGCTGAGACCACATCACAATAATTTTTCTAAACGAATTGTACAAATGCCAAAGATTTATTTTATAGATACAGGTTTACTTTGTTATTTATTGGAAATAGAAAAGCCGGCTCAGATAAAAACACATTTTGCCAAAGGAGGCATTTTTGAAAACCATGTAATAATAGAATTATTAAAGAGCAGATATAACTCAGCAAAATTACCGAACAGTTTTTTTTGGAGAGATAAAAATGGGCATGAAGTTGACGTTGTATTAGAAACAGCCAACCAACTAACACCTGTGGAAATAAAAAGCAGCCATACAAAGTCTACACATTATTTTGATGGGTTAAATTATTACAGAACCCTCTCCAAAGAGAAAAGTAAAAAAGGTTATGTGGTTTATGGCGGGCACGAAAAAGTTACAGTTAAAGCCGGAACGATGTTGCCGTGGAACGAGATGAACGAGTTGTATAAGCTATAAAATAACTTGGACAAATTTGCAATCGAATTGCAAATCTGTCCAATTCCTATATGATAAATACTGTTTTTAATTACTTTATTGATATTTTAAAGTCCTTTTTTTGAAATTAGCACAAAAGTGATTGCTAAGCAATGAACTATTACAACTTTTAAAAATAATTTGAGATAAAATAATTTTAACATGGTTTTTCCCAATATTGAACTTTAGGCATAATTATTACAACGATGGTTCCTTTATATTGCACAAAAGTAAAATCTATATACAAGTATGTTACAAACCGCAGAAGACATTAGACTTTTAAATGATAAAATAAATCATGCATCAGGATTTGTATCACGAATAAACGACGAGTTAAGCAAAGTAATTGTTGGGCAGCAAACAATGATTGAAAGATTGTTGATTGGTATGTTAAGTAATGGACACGTTTTGCTGGAAGGAGTGCCCGGACTTGCAAAAACACTTGCCATAAAATCATTGGCACAAACCATACATGCGCAATACAGCCGTATCCAGTTTACGCCGGATCTGTTGCCTGCTGATGTAATTGGTACCATGATTTACAATCAAAGCAAAAATGAATTCTATGTGCGTAAGGGTCCAATATTTGCAAATTTTATTTTGGCCGATGAAATAAACCGTGCTCCCGCAAAAGTGCAAAGTGCACTGTTGGAAGCCATGCAGGAACGCCAGGTTACAATTGGTGATACCAGTTATAAACTGCAGGAACCGTTCTTGGTTTTAGCAACACAAAACCCTATTGAACAGGAAGGAACGTATCCATTACCCGAAGCACAGGTAGATCGTTTTATGCTTAAAGTAGTTGTTGGTTATCCCACAAAAACTGAAGAGCAAATGATCATCAGGCAAAATACACAAGGGCTTGTTGCACCAACAATTAATGCAGTTGCATCTGCAACAGAAGTACTGACTGCAAAAGAACTTGTAAGAGCAATTTATGTAGATGAAAAAATAGAAAATTATATTTTAGATATTGTTTTTGCAACACGTTATCCAGAAAAATACAATCTTGCCAAACTGAAGCCGTTGATAGGTTTTGGCGGTTCGCCTCGTGCAAGTATTAATCTTGCGCTTGCCTCTAAAGCGTATGCATTTTTAAATAAAAGAGGTTATGTAGTGCCTGAAGATGTGCGCAACGTTTGTAAAGATATTTTAAGGCATAGAATTGGTCTTACTTACGAAGCAGAAGCAGAAAACGTAAATGTAGAAAATATAATTGAAGAGATTTTAAAGGCAGTTAATGTGCCTTAAAATTGAGTATTGAGTATTGAAAAATAAAGTAAAAAGAAAGTTACTAATACAAATTGAAGATTTATTCTTAATTGATTTAAATGAAATTTTTTAGCAAAGCAAAAGTTGAAAGCCCTCCCTCATCTGAAATTGCAGATGGAATGGATGCAGCTGCTTTATTAAAAAAAGTACGGGAGCTGGAAATAAAAAGTAAAAAAATAACTACACATCTTTTTACCGGAGAATATCATTCTGCTTTTAAAGGAAAAGGAATGAGTTTTAGAGAGGTAAGGGAGTACAGTGCAGGGGATGATGTTCGGTTTATAGATTGGAATGTGAGCGCTCGTTTTAATACGCCGTTCTCAAAATTATTCGAAGAGGAGAGAGAGCTTACTTTAATGTTGTTGGTGGATACAAGCACAAGCAATTTATTTGGAACGGTAGGGAAACGTAAGAAAGATTTGATCACCGAGATGGCAGCGGTATTGGCTTTTAGTGCCGTAAGTAACAACGATAAAGTAGGCGTAATTTTCTTTAGCGATAAAATAGAAAAATATATTCCTCCAAAAAAAGGCAGGCCTCACGCTTTATATATTGTAAGAGAATTGTTGGGCTTAAAGCCAACTTCTGCCGGTACTGATATTGATGAAGCTATAAAATATTTCAACAATACGACAAGGCAAAAAAGCATAGGGTTTATCATAAGCGATTTTTTGGCTACAGGATATGAAAACGATTTAAAAGTAATCGGCAAAAAACATGATGTGATTGGTATAAAAGTGTACGATAAAATGGATATGCAGTTGCCTGAAGCTGGTTTGTTACAACTCAAAGATGCTGAAACCCAGACAGTGAAATGGATAGACAGTGATGACCCTGTTGTAAGACATAATTATTCTCAGCATTTTTTTACACAGACCGATATTTGTTCTAAATATTTTAAACAGGCAGGTGCAGATTTATTGCACGTGAAGACAGATGATGATTACGTAAAGATTTTACAAAAATTCTTTTTAAAAAGGAAGTAAATATTTAGAATGGAAAAATTTTACACGCATACAAATAAATTATTAGCCACAGCAGCTTTTTTAATAGTGGGCTTTGTCTGCTCTGCACAAGGAATTAGAAGTTCTGTTGATAGGAACAGTATTTTAATAGGCGAAAGAATTACTTATACGCTTACTGTTGATCTTCCTTCGCCTGAATATACAGTAAGTATCAACATTCCGGATTCTATTCCACATTTTGAGATCTTAGAAAAGAACGGTGGTAATGGTAAAGATCAAAAGGGAAATTATGTTTGGCAACAGAAAATTGTTTTTACAAGTTTTGATTCCGGCTCGTTTACTTTCCCGGGATTGTTGTATAAAATAAATCATTTAAATACCGCTTCACAGCCCCTTACCACTAACCAGGTTAAAGTAGAAGTTGGTTATATGCCATTAGATAAAGGCGGAAATCCAAGAGACATTAAATCAATATTAAATGTAGAATTTGTTGATTGGTTTTGGGTGTATGTTGCGGTGGGAATCTTGCTTTTATTGCTTGTGTTATTTTTCGTGTGGCGTTATTTTAGAAAGAAGAAGAAAGTAGTTGTGCCCGTAAATGCAAAAGGTGCTTACGAGGAAGCGTTGCTAGCTTTAGACGAATTGAGAAAAGCCAATGAGCAACGTAGTTTGGGCGTAAAAGAATACCATACAAGATTGGCAGATGTATTAAGGACTTATTATGGCAGGAC
>JAYTCO010000308.1:0-1610 GCA_043736415.1 Ferruginibacter sp. | reverse complement strand
AGGGTTGCTGCCATTGTATGTTGCAAAACGGTTAAATATCTGTTGCGTTTCTTTTGCCTGAAAACCTTTATTGTA
The DNA here is from genome assembly GCA_043736415.1 of Ferruginibacter sp. GTDB lineage: Bacteria > Bacteroidota > Bacteroidia > Chitinophagales > Chitinophagaceae > Ferruginibacter. Next base: position 1,535 of record JAYTCO010000308.1, on the reverse strand, counting down.
TTCGTTTAAAGATTTAAAAATATACGGAAACTTTATAGAGCTAAACGCTTTTATGGAACGAATGTTTAACCATGTGCTTTTTTTATGCAAAGAATAATTTAAAAAGATATTAGCTACGTTATTATACAGTTTTTCGGAGCGACTTAAATAATTTATTATATTTTCTTTAGGCTCTCCGGTTTTTTCCTGCATTTCATTCGCAAAAAATTCTTTGTTGCTGAATGCGTTAATTTCTTTGCCGTTTTCAAAAAAATATTTGCAGGCAATACCTATTTTGTGATAAGATAAATAATTTTCAATCGGTTCATCTGCAAGTGCAAATAATTCCTCTATATTTTGTGGTTGCGTAAATAAGGAAGGGCCGGCATCAAAATGGAACCCTTCTTTTTCAAAAGCTGATAATTTACCACCCGGATAAGTATTTTTTTCAAAAACAGTTACAGCAAATCCTTGCACTGCAAGCCTGATAGCACTTGCCATACCCGCTACGCCACTTCCAATTATTACTGCTTTTTTTTGTTGCATGCTCATACTTATAAAGAATTGAATGAACTGCGAAGTCCGGCCTTGAGTAAAATAACCGCTTTAAATGTATTGCTTATGCGAACCCTATTTTGTAGCAAAATTTGTGGTTGTGCCTGCTGAATTCTTCTGAATAAACTGCGGTAGTATTTGTAAGCCACATATACACCAAATTTTGCTTTTACCGGAAGCATTAAAATTCCTTCGTAAGCTTTTTTAAGGTCTTCTTCAATATCTTCTTCAATTGTTCGTTTATCCTCTTCTGTAAACTTTTTAAAATTTACACCGGGGAAATATGTCCTGTTTAATTGTTCATGATCGGCTTTAAGATCTCTTAAAAAATTTATTTTTTGAAATGCCGCACCCAAAGATTGTGCAGAAGGTTTTAATTTTTCGTATTCCATTTCATCTCCATTACAAAAAACATACAGACACATTAAGCCAACCACTTCTGCACTGCCGTAGATGTAAGTTGAATAACATGCAGCATCATACTCTTTTTCACTCAAATCCATTTCCATGCTATTAAAGAAAGCTTCAATTAAAGCATGGTCAATATTATACTTATTTACCGTAATCTGAAAACTGTGTAAAATGGGGTTTAAACTGATTCCTCTTTCAATTGCCTCATAGGTTTCCTTTTTAAACTGTGCTAATAATGAATGTTTATCAAACTCATGAAATGTGTCTACAATTTCATCTGCAAACCGCACGAATCCATATATGTCGTAAACGGGCATCCGCAAATCCGCATGTAACATTCGTATAGCACTACTAAAAGAAGTACTGTAACCTTCTGTAGTTATTTTGCTGCACTGGTGGCTTACTTTATGAAATAATGATATCATTTTTTATTTAGCATTTTTAAATTGTTTAATAACCTGCTTTGCTGCTACCTCGCCGCTTATTAATGATGGCGGAACACCCGGACCTGGTACGGTTAATTGTCCTGCATAAAAGAGGTTACTTACTTTTTTACTTTTTAATGCCGGCTTTAAAATAGCCGTCTGCAT
>JAYTCO010000307.1:0-1611 GCA_043736415.1 Ferruginibacter sp. | reverse complement strand
TTGCCGGTTATGGGTGAAAATGCCCCAAACAGATAAGTGGATTGAAACACTTGTTGAAAAGGGCAGATTGGTTTTACCCCCTTGGCAGTAAGGGCTTTACCATTTTTAGTGAACAAGCCAAACCTGCTTTCATCCTGAAAATACAAGTTTACCGTTTGGTGGTTTTTCTTAAACTTGTTGCTGATGTCCTGGCAGGTTTGACTGAAGTTTTTTTAAAAGTGGAAACCGCTTCATCATCTTTTTTTACATGACTTTTCCGGGCTACTTTAATCTTTGATCCAAAGTGGCGCATGGAATACTTTAAAACGGTGTTGTATTTGAAAGTCTTTTTAAACTCCTGTTCTGCCCAATCAACGAGTTCAATATAGCCCCTCAAACCATTTTTTGGATCTTTTAGTTTCATTTCCATTTTCTTATGCTCTTCCCTGGTAAAACTCGATGGCCTGCCTTCTCTTTTCTCATAGCTGAGAATCGCTTCAATTCCGCCTTGCTCATAAAGGCTCCGCCATGTTTGAACACTATTATGGTTTACACCAACAATATCTGAAACGGCTCTTTTGGAAATACCGGTTTGCTCATGTTTTTTAAATTCAATTATTACCCGAATGCGATTAGCTATCATAGGTATCGCTGCCTTTTGAAGATTGCGTAATTGGGCAAGGGTTTCTTTAACTACTATTTGTTTGGGAGATGACATAAGTAATGATTTATAATATAGTCCAAAAATAAACAAAAAAAATCCAATAAACAAATATTGGACTAACTATTTATTCACAATGGTATTAATTGTTTTGCAATGGCCAGGGTTATTAAAAGTTTTACCAAGATTTAAGGGCTTTTAAATCAATAGTGAAAATTAATAACTTAAAGGGACTTGAATACAGGCAGTTTAGTTACGACTGCTATTAAATCACTGGGGTTTGCTTAGGCAAAGTAATTCTGTTGAACTCTGCACCACTGAAAATCTTAGCGAGCCTGTTGTCTTTCGATTCCATCCACTCGCTGATATGAGTTTCAGTTACAATACGCCAAAAGTTTTTTGATTTAAGATCATCGTAGTCGTTCGACTGAACAAATATCCCCAGAATCGTATTTCTTTTTTTAAATTCAATCTTTACTGCCTTTTTAGAAAGGTTTCCAGCTTCGATGAATTTGGCTACTGCTTCGTTTATCATTTTTAAATTTTTTGCAAATGTAGCTTAATTCAGTTAAAAATCCTGAAGTTTTTAGAAGTAAATAAACCGGTCTTTATAATTCTTTTTATCAACCCACCTTTTTTATTTTTAAGAAGAATTGGCAAGCCATGTTCTATTTTTACTAATTGTATTACAAAAACCACCAATGAAAATAACTGATTTTTTACACCACCAATGGCTGGGATTCTGGCGAGCACGCAATGCTAACAAAAGCCTGGCTTTGCAAATTATGCTAGGTATTTTCTTCTTGTTTATCCTGCTGGAGGTAGCCGCATTGGGTATTGCCCTGCCTTTTATTATCCAGGAGTTGTTACCAGGTAAAGAGCCTGTTGCGGTTTTTTGTTCTTACATTATTTATTATTTTCTTATTGGTCTATTGGTGCGTTTTCAAATGCAGAATTTGCCATCGCTTAGC
>JAYTCO010000306.1:0-3968 GCA_043736415.1 Ferruginibacter sp. | reverse complement strand
ATGCACCCGAAGATGCTAAATATAAAAAAAGCAATGTCCCTGTTGCAGTTTTACTTGAAGGTAAATTCAGATCTATGTTTGCTAACAGGCTTTCGCAGGCAATGTCAGATACACTCCAACAAAACGGAATTTCCTTTACGCCGCAAAGTATTTCAAACAATAAAATAATTGTTGTGGGCGATGGCGATATAGTTTTAAATAGTGTTGTAAAAGGAAACCCCATACCAATGGGTATGAATGTATATACCTATGGAACGCAGGCTCAGGTGCCGTTTGCCAATAAAGATTTTTTGCAAAACTGCCTTGATTACTTAATAAACGAAAACGGATTAAGCGATGCTAAAGCAAAAGATTATGTGGTAAGGTTATTGGACAATAAAAAAACAGATCAACAAAAAATATTGTGGCAAATTATTAATATTGTATTGCCCATACTGGTAGTATTGCTTTTTGCTGTTGTTTTTCAATGGCTTCGAAAAAAGAAATTTTCAAAATAAACAATGGATAAACAGCAGTTAATATATCTTGTTTTTGGTATAGTGGTAGTGGTGGCACTTATATTCGACCTCGGTTTACTTAGTAAAAAAAATCAAAAAATAGGTTTAAAAACTGCATTGATACAAACCTTTTTTTGGGTAGCATTATCATTGGCTTTTTGCGCTTTTATATGGTGGGAAGATGATGGAGGAAACGGTAAAAAAGATGCCATATCTTATATTTCTGCATATCTGCTGGAGTGGTCACTTTCTATAGATAATATTTTTGTTTTTATTATTATTTTTTCCTTTTTTAAAGTAAAGGAAACCAATTACTCCAGGGTATTGCTTTTAGGTATTTTAATGGCAATTGTTTTTAGAATAATTTTTATTGCCTTAGGAAGTGAGCTAGTAGCGAGGTTTGGTTGGGTTATGTATATTTTTGGCGTTTTTCTGGTTTTTACAGGTCTAAAAATGTTTAGCAGCAATGAAGAAGATGAGTTTAATCCTGAAACCAACTGGGCTTATAAACTTCTCACTAAATTAATGCGCACAACGAATGAAGAACCCAATGGGCGTTTTATTATTAAGAAAGATGGTAAAACATTTTTTACCACACTAGCCATGGTAGTTGTAATGCTTGGATTAATCGATATTGTTTTTGCTGTGGATTCCATACCTGCTGTATTCTCTGTAATACCTGATCCGGCAAAAAAAATGCTGATTTATTCTTCAAATATATTTGCAGTGTTGGGTTTAAGAAGCCTCTTCTTTTTGCTTCGTGGTGCAGCCAGCAAATTTGATTATTTGCAGGAAGGTATAGCCATTGTACTGCTGTTTATTGGGGTAAAAATGTTGTTGCCTGTTCTTGGATATATAGGCATTAACGAAAAATATCTGCATTTGCCTGATTGGGCATCACTTGCTGTAATTGTAGTGTGCATTTCCGGCAGTATCATTTATTCTGTATACAATAAAAAAGAAGGCTCTCCGGCTGATTTTGTAGATCAAGATGAACCCATTTAAATAATAATTTATAAAAAATTACGTGAGCTATAAAATTCTCGAAATTGCCAAAATAGTAGATGCAAACATTTTGCAAAATGGTGAAGATATTTTTATAGAAAATCTATTAACAGACAGCAGAAAATTACTTTTTTCAAACTCTTCCCTGTTTTTTGCATTAAACGGTATTGGCAGAAACGGTATTTCTTTTATAAACTCATTGTACGAAAAAGGCGTAAGAAATTTTGTGGTTGATGAAAGTTTTTCAACGCAGGAAATAATTAAATATCCCCATGCATATTTTTTAAAAGTAAAGGATGTACTTACTGCCTTGCAGACTTTGTCAGCCGTTCACAGGCATAGATTTCAATATCCTATAATTGGCATAACAGGAAGCAATGGTAAAACAATTGTGAAAGAATGGCTTACACAATTGTTGGGTGATGAATTTAATATTGTAAGGAATCTTAAAAGTTATAATTCACAAACAGGTGTACCGCTAAGTGTTTGGAGAATGAATGAAGACCATACACTTGGCATTTTCGAATCAGGTATTTCGCAGCCCGGTGAAATGGAAAATCTTCAAAAAATAATTGATCCCGAAATTGGTATTGCAACTTTTATAGGAGAAGCCCATGCCCAGGGTTTTACATCTCTTCAGCAAAAAATAAAAGAAAAACTACTGCTTTTTAAAAATACAAAACTGCTGGTTTTTTGTGGTGATGATGAAGTGCTTTCTGAAGAAATTAAAACATTTGTTGCCAACACAAACCCATATCTGCAACTGTTTAGCTGGAGTAAAAAAAGCGTGGCTGATTTACGGGTAAAAAAAACGGAAAGACGAGATAATAATACTGAAATATTATGCGAATACAAGGGTAATGAGTTTTTATTTTTTATCCCTTTCACAGATAAAGCTTCTGTAAATAATGCCATTACCTGTTGTTCGGTTTTACTTGTTTTACATATACCAGTTTTGGTAATCATTGCAAAAATGCAGGCATTAAAACCTTTAGAAATGAGGCTTGAGCTGAAGCAGGGTAAAAATAACTGTTCTATTATTAATGATAGTTACAGCGCAGATCTGCAATCCCTTGCTGTATCTCTTGATTTTTTGAATCAGCAAAACCAGCAGAAAAAACGTACAGTTGTTTTAAGTGATATTTTGCAGAGCGGAGAATCTGCAGTAGTACTTTATAGAAAAGTTGCACAACTTCTGGCACAAAATAATGTATATCGCTTTATTGGTATTGGGAAGGCAATTTTTGAAAATGCAAATTTATTTTCTTCCATAAAAGAAACTTTTTTTTATAACAGTACAGAAAGTTTTTTAAGCAATTTGCATCTGCATATTTTTCAGCAGGAGATTATTTTATTAAAAGGAGCCAGGATTTTTCAGTTTGAAAAAATAAGCAGATTGCTGGAGCAAAAATTTCATGAGACACAACTGGAAATTAACCTTAACGCATTGCGCCACAACCTTGCAGTGTATAAAAAAATGTTGAACCCGGGTGTTAAAATGATGGCTATGGTAAAAGCGTTCAGTTATGGCAGTGGCAGTTTTGAAATTGCAAATGTATTGCAACATGCCGGTGTAGATTACCTGGCAGTTGCCTATGCAGATGAAGGTGTGGAATTAAAGGCAGCAGGTATTAAAACTCCTGTCATGGTTTTGAATACTGAGGTCGCAGGCTTTGAAAATATTGTACAATACGGATTGCAACCTGAGCTGTATTCTTTTAGCATTTTAAATGGGTTTATTAATTTTTTAAAGGAGAAAAATATAGAAAATTATCCGGTACATATTAAAATTGACACCGGCATGCACCGGCTTGGTTTTGAAGAAACAGAAATAATAAAATTGTGCAGTGTTTTAAAGGAAAACAATTGCCTCAAAGTTGTTTCCGTTTTCTCTCACCTTGCAGCAAGTGGTGCTGCTGCCTTCGATGATTTTACAAATCAGCAAACACTTTTATTCATTAAAACCGCAGATATAATTGAACAAAGTCTTGGTTATACGTTTATCAGACACATTGCTAATTCATCTGCCGTTTACCGCCATCCGCATTTACAGATGAACATGATCAGGTTAGGAATTGGGTTGTATGGAGTAGATGGCACAGTTGCCGTTCAGCATAAACTACAAAATGTAACGACCTTAAAAACAACTATAGCCCAAATAAAGCATGTAAAAAAAGGAGAAAGTATTGGTTACAACAGGGCTGCAATTGCTGAAAAAAACTTAAAAATTGCAACGGTAAGAATTGGCTATGCCGATGGTTATCCTCGTTTATTAAGTAATGGCAAAGGTAAAATGCTTGTAAATGGCAACAGTGCAGCAGTAATTGGTAATATCTGTATGGATATGACTATGCTGGATATTACTGATATGGAAGTTTTGGAAGGAGATGAAGTAATAGTTTTTGGAGAAGAACCAAATGTATCAATCATAGCAGAATGGGCACAAACAATTTCTTATGAAATTCT
>JAYTCO010000305.1:0-1614 GCA_043736415.1 Ferruginibacter sp. | reverse complement strand
CACCTAAATGAGTTATTACAGAGTCCTATCAATAAGAATGTCAAAGAACAAAAATGTGAACAATTAAAATTTGAATTAATTTAACGGGACACTAATGTCTTCCATAATCTTTTTTTAATTCCATTAATGGATAAATATAGAAGCTGAATATAATTATAATACAACATGCAACCTGCTGATTTTTACTTAAAAAAGTTGACTGAATAAGTTTAGTAAGTAAAACACCACAAAGACACAAAATGACTAAATCTATTACCCAAAAAAAACGGTTTTGTACGGAAAATAATAAAAATCCGGCTGGCCAAAGTATAATAAATATAAGAAGAGGAGCAATATTTGAATTAAAAAAAAATATTTTTTTTCTGTAAAATTTTAGCATGACAGATATAAAAATAATCATCCATAAAAAAACAGAAAATTCATTAAGCGTAATTATTAGTAATAAAGCATTATTTAAGGTTAATTTAAATTGAATAAATAAAAGTGAAAAGTTATCTAAAGGTGTAAGTTCAACAGCATTTACGGAACTTATGTCATCAAAAAAAGCATAATCCCCATTTGCAGGTGGGTAAATTAATTTTTTATTTGGCTTGTATAATTCTGTAAGCGTACCGGTTACATTTTTTTGACCCAAAATAAAATGTCCGTATTTGTTGTGGAGTGCTATAAACCAAAATGATGATGCTATTACTAAAACTGCAATCCCTGTGATTATTTTTTTGAGTCCTGATTTTGAAAAATAAAAACCGTTGGTTTGTTTTTCTAAACATATTATAACAATAGGTAAGTGGAGAAGTACAAAATAAAAACTATATGCTTTTGCATAAAATGTCAATGCTCCTACAAATCCTGCTGCTATAATTTTTTTGTAATTATTTACAAAGTCATTGCTTTGAACAATACTTAAATAACACAGCAATATCATTACCAGAAGGTTATCAGCAAACAAACGTGCAAATGAAAAATGAAGAAACAATAACACAGCTGCACCCATGATAAGTACAGCGGGTAAAAAATAAATTTTGAGTTTTCTAATAATATTAAAAAACAACATTAAACTGATAAGTCCATAAAAACCATTAAGATATTTTGCAAAAAGTATAGCATTTCCACCTCCTTTAATAAACGGCACCAAAATCCAGGATCCTAGAGGACTCCAAATTCCATTTACCGATTTTAAATAATTACCTTCTGCAATTTTTTCCGCTACACTAAAATAACCCGTTGCGTCTGCATCCATTAGGTAGCGATAACCAGGAAATAAAAAAATAAAAAGAAGAATATAAATAATTATAAAAATCCACAGGTTTTTAATTTTCATAAATCAAATTAAGCTACATAATGATAAAAAAAATCAATGACATAATTTAATCCCGCATAATCTTTATGGGGTGTAGGTTGCAATTGCATTTAAAATGGGAAAAAGAGCAATTGTTTAAACAAACTTTTTCTTTAATATCATGATTGGTTTTTCAAAAGAATGTATAACTCAAGACGGATATTATAAATGTTGCAATTAAACAGGGATACTCTTTAAACTCCGGTGATAAACAACATGAAAACAGAAAAATAAAAATTAGAAGGTAGTAGAGCGGAAAAATTCTTAAAGCACGT
>JAYTCO010000304.1:0-1615 GCA_043736415.1 Ferruginibacter sp. | reverse complement strand
TGCGAAAGCCTGTTAGCAAACATAGATCTGAATTTACCTTCAAGTAAAACTGCAACAGGGACATTGCTTTTTTTATATTTAGCATCTTCGGGTGCATTTACATTTTCAGCACCGCTTATTACTGCAGGTGACCCTAATGTTCTTGTATTTGCAGAAGAACTTAATAAAACAGTTTTGATAATTCCTTCCGCCTCCACAGTATCTATAGAATTTACAAATCTGCCTGCCACAAAACCCAGCCCTTTGTTTATCGGGTGCGTTCCTTTCGATTCCATAACCGGAAAATAATTCCATGGCAGCAGTTCAAATTGTCCGTTTCCATTTACATCAAAAGGCAGGTAATCACATTGCAGATCCATAATCAAATCTGCATTAATACGTACGCCATAATTAAAAAAAAGATCATTCCATTTTAAATCCCTGTCAAATGCTGTCACTTCATTTTTAATCTGAAGGCTGTCCATTTCAGCATTTAACCTGTCGGCAAAAACCAACAGTTTACCGCCATTCATTACGTATTGGTCCAGCTTCAATTTCTCTTCATCTGAAAAAGCCATTGTAGGTTTTACAATGATCAGCACTTTTATTTCTGCAGGTAAAAACTTTGAGGCAGTAAGGTTAAAAGTATAAAGGTTGTAATCTTGTTTTAATACATTTTCAACAAGATCGTACGTGTTAAAACGGCCAATTTCCGGTTCACCATTACCGATTGCATAACCAACAACAGGTTTCTGCTTCTGTGTTATTTTTGCTAAGGCAGCTGCAAGCCTGTATTCCAGCAAAGCTTCTGCACTGCTAATATCTGTATACGACATAAGGGGCGTTTTACCCTTGTATAATTCTACAGGCATGGTTTTATCCTCAAAATGCATTAAAGCAAAAGGGTAAACATTTTGTTGCTGTTGTCCCTCTTTAAGTTGACTTGTAAGGTTGATTGGAAAAAGCCCCATACCAGTTAAAGTATCTGCAAACCTTACCTGCGTACCTGGCATAATTTCATCCGGCGATATAAAATTATATTGTATTTTATTCCCTGCTACTTCTTTAAATTCCTTCAGTATATCATTTGTAGATGATGATAGTTGCCTAAAGCCAGATCGAAAATTACCTTTTAAAAATACATCTATTACAATAGGGGCATCTAATTTTACAAGCAGCTTTTTTGTAGCAGTGCTAAGCGTAAAGCGCTTTTCGCTTGTAAGATCTACCCTTGTATGAAATAGCGCTGCAGACCAGTTTATTATTAGTAAAATAATAAGTACTATTGGCAACCAAAACCTGCTGTTAAAAATTTTTAATATCATTTTTTATTGCTGATCTTTTTAACGGTTATCAATAAAGAGAGAAAAATAACAGATAAAAAATACACAACATCTCTGGAATCTATTACTCCCCTGCTAATACTTCGGTAATGAAAATCTATACCAAGCATTTCTATATAGTAATCAGCTCCTCCTGTAAAAAAAGGTAGTTTGCTTAATGCATTGAAACCAAAATATAAAATGAGACAAAAAAAACTGCTTATTAAAAAAGCAACTACTGCGTTGGCTGTAAAACCGCTACAACACATGCTTACTGCAGCAAAAACCGCAGTCAATAAAAACAATCCTACATA
>JAYTCO010000303.1:0-1617 GCA_043736415.1 Ferruginibacter sp. | reverse complement strand
TCTCTTAACAGGGCTTTTCAGGCTTGTAGTACACTAAATATCCCATTCAATAAAAACTTTAAACGAGTGTATCGTTTCAATGGTGAATATCTTATTGCTGACTGGAAAATTTCACCGCTTGCCTGTTACCTGATCGTTATTAACTGCAACCCAAGCCACGAAAGTGTTGCAAAGGCACAAATCTATTTCGCTATGAATAAGACTCACAAAACATGATGTAAATCATTCAGAGCACTGATACAAAACATTTCCTAATAAAAATGTAACATATAATTTTACCCCTAACTAATTTTTTAATTAACCCTTAAACACCATAAATTATGAATTACCATTTCAGCAAAACAATAGAGAGCAGCATGGAAAATGCTGTTGAGAAAGTAACAGCCGAACTAAAAAAAGAAGGGTTCGGAATACTTATGGATATAGACATAAAAAAAATCTTTAAAGAAAAGATAGGTGTGGATTTCCGGCCATATAGAATATTGGGCACCTGCGACCCAAATATAGGACACAAGGTTCTGCAAATAGATGATACAATGGGTGTATTTCTACCCTGTCATATAGTAGTACAGGAAATAGGAAGTGGGCAAGTAAAAGTTTCCACTATTGATCCTATTGCCCCTATGTCAGCAGTTGCAAACCCAAAACTGGAGCCGATTGGAATGGAGGTGCAAAGCATCCTGAAAAAAGTAATTGATAGTTTGTAAAATTGCTAATTGGGATCAGAAGCCGAAAGAGTCTTTTGACTTATTTTTGTGTTATAAAAAACAATGTTTCATAAATCCTTATATATTATCACATGAAAATGCGATAGTTCAGAAAAAATAATTTATCAATAGAATTAGTACATAATTAATCTTTAAATCAATAATAAAATGAAACTACTAACATCACCTAAATCAACGTACTTGTTGGATGCAGGTGGGGAAAGCTTACACTTATAGTACACTTTCCAAAGTTAAGCGTTTTCGGCTAAAGCCGGTTTAGAGTACGATATAAGTTGAGACAACCTGTATTGGCAAAAAAATAAATTGGCTTTAGCCAAAAAATAATACACTTCAATGAATAATTATATTTTATCTGCCGAAGATGCCGTAAAAATAGTGCAAGGCGGAAGTCGTATTTTTATACAAGGTAGTGCCGCTACGCCTACAGTACTTTTAAGGGCCCTTTTTGAAAGAAAAAATGAATTAAGTAATGTTGAATTAGTAAGCATATCTACGTTAGGCAACATCAACTTCAATAAAACCGAACTAGGAAATAGTTTTTTCATTAACTCACTTTTTGTTTCCAAAAATGTAAGAGATATTGTAAATACAGAACAGGGAGATTATATACCTGTATTTTTAAGTGAAATACATTTGCTTTTCGAGAAAGGTATTTTACCACTTGATTTTGCATTTATTCATGTATCACCACCCGATAAGCATGGCTTTTGTTCATTAGGAACATCGGTTGATATTACACGATCGGCTATTAAAAATGCCAAACAGGTGGTTGCTCAAATAAATAAGCAAATGCCTCGAACGCATGGTGATGGAATTATTCATATAAGCGAAATTAATACGGCCATTGAAGTAGACGAACCATTGCCAGAAGTTAGCTATCAAAAAAAGG
>JAYTCO010000302.1:0-3978 GCA_043736415.1 Ferruginibacter sp. | reverse complement strand
ATTAAAAACCGTACCGAATTTTTTAATTTTTCATTTTATTTTCGGGGATTTAAAATGCTTAATTTATAAATTATCATATTCGTAAAGTGGGTCAATATGAGCGCCGGGCTCCATTTCGCATACAGGTTTTATTATACCATTACTTAACCCATATACCCAACCATGTAAATGTGGGCCCTTATTTTCTTTCCATGCTTTTTGTATAATGGAAGTTTTGGCAAGATTAAAAACCTGTTCTGTAACTGTAAGCTCAGTCAGCTTATCTGACCGCTCTTCTTCAGTTTTTAACCCGTCAATCTCTGGCCTGTGCATTCTGTAAACATCTTTAATATTTTGCAACCAATGGTTTATAATTCCATAATGGTGTTGCCCCATGGCCGCTTTTATGCCACCACAACCGTAATGACCGCAAACTATAACATGTCTCACTTTCAATACCTCAACTGCATATTGTAAAACGCTTAGCATGTTTATGTCGGTATTTACTACAAGATTAGCAATATTTCTATGTACAAAAATTTCCCCAGGTAAGGTTCCGGTAATCTGGTTAGCAGGCACTCTGCTGTCGCTGCAGCCTATCCATAAAAATTCCGGTGCCTGTTGTGCTGCAAGCACTTTAAAATAATCAGGATTTGATTGGCTTTGTTCTTCAGCCCATGCTTTGTTTTCCAGCAATAGTTTTTCGTATGGTAACATAATTTTTTTTTAAAATTTGATAATATTTTTTTTTGTTTAATGTGCTCGGTCATCACTAATATCTGAATGATCTTTTTCTACAAGTTTATGCGATTCATTGTAAAGACTTTTTTTAATAGTAATAGCAATGTTTCTTACAACTGCATTTATTTTAAATTCATTTATAGTCTCAATAATATCCTTATCAATAAATTCTGCTTTTGTAAGATCTATTATAACAGATGCATCTTGAGGAATATTTTCGAAAATAACTTTTAGTCTCGCCTTGCTGAAAAAAGAAATATCTTTTCTTAATCTAATCAGGTAATTATTATTGTCTACTGCTGTAAAAATTGCTGTCCTAAAATTACTTCTTATTATGAAAAAAATACCAACAGCAATACCAATTAAAACACCTTTTAAAAGATCTGTCATTACAATTGCCAAAACCGTAATAACGAATGGCATAAACTGTTCCCACCCATTTTTATAGTAATCTTTAATTATAGAAATTTTCGCAAGTTTGTATCCTGTAAAAATAAGGATGGCCGCCAATGCTGCTTTAGGAATTAGGTTTAATACGTTAGGCAAAAATGCTACGCAAACAAAAATTAATAAACCGTGAAAAATGGCACTCATCTTTGTTTTAGCACCGGCATTTACATTAGCACTGCTCCTTACAATTACGCTGGTAAGTGGAAGACCACCCAACATTCCGCTAACAATGTTACCGCAGCCCTGCGCTATCAACTCTCTGTTTGGTGGAGAAAAGCGTTGAAAAGGATCCAGCTTATCAACAGCCTCTAAACCAAGCAAAGTTTCTAAAGATGCAACCAGCGCCAACGTAACTGCGGTTATCCAAACATCTTTATTTGTAATAAAAGACCAGTTAGGTAAATGAAAAAAAGATATAAATTCTTTGGTACTTTTTGCAACAGGGATATTTACAAGATCAGCCTGTTTAATTGACAGCACAGAGGGAATATCGCTTAAAAAATAATGAAATAGTATACCCATGATAACCACCACCAATGGACCACTTAAAAGCTGAAATATTTTCTTGCTTTTAATAAATTTTGTTTCATAAAAAATAAGAATAGCTATACCTGTTATGCCAATAAAAACAGCCAGTGGAGTTATGTGATTTAAAGAATTAAGCACAGCTGAAAAAGTGTTTTCTCCAGATACCTGGATGAACGTTTCATCCCCCTCAAAATTTTTATCGTACCCAACAAGGTGCGGTAGCTGTTTTAAAATTAGTATGATACCAATAGCAGCAAGCATGCCTTTAATAACACTGTTGGGTATGTAATCACCAATGATTCCCAGCTTAAAAATACCCATCAATATTTGAAAAACACCTGCAATAACCACCGCTAAAAAAAATGCTTCAACTGCAGGAAGTTTTAAAACTGCTGCTGCTACAATGGCTGTTAAGCCTGCAGCCGGTCCACTCACACTTAAATTACTTCCACTAATAAGACCAACAACAATGCCTCCTACAATACCGCCAATAATACCCGAAAACTCATTAACACCACTGGCTACGGCTATACCCAAACACAGTGGAATGGCTACTAAAAAAACTACAAGTGCAGATGGCAGATCACTGCCAATATTCTTAAAATATTTTTGCATGAAAATAGCTATTGAAAATACTAATCATCCCTTAATAAGATGACCCTTGAAATTAATAAATAAAATGATTAAACAGAAAATGCATTATGCATTTGGTGGCTGAATACTTAAATCAGCGAAAGGATTTTTGTAGAGATCAATATTTTCCATGTGGTGTACAATAACAGTAGTTATAATTGCCTCTACCTTATATTCTGAACTAAAGAATTCTTTAGAAAAATCTTTTATCTCTTTTTTTTCTAAACTTTTATTACAAATATCATCTTCTATAAAGCTGCTGTCAAAAATACATTTACCCAGTTCTTTTACAGGTAGCCATTGAATGCTTATGATGATAAGAAGAAATATGGAAATTATTTTTTTCATTAAAGTGCAAATATAAACATCTAAAGCTGTAGAAAAATCTATTGCCTAATTGTAAAGGTTAAATTTACATTTTGTTGTCAAAACAGTTTCATAATCCAGTCTATAAATATTTTTCCATCATTATATCTGCCCTTTCGTAATGCACATCGGCAGGTAACTGCACTACGGCAAAACCATATTTTTTGTATAAATAAATAGCAGATGCAAGTTTTGTGTTGGAAAACAAACTTAGTTTAGTAGCATTTAGGTTTGTGGCTTCTGTAATACAATGTTCGAGTAAAAGGTTTCCTATTCCCTGCCCTTTAAACTTTTCTGTAACGGCCATTTTAGCCAGCTCATATTCGCCAACACCGGTACTTATTAAAGAAGATGTACCAATAATTTCCTCTTGATATTTTGCAAAGTAAATATGACCGCCTTTGTCAATAATGTAAAGTTGTGGATCAGATAATTGCTTTGCGTCAGCCGGCTCTACATAAAAATATTTCTCCAGCCATTCATAGTTTAAAAGCTTAATGTCCTCTTTATATTGATTGGAATAAGCTACAATCGTAATATCTGCCTTTGTCATCTTAAATATTCAATCCGCCGCAAACACTTATGGTTTGCCCCGTTATGTAATTACTCATATCGCATGCTAGAAAAAGTGCTGTATTGGCTATGTCTTCCCCACTTGCAAATCGGCCAAGTGGTATCGCCGCTTTGTATTTGTCAGATGCTTCTCCCTCTTTTAAATAGCTTGTCATATCTGTTTCTACAAACCCCGGTGCTATTGCATTGCAGCGTATATTTCTGCTGCCTATCTCTTTGGCTATACTTTTAGTGAAGCCAATTATACCGGCCTTGCTTGCTGCATAACTACTCTGCCCTGCATTGCCCGTTTCGCCAATTATACTGCTCATGTTTATGATGCTTCCACTACGGGCTTTCATCATTGGTTTTATTACCTGTTTTGTAATGTTAAATACACTTTTTAAATTTACGTTCATCACATCATCCCACTGCTCCGGCGTCATGCGCAATAACAGATTGTCTTTTGATATGCCTGCATTGTTTACACAAACATCTATCTGCCCAAATTCTTTCATTACATCTGCAACAAAAATTTCAGCAGCAGCATAATCACCTGCATTGGTCTGGTAAGCTTTTGCTTTTACACCCATTGCTGTTAGTTTTTCAACCAATGCATTAGCTTTCTCTGTACTGCTGTCACTAACATAAGTTAAGGCAACATTACAACCCTGCTCAGCAAACTTAATTGCAATTGCTTCTCCAATTCCTCTTGCTGCCCCGGTAATT
>JAYTCO010000301.1:0-9381 GCA_043736415.1 Ferruginibacter sp. | reverse complement strand
GTTTTAGCCTGATATCCATACTGATGGCATCCATTGCGGGGCAGCCGCTGTAAGTTGGTGTGATAATAATTTCCGCCTGTCCCTCATGCAATTTTACATCTCTTACAATTCCTAAATCCAAAATAGAAAGCACGGGAATTTCCGGGTCAGGCACCTGTTCCAGCAATTTCCATATTGCATCTATTGTTATGTCGTTTTCTATTACCATGTGGCATTGGGATATGTTCTTTGCAAATATTGCAGGTCAGATAATATATAGCCAAGTTTTTCAGTATGAATACCTGTTTTACCACCTGTCTGCATATAACTGGCCCCCTCCCAGCCTCCCCCAAAAGGGGAGGAGATTGTAGCTTCTTCAAAAACACCTGTTACTTTTTTTAGCCAGTCATTTTTTAAAAGAGTAACATCAGGTGCAATGCCTGCAGCTACCATGGCTGTTTCGTAGTCTGCGGGTAAAAACATTTCCCCGGTGTAAGGCCACAATGTTGCAACCGCTTTGGTAATTCTTTCGTTGCTTTCTGCAGTACCATCACCTAAACGAATTACCCATTCGCTTGACCAGTTTACATGGTAAGTAACTTCCTTTAAAGATTTGGCAGCAATACCTGCGAGCTGTTCATCATTGTTATGCTGCATTTTTTCGTATAAAAAATATTGGTACACACTGTAAAAAAACTGCCTTACAATCGTTTGTGCCCAATCACCATTCTCCTGTTCTGTTAGCAATAAATTTTTAAATTCCCTTTCTGTGCGTAAGTATGCAAGAGAATCTTCTGTGGCCTCATTTTCCATTGATTCATTTATAAGCTTTGCAGCATACTGATAAAAATTTCTGCTTTGCCCGATAAGATCAAGGGTAATATTTGTAATAGCAATATCCTGCTCCAATATTGGCCCATGACCGCACCACGCAGCATTGCGCTGTGTAAGTATTAAGTTGCTGTCAGCAAGCTGGAGGATATAATGTATTAGTTGATTCATGTTTGGGATTAGGGATTCGGAATTAGACTGTGTATATACAAAAAGAAGCAAAATAATAAAACACATTTATTATTTTTAAAAAATAGGTCCTAAATATTTTGTGCCATGAAGAACTACATATGCCCTACCTCATCGGGTATCTCGTAAAAAGTTGGGTGTCTATAAACTTTATCATTGGCAGGTTCATACATAGACGCTGCATCATCAGGATTGCTTGCGTGGATGTGCTTGCTTTCAACAACCCATAAACTTACGCCCTCCTGTCTGCGAGTATAAACGTCCCGTGCATTTTCTATAGCCATAGCTGCATCTGCAGCATGCAAACTGCCTGCATGCTTGTGATCGAGCCCTTGTTTGCTTCTTATAAAAACTTCCCACAATGGCCAGGCAGTTTCCTGTGATGTCGAACTTTTTAAATCAGTACCACCAGCATTTTCTTCACCCCCAAAATCTCCGTAATAATATTTTTGAATATTTATTTTCATAAACTTTTTTTAATCTGGTTTAAAGCCAATTCGTTTTCTGTCCTTTAAAGTTTTTTCTTCCTGTTTTGTTGTGATGAGATAATTTAATGCAGTAAATATTTCTTTCAAGCTTTTTTAAATTTTCACTTAAATCTTTATAATCTAAAACTGATTGTTTTACTAAAACAAATGTGCGAATGATTGCAATATTAACATCAATTGCTTTTTCGCTGTTTAAAATGCTGTATAACATGGCAACTCCCTGCTCAGTAAATGCGCTTGGAAGATATCTTGTACCACCCCGGTTTGAGGTCGCAAATTGCGACCTCAAACCCTGAAACTCTTTCTGGTAAGGGTAAACATAATATCAGAGGGGAATCTTGTGATGTTTCTTTTCACTGACTCCTTTAATCGTTTCGTTTCCACCTCGTACATTTCCGCAAGATCTACATCAAGCATTACCTTCTGTCCTCTAATTTCAAAAATCTTACTTTTTATAATTTTTGCTGAAATTTCCATTGAAAACGTGTTTTAAATTAACTTTTAAAAAAACCTGATTACAAAATCAGGTTTACAGTTTTTAGTTTTCTATGAAATTACAAATTGAAAAAATAACAGAAGCTCAAATTATTTTATGCAACTTTTTTTAATTGTTTAACAGCTTTTTTATTTGCATAAGCAATCGCTGCCTCTCTAACCCATGCGCCTTCTGTATGTGCATTTTTTCTTGCATCCAGGCGTTGTTTATTACACTGACCATTTCCTTTTACTACATTCCAAAATTCATCCCAGTTTATTTCGCCAAAATCATAATGTCCTCTTTCTTCATTCCATTTTAAATCAGCATCGGGCAAAGTCATTCCCAGCACTTTTACTTGCTGCACGGCCATATCAATAAATTGCTGACGAAGCTCATCATTTGTTTTTCTTTTTATTTTCCACTTCATGCTCTGATCGTTGTTGGTGCTCTCACTGTCCTTTGGACCAAACATCATAAGCGATGGCCACCACCAGCGGTCAATCGCATCCTGGCACATGGCTCTTTGTTCTGCTGTACCATTGCTCAGAACCATCAAGGATTCAAATCCTTGGCGCTGGTGAAAACTTTCTTCTTTACAAATACGCACGTTTGCACGGGCATAAGGCCCGTAAGAAGTTCTGCAAAGCATTACCTGGTTTAAAATTGCTGCTCCGTCAACCAACCAACCAACAGCACCCATATCTGCCCAGGTAAGTGTCGGGTAATTAAAAATAGAAGAGTATTTTGCCTTGCCGCTGTGCAGGTCATCAATCATTTGGTCTCTGCCGGTACCCAGCGTTTCTGCCGCTGAGTACAAATACAAACCATGCCCCGCTTCATCCTGCACTTTTGCTATTAAAATGGCTTTTCTTTTAAGTGATGGTGCACGGCTTATCCAGTTTCCTTCAGGCAACATACCTACAATTTCGCTGTGTGCATGCTGGCTAATCTGGCGGACATTTGTTTTTCTGTAAGCGTCGGGCATCCAGTCTTTTGGCTCTATTTTTATTTCATTGTCTATTTTATCCTGAAAAGCTCTTTCTAAATCGTGGAGTTGCATATTATTTATTTGTACTGCAAATATATTAAATAACTAACGGTTGTTAGGGGTTTATCGTTTCTTTAATTAACGGTAAAGGTAATTTTTTTAAGTAAAAAAGAGGTGTTTTGTGCGGTGGGCTGTATAACTTTTGGCAACATTTGTCCGGGCTATCCACTGCAATCTTTTTGTTCCTGCGCAAACAAAAAGGATTTCCGTTTCTATCCCGTCGCTCGTCAGCAGAAAATCTTTTTTCAACTTTTATTATGTAGTATTCCCATGGACTGCGTCTATGGTTATTCAAGATTGAACCCCTTCGGGATTCTCTGCGTTAACACAACTTCTGCTTAAACTAAATCTACGTATCCATCTCCAAATCATTCTTCAAGTCATCCCTCTCCCCCGGAGAGGGAACGAGGGTGAGGCTCTTCCGCTCAAATCTCCCAGTCCTCCCTCTCCCCCGGAGAGAGAACGAGGGTGAGGCCCTTACACATCTATCTCCAAGTCCTCCCTCTCCCCCAGAGAGGGAACGAGGGTGAGGCCCCCTACTTCACATCAAAATCAAGCACAATTTTTTCTGTAAGCGGATGGCTCTGGCAGGTAAGAATAAACCCATCCGCCACTTCATCATCTTCCAAAGAATAGTTAACATCCATATGTACTTTTCCTTCTACCAGTTTTGCTCTGCAGGTACAACATACGCCGCCCTTGCATGCATAAGGTAAATCAGCGCCCTGTTGCAATGCTGCATCTAAAATATTTTCAGCTTTGTATGCCAAATCAAAATTAAAACTTCTTCCATCAACCTTTATGGTAATATTACTTTTTGGTCCTGCATCTTTTTCTTCTGCCAATTGATTGCTGCCAATTGCCGACTGCTTTTGCCCCGGTGTTGTAAACAATTCAAAATGAATATTATTTTTAAGTATTCCATTCTCCTCTAAAAAAGCAGCTGAAGCAAAAATCATTTCTTCAGGGCCGCAGATGAATGCATCATTAAAAGTTTTAAAGTTTAATAAATGTTTAAGCCCTTCCAATTTTTCCGTTCCAATTCTTCCATAATTTATTTCGGCATCTGTTCTTTCCCTGCTTAAAATATTAATACAGGTAAAGCGCTCCATAAATTTATTTTTAAGCGCTTCTATATCTTCAAAGAAAATAATAGAGCCCCGGCTTTTGTTACCATAAATAAGCGTAAAACTGCTTTGAGGCTGTGTTTTAAGTGTATGCTTTATGATAGAAATAATGGGTGTTATACCGCTGCCTGCTGCTATAGCAAGGTAATTTCCGGTTTCGGGTTTTGCATTAAATCTTCCCGTTGGAGGCATAATTTCCAAAATGTCGCCTGGCTTTAATTCATCGTTTGCAAAGGAAGAAAACAAACCACCGGTTGTTTTTTTTATGGCAACCTTCAACTCTTTTTCATAAGGCGCATTGCAAACAGAGTAAGAACGACGAACTTCTTCACCATTTATATTTTTCTTTATGGTAATGTTTTGTCCTTCTTTAAAAGAAAATATTTCGGTTAAATCTTCGGGTATCAAAAAACTAACAGATACACAATCGGCTGTTTCTTTTTTTACCTCTTTTACTTTTAATGTATGAAAATGTGTAGCCATTATTTTATTATTCCATGTAGTAAATGCTCAACCATTGTTTCCTCAAGTTCTTCTATGGTAAACTCGTTTTTGTGACGCTGCCTCAGCTCAAGACCTCTAACAGCAGAAAGTATTGCAAGAACAGCAATACTTGGCAATATATTTTTAAATAATTTTTTTTCAATTCCATCCTTGAGAATGTCTATCATGTTTTTCTCATAAAGTTTCCTTTGAGCAAGAAACTCTTCCAGGTTTTTTTGAGGCAGCCTTTTCCATTCGTGTTCCGACACAAAAACCTTGTCAAAATCAGTTGATAATTTTCTTACATGAAAACGGATTATGTCTGCTGTTTTTTGTGCTGCATTTTTTTTAGAAACAAGTACATCATCCATGTGCATGGTATAATCTTTTGCAACATCAAAGCAAATTTCCTGTAATAATTCAGCCTTAGATCCTATATGATTGTAAAGACTTGGTGCTTCTATGCCAAGTGATTCTGCAAGTTCCCGAACTGATGCGGCTGCAAAACCCTTCTTCCTAAAAAGTTCTGCAGCATTTGTAAGGATCATTTCTTTTATTGACCCATTGATTTCCGTTTTTATTTTCGCCATAATATAATGCCAAAATTAAAGTATATTATGCAAGTTAAAAAGGCAAACATAAATTTTAACCATTATAGATACCTAATCCCTGCCGTATCACAGTCCAGTCATCTGTCGTGCAATCAATAATTGTTGAAGGTACCATGCCACCAATACCACCGTCAATTACAAAGTCTACACGATCTTTAAAATTTTCAAAAATAACTTCGGGGTCGGTGTAATCTTCTACCATTTCGCCGGGTAAAGAGGCGCTTAAAATTGGATTGCCCAATGCATCTCCAAGATCCCGGCAAATATTATTATCGGGCACCCGAAGCCCAATTGTAGATTTTTTGCTCTGTAAAATTTTTGGAACCTGTTTGCTCGCAGGCAAAATAAAAGTGAAAGCACCGGGTAAATGATTCTTCAGCATTCTGTACAAAGGAGTATCAATGCTTTTTGTATAATCACTTAGGTGACTAAGATCTTTGCAGATAAAAGACAGTTGGGCTTTTGCGGGATCAATATTTTTTATCCTACATATTTTTTCCACTGCTTTTGGTTGTAAAATATCGCAACCAATACCGTAAATGGTATCTGTCGGATAAATAATAATACCCCCATCTCTTAAACACTCGGCAAGTTGTTTTATGAGCCTTGGTTGTGGGTTATCTGGATGTATATGAAGTAACATGAATCAGGTTGATTATTTATTAGTTGATGAAGGCTGTTCTAATAATTTTTATAGTAAAAGTTATTTGATTGTTTATAAGCTCATTTTAATAATAAACCCCATTTGCATAATATCACATTTGCAAATTGACAAATTGTTTTCCTTATTTTTGCACCGTTTTAAACAAATCAAAACTACAAATTTAATACCATGTCTTTAATTACTGTCGGCACAATGGCCTTTGATGCAATTGAAACGCCTTTTGGCAAAGTAGATAAAATAATTGGGGGCTCTGCAACTTACGTGGCTTATGCTGCAGCAAATTTTATAAAACCAATTCAACAGATTTCTATTGTTGGTTACGATTTTCCGCAGGAAGAAATGGATGAACTTAAAGCAAGAGGCGTAGAGCTTGATGGTGTTGAAATAGTTAAAGACAAAAAATCATTTTTTTGGAGTGGAAAATATCACATGGATATGAACTCAAGAGATACACTCGTTACTGATTTAAATGTATTGGAAGATTTTAACCCAATTGTACCCGATTCTTATCAGGGCGCAGAGTTTTTAATGCTGGGTAACTTAATGCCGAAATTACAACTCGATGTTATTAAGCAACTAAAAAAACGTCCAAAATTAATTGTGATGGACACCATGAATTTTTGGATGGACATTGCCATGGACGATTTAAAAGAGGTTTTAAAAAATGTAGATGTGTTGCTGGTAAACGATGCTGAAGCAAGACAACTAAGCGGAGAATTATCATTGGTAAAAGCAGCTAAAAAGATAATGCAAATGGGCCCCGGGTTTTTAATTATAAAGAAAGGAGAGCATGGTGCCTTGCTGTTTCATGAAAGCCAGGTTTTCTTTGCACCGGCTTTGCCACTTGAAGAAGTGTTTGATCCAACAGGTGCCGGCGATACTTTTGCCGGAGGTTTTATTGGTCATCTTGCAAAAACAAAAGACATCAGTTTCGATAATATGAAAACCGCCATTATTATAGGAAGTGCGATGGCAAGTTTTTGTGTAGAAAAATTTGGTCCTGAGCGCTTAAAAGAAATTACCAAAACAGATATTGATGCAAGAATTGCAGAATTTGTACAGCTTGTAAATTTTGATATAGATCTAGTTTAAAAGAATACCATGCTTGAAATTATTATACTGTACTTTCTTACAAAAAAGATTGGTGTATTGGCTACCACAAAGGGTTTGTCTTCTGGCAGATGGAAACTAAATCTTGTGCTTGCGTGGATTGTTGCAGAATTACTTGGTGCCTTTATAGCAGTTATTATTTTCGGAAAAGACAATTTGTTCAGCGCTCTGTTAATAGCTCTGGCATCTGCTGTCTCTACTTATTTTATCATTGTAAATTATCTTACCAAACTACCTGATGCGGTTGATGATGAAGATGTAAATAATATTGGCAGAGAGCAATAAAATTTATTATAAAAACAAATCCTGAAATAGTTTACCCCCGGGAACAACAGCATATTTTTCAAAGTCTGTAATACCATCTTCCATTAGTACAATCTCATCTATAAAAGCATTACCTGTGCACGTAGTGGCGGGTTTGCTTATGATGGAAAAGGAAGCATCTGCAACAACTTCCGGCGTTCTGCTCATATTTATTAATGCATCACCACCAAGTAAATTTTGTACTGCGGCTGTAGCAATAGTTGTACGTGGCCAAAGCGCATTTGATGCTATGCCAAAAGGTTTTAATTCTGCCGCCAAACCCAGCGCAATCATCGTCATGTTATATTTTGTAAGTGTATATGCAATATGATCTTTAAACCATTTCATATCCATATTTAACGGTGGCGAAAGTGTAAGAATATGTGCATTGCTGGATTTTTTTAAATGTGGAATGCAGGCTCTGCTCATAAAAAAAGTACCACGTACATTTATATCGTGCATTAAATCGAAACGTTTTGGTTCCGTTTTTTCTGTACCGGTTAATGAAATGGCTGAAGCATTATTTATCAGTACATCGATACTCCCAAAAGTTTCTACAGCTTTATCCACTGCTTCCTGTATCTGCAACTCATCTCTTATATCGCATTTAACTGCCAAAGATTGCCCACCGGCTTCTTCAATTTCCTTTGCAGCAGAATAAATGGTACCACCAAGTTTAGGATCTTCTGTTGTGCTTTTTGCAGCCACTACAATATTTGCACCTTCCCTAGCAAAGCGCAATGCAATTGCTTTTCCAATGCCACGGCTTGCGCCTGTAATAAAAATAGTTTTTCCTTTAAAAGACATGTAGTAAAATTTCTTAATTATAAAAAAGAAAAGTTACCATATTCAATTGAAACGTAAAAATAATCTCAATGAAAATATTATTTATGTTTAAACCAACAGCTGCTGTTATTTTGTTCGAAGGTTTTAAATATTGTATTTACAGGTTCGCCGTGGCAAATTGAGTTGTTGTATTTTGTTCTTGCGAGGTAATTAAATGCACCCATATCGCCTGTAAAAGCTGTTTGATTATCATGATTATACTGTTCGTGAATTTTGGTAAGTGCCGAAATAAATTTCTGCATTATTTTTATATTTCCACCAATAATACCACAGTTTAGCAATTGCTCTTCTTTAAAAGTTTCTTCGTATTCACCATAATCTGGTATCAGGTTTCTTAAGTGTGTAGCATGTTGCTGCATCCATTCATCATTTAATTTTTTTGGCTCATCTCCACAAAATATTTTATTGGGATTGCTCAAAAAAAGCGGTTGTTCAAAAGGATTTTTCAGCACCACAACATCGCTGATATCTGTACAAAAAATGGCCTTAATATTAGCTTTATTTTTTTCTATAAAATCTTTGTAAATAAAGTAACGGTATACATTGGGGTTAAAGCTGGGATCATGTTTTAACTTTATAAAATGAATGTTTTCATTTTCATATTTTAAACATGTTTCTGCAGAAAAATTATTATGAAAAATTATTCCCTGTAGTTTTAATGCAGTAATTGAATCAGCCCATTCTTTTATGAGGTTGTAATCATCATTTTGTAAAACTGTATTTCTGTTTACATCGTGAATACCCGTAAGCAGGCAACCCATTATAATCTGTTCGTAATTTTTTTTTGTGGGCATGATTGTGTTATGCGAACAATACTAAATTTTCGCTTTTCATTCTTGCACAAATACTGTTTGGAATATTGCGGTAATAAATATAAGAACGTAAATTTACTTTCCTTACTTTAAACTGCTCGGCTGCTCTTTCATAAAAATCGGCATCAGCGGCATAAGCATTATAAAATTTAAGTGAGGTAAAAACTTCTTTTTTGCCAAACAGGGTTGCGAATAAAATACAGTCATCTACGTGAACACTTTTTGTGCGATCATATTTATCAGGTACATAATAATCCTCTTCATTATCTACAATTGTTTTGGTGGTAGAGGCTATTAATTCTGCATGTGGCATTTCATTTAAACATGCCTGTAAATGATGCTTTTTGTATTCATCATCGGAATCGAGTATGGTAATGTATTTACTTTTGCTCTGTAAAATTCCTATATTAAC
>JAYTCO010000300.1:0-1621 GCA_043736415.1 Ferruginibacter sp. | reverse complement strand
TGGTACTTTTCCTCGGCAGCAAACCAATTTGTTAAGCTGTCGTCTATTGATACTGAGATTACCTGCAAATCTTTATCCTTATACTCATTATGTATTGTTTTTAGAAGGGGGATATTTCTGATACAAGGCCCGCACCATGAAGCCCAAAAACAAATTAATACATGTTTTTTGTTGCGAAATGCAGATAAATCGTAAGAATCACCATCCTTCGTTTTAAAGCTAAAGACAGGCATCTGTCTACCCATGAGCAGAGAACTTCTTTTATTAATCAAGTGCAGTACAGATTTTCCTAAAGGAGTATTCTGCAAGTTCTTGTTTAATAAAAAGTAAATTGACAAAAGGCTATCAGGCTCTAATCTAAATCGGTTTACCATTTGTTGATTGAAATAGTAAAGAGAGATATACCTGTCAGGATTTTGTTTAAAAAATTCAATTTGTCTTAAAAAGGATTGCTTACTAAGAGAGTCGTATACTGAATGTACTGAGTCAACATTATACCCTTTCCAATTTCCTTTTACTGCGCTTGTCCATAGATTAAAAGTTATGCCTAACCTTAATTCATATGGGTTAGTAAACGCAAAATATCTTTTTTGGTCATCCTTAAATTGACCTTCATATTGTTTCGGAATAATATTTTGCATTTTAGAAACAGTTTGAGAGAGAACTGCATTGGTAGCAAGTAATTCTAAAACTACAAGAAGAATGGTTAGTATTTTGTTCATATGCAATTTTTTAAGATGACGTATAACATATTTATTTACGTTTCGTACCTAATATTCATGAAGTGTAACCAGTTTTCATGCTAAGCTACCTTTTCCATATTTACTTAATCCTCCCCTAACAATCGCATCAATCTCCAATTAACATAATAAGTGGTCCTTCCGATTTTTTGTGGCCTCACAATATCCGAATCAGCCAATTTTTTTAACCAGGTGGATGCTGTTTGCCGGTGGGCTATTTCATTCTTTTCTAATAATTCTATTTTTAAATACGGCAATGCAAACATTAATTGCAGTAACTCATAACTGAATGAAGCGCCTAGCACTACTTTCATTTTCTTCTCAATTTCTTCTTTCAGCAAAAGCATACACCTTATTTTTTTTGTAGTAAGCTGGGCTGTTTCTATGATTGCTGTTAGTATATACATGATCCAATCGTGCCAGTTATTTTTTTCTGTTACGCCTCTTAATAACTGGTAGTAGTCTGTTTTGTATTTTACAATGTAGGAGCTCAGGTAAAGTACCGGCTGCAATAATAACTCCTGCTGTACCAGGTAAAGTGCATTTACAATTCTGCCTGTACGGCCATTGCCGTCGGCAAATGGGTGTATGGCTTCAAACTGGTAATGAATGATAGCCATCTTTACCAATGGTTCTAATGATGACATTTCCGGGTCGTTAATGAATTGCTCCAGTGCCGCCAGTTTTTCTCTTAGTACATCTTCACAACAGGGCGGCGTATAAATCACCTCTCCATTGATAGCATTTTTGAGAGCAGTACCGGGTGTATTTCTAATACCTGATTTATTTTGTTTAATGGTTTGAACAACTTCAACCATTGTATTGGTGAGTAGCAAGTTCTTTTGAGCCTGCATTTTTTCCAACCCCACATATAGTGCTTC
>JAYTCO010000299.1:0-1622 GCA_043736415.1 Ferruginibacter sp. | reverse complement strand
ACTCGTATGTAGTTGATTTGGGTGGAAAATTAGTAAGGAATAACCTAAGCGCTGTTTTAAAGGATAGCGGAACAAATACCAATTTGTATGGCATTTATGTGAGCACAAATAAACAGCATATAGACAACCAAACTTTTATAGACCATGCCTATCCTAATTGCAACAGCAATGAGTTGTATAAAGGAATTATTACAGACAATGCCAAAGGCGTTTTTAATGGTAAAATAATGGTGCGAAAAGATGCTCAAAAAACAAATGCTTTTCAGAAAAACCATAGCCTGGTTTTATCAAAAAATGCTTCGATGAACAGCAAGCCCCAATTGGAAATTTTTGCAGACGATGTTAAATGCAGTCATGGAGCAACCATTGGGCAACTAAATGAAGATGCCTTGTATTATATGCGATCCAGGGGTTTATCAAAAAAAGAAGCGATATCTGTTTTAAAACAAGCTTTTTTAACGGAGATAACGGACTTAATTAATATTGACATAGTAAGAAAAAAAGTAGAACAAATGCTTATTGATAAGTTTTTGGAATTGCCCGAAACAACCAATGAACTTTTAAACTGATCAAGATGAATGACATAACCAAAGAGGATATTCTAAAAATACTGACGAACATTATTGAGCCTGATCTTAAGAGAAGTATTGTGGAGTTGGGGTTAGTGAATGATGTTCATATTGATGGAAATACCATCAGCTTTAGCGTTAAGATTAGCAGTCCTACAATGATGAGTAAAAAGATTGTAAAAGATGCCTGTATAGACATTCTTTTAAAATCTTTTGGTACGGGTATTAAGTTGAATATAGATATGCAGGCGCTCCCTGGTTTTAAGGACAGAGCTCCGTCACTTAGAACAATATTACCCTGTGTTAAACATATTATTGCCATTGCTTCGGGCAAAGGTGGTGTAGGTAAATCTACAGTAGCAGCTAATCTTGCAGTGGCATTAAGCCTAACAGGCGCAAAGGTTGGGTTGATGGATGCAGATATTTATGGCCCATCAATGCCGGTCATGTTTGGCCTTGTAAATAGAAAGCCAATCGTTTCCAGCGCCTCCGGCCGAATGTTGATGGAACCGATCGTTTCTCATGGCGTAAGAATTTTATCCATTGGTTTTTTTGCTGAAGCATCGCAGGCAGTTCCATGGCGTGGGCCGATGGTGTCTAAAGCCGTTACCCAATTATTTCAGGATGCCGATTGGGGCAGTTTAGATTATTTGTTGGTAGATCTTCCGCCGGGCACAGGCGATATTCATTTGACGCTGGTAGATAAAATTCCGCTCTCGGGCGCAATAGTAGTAAGTACGCCACAAGAAGTAGCCCTGGCTGATGCAAGCAAGGGTATAGATATGTTTCAATTGCCTACCATTAATGTACCCGTGCTTGGATTAATTGAAAATATGGCATACTACACACCGGAAGATAATCCGGGTAAAAAAGAGTACATATTTGGAAAAGACGGTGCAAAAAATTTAGCGGAAAAAATGAATGTTCCGCTGTTGGGTCAAATTCCTTTGATAACAAAAATAAGGGAAGGAGGAGACGCCGGACTACCCGCCGCATTAAATGAAAATACGGTTGAAGGGAAAATATTTAAAGACCTGGCCAAAAATGTAATGG
>JAYTCO010000298.1:0-9384 GCA_043736415.1 Ferruginibacter sp. | reverse complement strand
TTAACAGGGATTAAACGATGAGAGCCCCAAATGCTTTTTTACTTCCCCATCATAACGCCAATAACATTGTCGTATTTATTTTTCCATGAGCTGATATCTCCCCAGTTTTTATCGCCGATTTTTATGTAACCCACCGACACATTACCAAGTTTGGTAAAAGGAACAGCTTTAGATTTTAACGTGTTAAGCATTAGTTCTTCGGTAGCTGTATTTACTGAAACCACTACCCTGCTTTGCGATTCGCCAAACCAGAAGGCATCGCTGCGGATGGTTTCATCTTGTTGTGCAACTGCAAAACCAAAGTTGTTTGTAAATGCACTTTCCAGCAGGGTTACAAAAAGCCCACCCTCACTTACATCGTGTGCCGATGCTATTGCTTTTTCTTTTATTAATAATGCTACCACAGACTGCATATTAAATTCTTCATCTAAATCAAAATACGGACATGGGCTAAATTCTTCGCCAATTATTTTATGGAGGTATTCAGAAGAACTAATATCATTCTGGCTTTGACCGATCAGATAAACAGCATCGCCTTCCTGCTTAAAATTCATAGTCATTTTATCATCGACACTATTAAGCAAACCAACCATACCAATTGTTGGGGTTGGGTAAACCGGCCCATCCGGCGACTGGTTATAAAAACTAACATTGCCACCGGTTACGGGTGTATTAAATTTTATACATGCTTCACCCATTCCTTTTATAGCATTTGTAAACTGCCAGTAAACTTCGGGATCGTAAGGGTTACCAAAGTTGAGGCAATTGGTTACGCCCAAAGGCTCGCCACCACTGCATACAATATTGCGGGCAGCTTCGGCAACGGCTATCATAGCGCCTTTGTAAGGATCTGCATAAACATAACGGCTGTTGCAATCTGTTGTAAGTGCCAACGCTTTGTTGGTGGGCTTTGCCAAAACTATTGCCGCATCGCTCACCCCATTAGTGCTTGTATTGCCTGCGCCAACCATGCTATCGTATTGCTCATAAATCCAGCGTTTGCTGGCAATGTTTGGTATGGCAATTATTTTTTCTGCAATCTCTCTAAGATTTTCAGGCTCCGGAATTTCCTCTATATCAAAATCATTTATAAATTGTAAATAGGTTGGTTCTTTTACATCTCGTGTATACTGTGGTGCGCCGCCGCCCAACACCAATTCGTCTGCAGGTAAAACTGCTTCTAACACGCCGTTCATAAAAAACTGCAGCATGCCATCATCTGTTACTTCGCCAATTTCGCTGCAGGGCAAATCCCACTTTTCAAAAATATCCAACACAGCTTTTTCTTTTCCTTTTTGTACCACGAGCAACATTCTTTCCTGGCTTTCGCTAAGGAGCAACTCCCAAGCTTTCATATCCTGCTGGCGTGTTGGAACTTTATCTAAATCTATACGCATACCGGCTTTGCCCTTTGCACTCATTTCGGCTGTTGAGCATATAATGCCCGCTGCGCCCATATCCTGCATGCCAACAACAACGCCTGTTTGTATAACTTCAAGACACGCCTCCAGTAATTTTTTCTCCTGAAAAGGATCACCTACCTGTACGGCGGGTAAATCTGCGGCGCTGTCTGCTGTAATTTCTGCACTTGCAAATGATGCGCCGCCAATACCATCTTTACCCGTGGCACTTCCTACAAAAAATACAGGATTGCCTTTGCCTTCCGCAGTGGCAGAAACTGTTTCGCCGTTTTTTAAAATGCCCACGCTCATTGCATTTACAAGCGGATTTGTATGATAGCAATCTTCAAAATAAATTTCGCCACCCACCGTTGGTACGCCAAAGCAATTGCCGTAATGCCCAATGCCTTTTACAACACCCGCCAGTAAATGCTGCGTTTTTGCATCGTTTAAATTACCAAACCGTAGAGAATTTAAAGAGGCAATAGGCCTTGCACCCATGGTAAAAATATCTCTGTTAATGCCGCCAACACCGGTTGCTGCGCCCTGAAAAGGTTCTATTGCGCTCGGATGATTGTGACTTTCTATTTTAAAAACAACGCCATAGCCATCGCCAATATCCATTAACCCCGCATTTTCGTCGCCTGCTTTTACAAGCATTTTTTCACCATCACGTGGCAAAGTCTTTAACAATTTTATTGAGTTTTTGTAACTGCAGTGCTCGCTCCACATGCCGCTAAAGGCGCAGAGCTCAGTAAAGTTTGGTGTGCGACCGAGCTTTTGTATGATCAATTTAAATTCATCAGGAGTTATTCTTAATTGTTCGGCGGTTTGTGCGGTTATTTCCATAAAATGTTTTGCCACGAATTACACTTATTTACACAAATAGAATTTATTCCTGTAAAGTGGTTATCGTACTTATGTGAGTAATTTAGTTTAATGATCAACTCTGGAATGAATGCAAATTTACTGACCTGCTTTGTTTAACCATAAAAAAGAAAATCAATATTTTAACTATCTTCCCACATCTTAAAAACTTAGCATTGTCTGCAGTATTGTTTATTTTTTACTTTTTGCTTTTCGGCTTTTGGCTCTTACGGATTAAGATGGTGAAGGAGACCGGTATTGGGTCACCAATAGTTTTAATACTTTTTACAATAAAAATTCTGGCGGGAATTGCGGTTGGGTTGGCAAGCCATTATGTATTACATGATAAAACTGATTATTTCCGAACCAACTATTATGGTATTCAGGAATACCATTCTTTTTTTGACAGCCCCAAAGTTTTTTTTACGGATCTTTTTCAATCTAACTATACCGAAACAGGAGAATTTTTTGGTTCCCGAGGATCTTACTGGAACGATTTAAGGTTTAATATAATTTATAAGGTACTGGCATTTACAAATATTTTTAGTCGTGGAAATTATTATATCAATAGCCTGTTTTTTAATTTTGTAAGTTTTATAAGCAGTTTTTTATTGTACAAAGTTTTTATGAATGTTTACCCTGCTAAAAAATGGCATGTTATAGTAGGGTGTTTTCTTTTACCGTCTACATTGTACTTTGGTTCAGGTATACACAAAGATTTAATTGTGTTGATGGCACTTTCGGTATTTTGTTATTCGCTGTATTTTAGTTTGATGAAAGGTTTTACCGGTAAGAAAATAATTTATCTGTTACTTTCTTTTGTTACCATATTATTTATTCGGAATTTTATTGCAGTTATTTTATTGCCTTGTGCAATAACCTGGGTAATAAATAATAAGTATAAACTGCCTGCCATTAAAACTTTTACAGCTTTGTTTATTGCGGGAATTGTGGGAACAATATTATTACAGCAGTTTTCACCAAAAATTAATCCGCTGTTAATTGTTGTAAAAAAACAACAAGCTTTTTTTGCTTTGGGTAAAGCCAACACAGATTATAAAATGGATAGCCTGCAGCCAACAATTAAAAGTTTTGCGGAGCAGGCGCCATCAGCATTGCGGCATTCTTTTTTATCGCCATACCCGCTAGAATTTCATAATTTTTATATGAATCTTTTTTCGCTGGAAATGATGACATATTGGTTTTTGTTTGTACTGATGCTTTTATTACCTGACAAAATAAAATACAACAGCCAGGAATTTATTGTATTTGGCGTAGCCTTCACTTTTCTGATATTTTTATTTACCGGTTACATAACTCCAGCAGCCGGTGCATTAATAAGGTATCGAAGCATATATTTTCCATTTATCCTCATACCAATACTTTGTAACATTAATTGGGGAGGCTTGTTTGATAAAGCAAAATTTTTAAAGGGAAAACAAGTTTCGTAAAACATATTTAAGATATAAATATTTAAAATATTTTGTTTGATTTGATTAATTACTGAGATCACTGCCAATTATTTTTGGTTATTTTATATTTAAAGCCGTCATTTGCAATTTAAATAATTAATTATGAGTTCAATTAGATATAATGCAGTTAATAATTTAGGAAATCATCCTTTACCAGTTAAGGTTGATAATGCATCAAAAATTACCGGAATTTTTAATGAAAATGTATTTACGCTTAGTACTGCAAGAAAGTATTTAAGTGATGACGCATATAAAAGTTTATTGGCAAGTACACGTGGTGGTAAAAAAATTGACCGTGTTATGGGAAACCAGATTGCCAACGGTTTGAGAGCATGGGCTGAAAGTAAAGGCGTTACGCATTTTACACATTGGTTTCAACCACTTACCGGTTTATCTGCTGAAAAACACGACTCATTTTTTACCTTAAAAGGTGATGGTACACCAATTGAAGAATTTGAAGGCGCTGCTTTAATACAACAGGAGCCTGATGCATCTTCTTTCCCTAATGGTGGTCTGCGTGCAACTTTTGAAGCACGTGGATACACGGCTTGGGATCCATCATCACCTGCATTTATAATGGAGATTGGAGATGGCAAAACATTGTGCATTCCAACAATTTTTGTTTCTTATACCGGTGAATCTCTTGATACAAAAACACCACTATTAAAAGCACTCGTTGCTTTAGACAAAGCCGCAGTAGATGTTTGTCAGTACTTTGATAAAAATATTTCAAAGGTTTCTGCTACTCTTGGTTGGGAGCAGGAATATTTTGTAGTAGATGCAGGTCTGGCGAATGCCCGCCCTGATTTATTGCTTACAGGTCGTACCGTATTTGGCCACGCACCTGCCAAAGGGCAACAATTAGATGACCATTATTTTGGTGCAATACCTGAGCGTATATATGCTTTTATGTTGGACTTTGAAAGAGAGTCTTACAAACTCGGAATTCCAATTCGTACCCGCCACAACGAAGTGGCACCTTGCCAGTTTGAATGTGCACCGATATTTGAAGAAACCAACCTTGCGGTTGACCACAATACTTTATTAATGGATGTAATGTTGCGTGTAGCAAAACGCCATAATCTCATGGTATTGCTGCATGAAAAACCTTTTGCGGGAATAAACGGCAGCGGCAAACACAACAACTGGAGCATGAGTACTGATACCGGTGTAAACTTACTTGCCCCTGGGAAAACGCCTAAAACCAATTTAATGTTCCTTACATTTTTTGTAAATACCATTAAAGCAGTACACGATTATGCAGGCGTTATAAGAGCTTCAATAGCTAGTGCAGGTAACGACCACAGGCTCGGTGCAAATGAAGCACCGCCGGCCATTATTTCTATATTTATCGGAAAATATTTAACTGATGTTTTAAACCAGATCGAAAAAAGGGTAAGTGGTAATTTTGATGAACAGGATGAGGCTATTTTAAAACTGGATATTCATAAATCTATTCCAGAATTAATGCTGGATAACACAGACCGTAACAGAACATCGCCTTTCGCATTTACAGGTAACAAATTTGAATTTAGGGCTGTAGGATCTTCAGCAAACTGTGCAGTACCAATGACTACTTTAAATACTGTGATGGCAGAAACCTTAAAGAATTTTAAAATAGAAGTAGATACACTTATTGAAAAGGGAGAAAAGAAGGAGGTTGCTTTACTGCAAATAATCAGAAAATATATTGTAGAGAGTAAAAAAGTGTTATTTGAAGGTGATGGTTACAGTGAAGAATGGGCAATTGAAGCTGGAAAAAGAGGACTTGAAAATGTAAAAACGACACCGTTGGCTTTGGATGGTTATGTTTCTGATAAAGCAAAAAAACTGTTTCAAACAAACAACATTTATACTCATAGTGAGCTGGAAGCAAGACATGAAATTATGCTTGAGGAATATGTAAAAAAAGTACAGATAGAAGCACGAGTAATGGGAGATTTGGCAAGCACCTTAATTATTCCTACGGCTGTAAAATATCAAAACATTTTATTACAAAATATTAATGGTTTAAAAGAAGCAGGTATTGCAAAAGAAGGTTATGCTAACCAATTACAGATTGTACAAAAACTAAGCGAGCACATTAATATAATCAGCGATAAAACTGAAGAGATGATTGAAGCCCGTAAGAAAGCTAATGACATTGCAAACAGTAAAGAAAAAGCAATTGCTTACTGTGATGATGTTAAAGGGAATTATTTCGAAGAAATTCGTTACCATGTAGATAAACTGGAATTAATGGTGGACGACAGTTTGTGGCTTTTACCAAAATACAGAGAAATATTATTTCTTAGATAATTCAACATTTTTATTAAGACCAAATCCCTGCACATGCGGGGATTTTTTTTGTGTGTATGTTAACGAAAGCATCATTAATTTTAAAGGATGAAAAAACTTGTATTTTCTTTTGTATTTATTGCGGCTGCGTTTGGCGTTTTTGCACAACAGTCTAGATTTAAAAATATAGATGAGGCTGTAGAAAAACTTGGCCCCCTTAACAATTTTAATGTTGCCGTTATTGCAGATACAATCACTAAAAAATTTGCAGATAATGAACAAAAAGCCAGAGCTATTTTTTATTGGATAGCAAATAATATTCAGTTAGATCCCAAAGGAACAAAGCAAAATGATGACAAAAATATTTTACCCGAAAAAGTAATTGCTTTGAGAAAAGCTACGCCTCTTGGATTTTCTTTACTTGTGCAGGAAATGTGCAGTGCGGCTAACATTCGTTGTTTAAGTGTTGATGGTTATGTAAAAAACTATGCTGCTGAAATAAATGAAACTGCTGATGAAAAAAATTATTCGTGGAATGTTATACAACTTGGCCAAAGCCCTGAAACCTGGTATTATGTAGATGCAGCAAGAGCAAGCGGATATCTAGATAAGAAGAGTGTCATTTTCACCAAACAATTTACCAGCGAGTATTTTTTTGCGGACAGAAAATTATTTAACCTGGCTTATTTTCCAGACAACAATGCCTGGCAGCTGGGTGGCGGCATTAAAAGTGTGAAGGATTATTATGCGCTGCCAGTCTTTAATAATTATTCTTTTGCACTGGGCTTAAGCAAACCAAGTCCAATAACCGGCTACATTAGAACCTCTATTAAAAAACCGGTTGTGTTTACATTTCCTGTAAATGGTGCTATTGACATTAAGAATATTTCTTTGATAATGGGAGATGAAAAAAAGCAACCCAAGCCGGAAGCAATGAATTTTGTAAATACCGGTGGTATTATCAGCTTTACTTATCAGTTTAAAAAAGAAGATACATTTCCATTAAGAGTAGTTGCTGACGGGAAAGATATTTTACAATACATGATTGAGGTTACTGAATAATTTTTTTCTCTTCTCTGTACATTTTTATCATTTCAGAAAAATGTAGTTTTTGTACACAGGCTGTTACAATTATTGTCAACCTTTTTGTTTTGGTAGTTTGTGTACGGGCATTTTTAACCCAGTTTGAAAACCAATTTTGATGAGAGGGCGGCAGATTTTTAAAATAAATGTAAGCAGCGGTTTCTTCTTTTAAACATTCAATCAATTCTGCATCAGCTTCAAGCTGTTCTGCATCCTCTTCTATTTTTATTTCTACAAAAGCGTCATGTATTTTTTTAATTACTTTTCTTATTGATGCATTTACAGCTAATATAAAATTACCATCACCCATTGGTGTTAAAGCAAATCCTTTTATACAATGCTCGTCAATTTTCCCTTTTACCCTGAACGTTTTTTTAAAACCGGGCTTAATGTTTTGTGCAATTTTTTCAGGAATATCAATATATGTCCATTCTGTTTTTTCGCCCATACTCCCAAATTTTTGCAGCACTGCTTTAAAAGTTACCATCTATAAATCTAAATAAAACCAACAAAAAAACCACCAATTAAGGTGGTTTTAAATTTTATTAATCTAAAAGATATTATGCTCTTTGTTTTGCCGGAGTTTTAGCAACAGGTTTTGCAGCAACTTTTGTTGCAGTTTTACTTGCCGGTTTTACAACAGCTTTTGCAGGAGCTTTAGAAGTAACTTTAACCGCAACTTTTGCAGGAACTATTTCTTCTACAACTTCTTCCACATCATCTTCAACGACTTCAATAACTTTTGGCGCTTTTGCTTTTTTCTTTAAATTTTTTATTGCATCTTCAATTCCTTTTTTAAGATCTTCGTAAGTTGGTTTTGCCATTCTTTCACCATTTACAAAAAATGTTGGAACAGTTGTAACGCCACGGTTAAGACCTTCTCTCAAATCGCCCTGTACCTGCCAGCCATAAGTAGCATTTACAAGATCATCTAAAAAGCGTTTGTTTTGTACACCAGCCTCTTTACTGTATAATTTTAGACTAGTTGTTCCAAGGTTTTTTCTGTTTGCAAATAAGATGTTGTGCATTTCCCAGAATTTACCATCCTGACCGGTTGCAACAGCTGCTTCACCTGCTTTTAAACTGCGCTGGTGAATGTTTGTTAAAGGAAAGTGTCTAAAATTAAATCTTATAACACCGTCATATTCAATCAACAATTTCTTTACAATCTCATTTGCGTTTGCACATACTTCACTTTCATACTCGCCAAACTCTTCTAACGTAATTTCCGCTTTAACATTTCCAACAAAAATGTCTCTTGGTTCTATAATTTCAACAATTTCTTTTTTAAATGCCATTTGTAATTTTATTTTGCGCTGTCAAAAAATTTAACAGCTTGTTTATTGATTTTCAAAGGATTAAATGTAATAAACCATTCAAATATTTGATATATGCAACGCAATTTACGGTATTTTTTCGACATTGTGAAGACATTTCACGATATTAACAAATGAGAAGTTACAATATATTGATTATTAATAGGATATCAAGTTTTGACTTTTTCATTTCTAAAAACAACAATACCATCAAACACATCTACAATAACGGGTGAACTTCTGTCAACATCTCCACTTAAAATCTTTTTACTTAGATCATTAACAATTTGCTTTTGTATAAGTCTTTTTAATGGTCTTGCACCAAATTGTGGGTCATATCCATTATCAGCCAAATAATCGAGGGCATAATCGGTAAACTCCAATTCAATACCATTTTTTGCAACCATTTTTTTTAGATCTTCTAATTGAATGGTGATGATGCCTTTTATCTCTTTTTTCATTAAAGGCTGAAACATTATGACCTCATCTATTCTGTTTAAAAACTCCGGCCGAATAGTCTGCCTTAGTAAATTCAAAACTTCCCTTTTTGTTTTTTCAACCACTTCTTCTTTATTTTCTTCATCAACGTTTTCAAAATTTTCCTGAATTATAACACTACCCATATTGCTCGTCATAATAATAATGGTATTTTTAAAATTTACAACTCTTCCTTTATTGTCCGTTAATCTTCCATCATCTAAAACCTGCAATAAAACATTGTACACTTCAGGATGTGCTTTTTCAATTTCATCAAGTAAAACCACAGAATAAGGTTTTCTGCGAACGGCTTCCGTTAACTGACCACCTTCATCGTAACCAACATAACCCGGAGGCGCTCCAACAAGCCTGCTAACAGAATGTTTCTCCTGGTATTCGCTCATGTCAATTCTCGTCATCATGGCATCATCATCAAAGAGATATTCAGCCAATGCCTTTGCCAATTCTGTTTTTCCAACACCTGTAGTACCT
>JAYTCO010000297.1:0-1628 GCA_043736415.1 Ferruginibacter sp. | reverse complement strand
ATCTTTCCAAAACTTGAGTATTGTGTTAGCAGCAAAAATACAAAAAGCAAACTGCATTGCATTACGAGGTTATATAGACTTTTTTAATTGCCACAAATAACACGAATGTGCACGAATGAAAACTTTGAGGTATAATTGTTGATTAAAGATATAAAAGCTGAAGGGCTGCGGGATAGAAGTGGAAATCCTTTTTATATTGCTTCGGCAAATAAAAAGATTGTAACGCATAGCCCGAGCAAAAGTTTAATTATTTTAAAATGTTTACAGCCCACCAAAAAAATAAACAATGAAATTATTAATATTAAGTTTAATGATATCGATTTTTGGTTGCAATGCATCTAAAAAAACCAACGCTGCAGACATAGCGCCTGAAGGCAGTAAAGTTGTGGTGGACTCATTGCCCGTTTGCGTAAAAGTATTGATTGAAAAAATGAAAAGTGAAGCGGTAACAAACCCTCCAAGAAAAATTTATAGCTATATCTATTTGGGTAAAAAAGTATTTTACGTACCTGCTTTCTGTTGTGATAATTTTAGTGATTTGTACAATGACAGTTGCAGATTAATGGGACATCCCGATGGGGGCATTACAGGCAGAGGTGATGGAAAAATTAAAGATTTTAATACAGCAACAGAGGAAAAATTATTGTGGGCAGATAGCAGAAAATAATGTTTTACCTTTTTGTTTCGTTCCAGGTTTTATAATAAGTATTTTGAATTTTCCTGTCTGCGGGTATTTCTGTTAACGGTTCACACGGGATTAAACTTGCATGCAAATCTTTTGGCAACTGTTGGTAAAGCAAAGTTCCTTCTGTTTTCCATGCAAGCATTTCATCGCTTACTTCTTTAATTTTTTTTGCCGGGTTGCCAACAATTGCACTTCTGTTTTCAAAAACTTCTTTTGCTTTTATAAAACTCAATGCACCAACAATGCATTCGTCTCCAATGATTGCATTATCCATAATTACGGCATTCATACCGATCATTGAATTGCTTCCAATTGTAGCACCGTGTATAATAGCGCCATGCCCAATGTGCGCACCTTGTTTTAATAAAACGGTTACGCCGGGGAACATATGGACAGTACAATTTTCCTGAACATTACAACCATCTTCTATAATTATTTGCCCCCAATCGCCCCGAATGGCTGCGCCCGGACCGATGTAACAATCTTTACCAATAATTACATTGCCCGTTACACAAGCCTGTGGATGTACAAAAGAGGAAGGATGAACAACTGGTATAAAATTATTAAAAGCATAAATCATATCAGCGATTTTGAAGTTCTAAAACAAGTGCCTTTAAAAACTGCAACCGTTTCATTTTGGTGGTTTGTTATGTTGATGTGATACAAACCTGTTGAGCGCCCGTTGTGCAATTCATTTGCTTCAGCAATCAACACATCATTTACCTGCACAGGTTTTAAAAAATTAATACTGGTATCTAAAGCAACAGATAAAATATTGCGGTTGTTGCAGGCAAATGCAAATGCACTGTCAGCAAGAGAGAATGTAATGCCGCCGTGTACAATACCAAAGCCATTGATCATTTCAGGTCGCACGGTCATTTTTATTTTGCTGTAACCTTCTTTTATTTCAATGATTGAAATGCCCAGCCATTGGCTGAACAAA
>JAYTCO010000296.1:0-1632 GCA_043736415.1 Ferruginibacter sp. | reverse complement strand
GATCTTAGAAAAGGCGAATCGGCCACTACCCCACCACCTGCTTACCGACATGAAATTGTAGGTGATGATGAAAACAATATCAACGATCGTTTTTATGGCAATGCAGATGTAATGGCCAACACGCCTTTTCATGGTACGCATTGCAGTGGCATTATAGCCGCTGTGCGAAACAATAATAAAGGAATGGATGGTGTAGCAAGCAATGTAAATATCATGATGGTACGTGCCGTGCCCGATGGAGATGAGCACGACAAAGATATTGCAAATGCTATCCGCTATGCAGTAGATAATGGCGCCCAAGTTATAAGCATGAGTTTTGGAAAAGATTTTTCACCCGAAAAAGAATGGGTAGATGATTCATTTAGATATGCCGCAAGTAAAAATGTTTTGATTGTACATGCTGCTGGAAACGATTCTAAAAATGTAGATACAACGTATAACTTTCCAAATCCATTTTACATAAATGGAAAAGGCAGAGCAGAAAATGTGATCACCGTTGGTGCATCAGGAGATTTGAAAAATGGTGGTCTTACAGCATCATTTAGCAACTATGGCAAAAAAGAAGTTGATGTATTTGCACCGGGAGTAAATATTTATTCAACATTACCGGGTGGCAATAATTATGGTAATTTAAGCGGAACATCTATGGCTTGCCCGGTAGTTGCCGGTACTGCAGCCTTATTATTGGAGTATTACCCCAACCTTACGGCTGTTCAATTAAAAGAAGCAATAGAAAAATCTGCTGTAATTCCAAAAGCAAAAGTAAACAATCCAGAAACAAAAGAAAAAGTTTCGTTGAGTGATTTATCTAAAACCGGTGGTTTTTTAAATGCATACGAAGCCATGAAATATGCAGGCAATATGCAACAGCCTAAGAAATCAATAAAAATGCCACAGACAAAAATTAAGACTTTAAAAAAAGGATAAAAAAATAACGAATCTTAAATTTGATTAACAAGTAACCGCTTCAACTTTATTGAAGCGGTTTTTATTTGCTTAAACGGTACATTTGAAAAAATTAAAAAAACTATGAACGAACCTACGGTTTACAAAAATTATTTTGAGAAATACACAGCCCTCGTTCCAGAAAAGGATATTTTATCTGCGTTATTAAAACAGTTCAAAATATTGCATGATTTTTTTGGAACTGTTTCTGAAGAAAAAGCTGATTACTCATATGCAGCAGGCAAATGGACTTTGAAAGAAATGTTGCAACACCTGATTGATACAGAAAGAATATTTGGTTTCAGGGCATTGTCAATTGCACGAAAAGAAACTGCTACACTTAACGGATTTGATGAAAATTCTTACGCAGCTAATTCATCTGCAAATAAAAGAACATGGGTTGCGCTTGTAAACGAAATGAAAATTGTAAGAGAAAGTACAACACTTTTGTTTAGTTCTTTCACAGAAGAAATGCTAAACACTTCAGGTAATTTTAGCGCTGCAATTGCTACTGTCAATACAATTGGCAGTATTATCGTGGGTCATTTTTACCACCACCTAAATATTGCAAACGAAAGATATTTAAACTGGTATAATACTGAAAAATAGTTGGTAAAAACCTCGGTAACTCAATGTTTTTATCGGTCTTGAAAGAAGTTTAGTGAAAGTCGTTTCACTAAACTTTTT
>JAYTCO010000295.1:0-1634 GCA_043736415.1 Ferruginibacter sp. | reverse complement strand
TAACACTTACACCAGGGACGAAACAATGAGGATAGTAGGCATTAATTATAATATAATTATTGGCTGTCCATACCTTATTTTTCCTATTAAGGTAATAGAAGTAGGCATTTAACTACTCCATTTTAATTGGTTAATAAAAACTGGTTGATGGTACATCATTCTTTTAGTTATGTTATGAAAGATCGCATCGAATGATTTAATTCTGTTGAACCGATAGCAAAACTCGTCCAGGTAAGGCTGTAGGTTCTTCACACTGTGATGTATTCCTCTTAACCATCCTTTTATCATCATCACCTGACGGTGGAACAATTTGAAGTTTTGTTTCGGATTACTTTTCTCTTGCTTCAATTTTTTGTACTCGGTCTGCAATGGTTTATAGCCTCTCCATTGGTCTGTTCTAATGTTTGCTTCTTTTGATATATGCTTTTCAAAAAAGGGCTTTAATTGCTTGGTTCCGCAATCATTTATTTGTACCGCATGACAACGAACAATTCCCTTTTTCTGCATTTGAATGCCCATCACCACTTGCTTTTTTTTTCCTTTGCTTCTCCCAACTTTCCCCTCTTCAAATCCTCCAATAAAAAATTCATCTACATCTACAGTGCCTTCTAATTTTACATGACCACTACTGTGCATTGCGGCCATTACCTTTCTTTTGAAGTAATAGCAGGTCTTTTGGCGCAAGCTTAATCTTCTACTTAATTCAGTAGAACTGACACCTTTTTTACCTGTACTTACCAGAAAAGTTATAATGAATGCTTTTGATAAATCAAATTTACATTTATGATATAAGGTACCTGAAGTAGCAGATACTTTATTCTTACACTTATTGCACCTGCGTATGTGTAGCTGTTTTGTTTTGCTCCACGATAAATTGTTGCACTTAGTACAACTAAACCCACCTGCCCATTTAATAGCAACCAGGTAGGCAAGGCATTTCTCACTCGTGTCAAACGTCTTAATAAAGTCTAAAATGTTAGCCCCTTTGAACATAGTAATACTATTTGTTTTAGCAAATCTATTGATTATGCTAATATTATTAGCTTTTAGTTAGGAGTGCTTAAATGCCTATTTCTATAAACAATTATACCGGAATATATAAAAATGAATTGTATGGCAATATTGAAATAATTAAAGACAAGTCAGGCAAATTTTTGAACATAGATTTTAAAGGCCATAACAAATTAAAAGCAACAGTTGAGTACATGGATAATAACGAGTGGTTGCTAACTTATAACAACATTGCCTACGGTATATTCCAGGTAAAATTTAAATCCAATGGAGGCGTGCAATCAATTGAATTAAGAGTCAACGATTTTCTTGATTACGATACTTACACTTTCTTTAAAAATTAAAGCCTGATAAACTGCCCGAAGGGATATTAATTTTAACTTGTATACAAACCAGCCCTCAAGAGAAAATTATTTTTTAGTGCCTGCCTGCTTCTCACCATCATAATCGTATGCATTTTGCACGATCCTCATGTAGACAATCTTCCAAAGAGCAGCGTTAAAAACAGCTCCGGTGATACTCATTTCATAAATCAGGAAAGCAGGCTGCATCACTCAACATTGTTTCAACAGCAAAGCCTTCAACCGATAGCAAGACAAGTGCAGCCGTTGGAGCCACCTCTT
>JAYTCO010000294.1:0-1634 GCA_043736415.1 Ferruginibacter sp. | reverse complement strand
CATCGCCATCAAAATCATAAGCTACTGCTACAGCAATATTCATATCGTTGTTTGGAAAAGCTTTGGTATCTATTTCAAAATTTCCTTTACCGTCATTTTTATATAACCGGTGCTGCAATTCTCTTTCGTTGGGCTTTGCATTGTTGCCCCCTGCGCCTATAAATAAATCAAAATCCCCATCTCTGTCACAATCAAAAAAAGTTACAGCTACATCTTCAAATTCTGCAAACTGTTTAAAAACAGGTTCTTCCTTTTTTACAAATCCGGTAGGAGTCTGCAAATACAATTGCCCTGCCTGCCCTTTTGCCCCGCCAATATAAATATCTTCCAAGCCATCACCGTTCACATCTGCTTTTGCAATGTGCGGTCCTTCCTGCGACAGAAGTTCCGGTAAATTTCTTTCATTGTAATAATCTACAAAATCGTCTTCTGTATGTTTTTCAAAATTATTTTTTTCAGGAATCAGTAAAGTTTCTTTTGAAGATATTTGTTCAACATAAATAACTCCCTTTTGCAAAGGCTGCTGTATTTTATGCACAACATTTATTTGAGGTTTATCATATTTTGTAAAAGTTCTATCAGGCCAAATGATGAGCATGGAATCTATCATTGTATTTTTTCCCAAGCCAATGATCTGCTTATAATCAACAGATGCCTGAAACCCCCGTGCAGGAATAACTTCTTTGTAAAAAATATCATTCCCAATGTAAATTTTTATTTTGCTGCCTACTGCAAAAGTGTTTTTTTCATTTCCTTTTAAACTTATACCTAAGTAATTATTTTTATTTTGTTGCCTACTGTTATTTTGATAAATAAATGCGGGCTGGTTTTCATTGTTTATTACTATGTCAAGATCACCGTCATTATCCAGATCAGCATAGGCAATGCTGTTGCTAAAACTCGGTTTGCTAAATCCCCATTTATTACCCACATCAGTAAATTGAAAATTGCCATTATTTTTGAATACCCTGTTGGGCAAAGGTGTTACAGGCAATCGTTTCAGGAGGTCATTTATCTCTTCTTTTTTTCCTGTTTCCTGTATTTGTTTATACATATCGTTGTATAAAAAGTCCAAAAAATCTAAATTGCCCAGATCCTTATTTATACCGTTACAAATAAATACATCATTTAGTCCATCATTATCTGCATCAAACATCAATGCGCCCCAGCTCCAGTCGGTTGATGACATACCTGTATAATTTGCAACTTCCGAAAATGTACCGTCTTTATTATTCAGCTGC
The DNA here is from genome assembly GCA_043736415.1 of Ferruginibacter sp. Lineage (GTDB taxonomy): Bacteria > Bacteroidota > Bacteroidia > Chitinophagales > Chitinophagaceae > Ferruginibacter. The sequence continues at coordinate 393 of JAYTCO010000294.1, read as the reverse complement.
AAAGCATTTTTTACAAACTGGTGATATAATCCTGCTTTTTGTTTGCTTTTATACAAATCATAATTATCAAAAGTACCCGTTGTCTTCAGGCGATAATCGTCTTCAGGTCGCATATCTGTTGTCAGTATTTCCGGGAAGCCATCGTTATTTAAATCTGCTAAGTCACTGCTCATAGATGACATGCTTGTTTGCTGCACACAGTCTTCCAGCATATCTTTAAATGTTCCGTTTTTCTGATTAATGTACAAATAATCTTTTTCAATAAAATCGTTTCCTACATAAATATCCGGGTAACCATCATTGTTTATATCGCCTACAGAAACACCTAATCCAAAACTTAATAATCCGGTATGTAAACCGGCTTCTTTTGTAACTTCTGTAAAATGACCATTG
>JAYTCO010000293.1:0-1637 GCA_043736415.1 Ferruginibacter sp. | reverse complement strand
TGGATCAGGGTACTCAAATGACAGTGATTTTCAATACAAAGGGCTAAATTCTAATTCCCTTCTAATCAGAATAACTAAGATTACCCCTTTTATCAATTTAATTTTGGATTATAAATTTCATAGTTTATTGGTAATAACTTGAAGTACCGGGAAGCATTTCTAGTCGAACCAGAATAATGCCAATTATTTTTCCTGGGACGGGCTTACGCAAGTAAGCCCGTTTTTTTTGATCAAATTTTTGAGTCCTTAACCTGCATGAAAAAAATTTGATCATTTAGATTACTTAAGTACTCTTTTTTCATAAAGAGCTAAATCAATCGATCAAGCCTATCACCATAATTTGTGGGATAGGTTTTCGTTTGTAAAAGATGTTTAACAACTAACCCAAAAAACACATGGCATCAACCACCGAAACAGGTCATGCAAAAAATGTAGCGACCTTTGAAGACCTCATTAGCTTTTGCACAGGCTACGGAGCAACTTACAATCCATCAAAAGCAACCTTAAAACTTCCGGCACTGGCTACCCAACTTACCGGAGCAAACGCTGCATTGCAGGCTGTCAAAGTAGCTAAGACTGCTTATGACAATGCCGATGCTTGCACATAGGGGACTTGCACCCTCTGGATAATCAATCTATATTCCCGACTGGAATATAGTACGCCATACTGGGCGCACACAACATGTATATGCCACGGCTGGGGTTCAGTGTCCTCATTACTTTCGGTTTCTTTATTTAAATTGTGTCGTGGGACAGGTCGCAACTGGTCGGGCTTGGCATTCGCTACGCTCATTTACCAAGCCCTCCTATTCCCCGCACTGCATAAACACAAACGTTATTGGCAAGTTTAAACGGCAGCGACACAACGGACAGATGAGAATAAATTCTAATTTTGACACTTCTTGAGAGTAATTGACGACCGACAAGAACTACAAATAAAAAGTGGAGACCAGCGGCCACTTATAAAAAAAACGGGGCGACTCCGAAAAGCCATACGAGTAGGAAACAAAAATCAAAATTAAAATGAAAACATCTAAAAAAAGTCATGTGTTGATAACACTTCTTTTTATTGTTGCATTGTTTAGTTCTACATTTTACTTTTCATCCTGTGAAAAAGAAAATCTTTCTCCTGCAAGAAAGTTAACAGGAACATGGAAAACACCCGTTGCTGTTACTTTTTATTATTATACTGATCTTTGTGGAGTATATCAAAAAGTTGCCAATGTTAAAAAGGGCTTTACCTGGAAAATAACAAAAATATCCGACAATAAAGTTGATATAGAATGGAATCATGTATCCACTTCTGCAACACAGACGACAGTAAGCGCAAGTTGTGATGGACATGTTCCAATGGTAACACCTAAATTTCTTACCGGCACAATTAGTTCCTCTCAAATGGATATTTTTGAAGATAACCGAAATGTTGGAACGCTTAGCTTCACTACTGATAATATGGCAGGGTATTATTATTATGGTAATGAGTGCATTATTTATTGTACCGGGGTTGGCACAAATAGTGCAATTCCACGTGCACCGGATGAGAAAACTTTGATACTACAAAAACAATAACTTTACAGTAAATATCAAGCACGAAAGTTTAGACCGTTTATGATAAAAAGTCCGTTGCGATACCCCAG
>JAYTCO010000292.1:0-4022 GCA_043736415.1 Ferruginibacter sp. | reverse complement strand
TCAATTATGCCTTGTGGTAAAAAGAGAAAACGTCATAAAATAGCTACTCACAAGCGTAAAAAACGTTTAAGAAAAAACCGTCATAAGAAGAAGTAATTTTTCTTTGATTGCCAGCGAAGCGCTTTGTTTCGTATAAACTATTTGTACACTGAATAACAGAATCAACTGCTGTTGTTCAGTGTAGTTTATATTGTTCCTTCAGTAACATTATTAATGCTCTTAAGAATTTTGCATACAATATGTGGGATATATAAGAAAATTGATAGAATTACGTTATGGGATTATGCTGTTTAATAAATGACTTAAGCGTGTAAGATCTTAAAAACTTTTACACTTTGACAAAAGAACTCATTATTAACACTTCGGAGCAGGGAACAGAAATTGCCTTGCTAGAAGACAAAATTCTTGTAGAACTGCATAGCCAATTAGCTGATGCGAGTTTTGCAGCAGGTGATATATACCTGGGGAAAGTAAAAAAATTAATACCCGGCCTTAATGCTGCATTTGTTGATGTGGGATTTGAAAAAGATGCCTTTCTTCACTACACCGACTTAAGCCCATACGTTCGATCGCTGCTAAAATTTACCCATCTTGCCATCAATGAGCATGATGAAAACAGCTTTGATTTTGCAAAATTTAAAGTAGAGCCTGAAATAATTAAAACAGGAAAGATTACAGAAGTACTGAATGGCAAACCTAATGTATTGGTTCAAATTTTAAAAGAACCCATTGCACAAAAAGGGCCGAGACTTACCTGTGAAATTTCTTTACCGGGCAGGTATGTAGTAGTTACACCATTCACCAATATAGTAGCTGTTTCCCGCAAAATACATTCTTCAGACGAACGCAAGCGTTTACAAAAAATTATAGAAGCAATAAAGCCATTTAACCTTGGTGTTATTGTACGTACTGCTGCAGAAGGCATGCCCGCAGCTGAATTGCACGAAGATCTTTTAAGTTTGGAAGCAACCTGGAAAGGGATACAGAAAACATTGAAAGGTGCTGTACCTCCTCAAAAGATTTTAAGTGAGCAGGGTAAAACCAACAGCATCCTCAGGGATCTGCTGAATGAAGATTTTAATAAAATCACAGTAAATGATAAAGCTATTTTTACTGACACCAAAAATTATATTCAGCGTATTGCACCGCAAAAAGTTGATATCATTTCGCATTACAATAGCAGCATTCCCATTTTTGACCAATACGGTATTACAAAGCAGGTAAAAGCTGCCTTTGGCAGAACAGTAAATTTGCCGAGTGGCGCTTATCTTATTATTGAGCACACAGAAGCTTTACATGTAATAGATGTAAACAGTGGTTATAAAAGTGTGAGCAACAACCAGGAGCAAAATGCGCTGGAAACAAATCTGGAAGCTGCTGCTGAAATAGCAAGGCAACTCCGTTTAAGAGATCTTGGCGGTATTATCGTCATAGATTTTATAGATATGAAATTGCTGGAAAACAAAAAAAGACTTTCAGAAGAGATGGAAGGTTTTATGCTGCACGATAGAGCAAAACATGCAGTTTTACCTATCTCTAAATTTGGTCTTATGCAGGTTACACGCCAGCGCATGAAGCCGGAAATGAATATAAATACGAGCGAAGTTTGCCCAAGCTGTAACGGTACAGGTAAAATTTCTTCTGCACTAATTTTAGAAGATGAGATAGCTAAAAATCTTAATTATCTTATTTCACAAAAACACAAAGCACTTACAATTCAGGTTCACCCGATTGTGTATACTTACCTTACATGTGGTTTTCCAAGTCGCCGCATGAAATGGAGCTGGAAGTACAAACAAAAAGTAAAAGTAATGTCCAACTCAAATTACAGCCTTACAGAATTTAGGTTTTTTGATGACGGGGAGGATGAAATAAAACTATAAAAAAAAAGCTGCCTTTATGGTGGCTTTTTTTATTATAGTTTTCTCAGAATAAAGTAGCTTTAAAATAAAACAAATTTTGCAAAACAACCAGACTTTATTAAGTTCTTTAATACAGTTATTGAATGAAATTCAACCCATCAGTAAAGAATTAGAATCTGCTCTACTAGAAAGTTTTAAAACTGAAGATGTTAAGAAAGGGAAGATATTGTTGCACGAAAAAAACATTTGTAAAAGCCTGTGGTTTTTATGTGATGGACTTTTAAGATCCTATCACAACATTGGCGATAAAGAAATTACTTCACGCATTATGTATACCGGGCATATTGTTATTTCCCCAGGTAGTTTTTTTACCCAAACACCTGCAACAGAATCTATAGAAGCTTTAGCAGATTGTGTTGTAGCAAAACTATCTTTTACTGACTTGCAGGATATTTACAAAAAGTTTCCTGAATTTAACTATCATACCAGGCTAATTACAGAACAATATTTTTACAAACAGGAACAGCGATTGTATATGCTGCGCAAGCATGACGCTACTGCCAAATACAATTTCTTTCTTGAAAATTATGCTGATTATTTAAAAGATATTCCTCAAAAATACATTGCTTCCTTTCTTAACATAGCTCCCGAAACCCTCAGCAGAACAAGAAGCAAGCTTGGTAAAAAGTAAGCAGTTACTTTTTAAAATTTATTGACAAATGTCAACAAGGTTTTTTGTAAACGGTTTTAGCTTTGGTTTATAAATCAAGGTTATGAAACATAGAAAATCTTTTTCTTTAAACTTTTATCTGCTTACCTTCTGTTTCTGTTTTTGTTTTATTGTGGGGAAATCCCAAGATTCGTCCACCATAAAACCTATCACTTATTACAGGGTTACAATTGGTGGAGGCCTCGGTAAAGGTTATCCACAGTCTGCATCAGAAACCGGTATTGGAGGTTCTTTAGAAGTAACTATACAGAAGAAAAAAAGGTTGTATTGTGTTAGCACAAGATCACTGGGAGAAATAGGAATTTTTGATAATTCAAATGTAAACAACAATATTTCTTCCATCGAACTTATGTACGGGAAGGTATTATCAACCAATACTTTTTTTTGCAGTATCAGTGGAGGATTGGGTTATGTATATTCTGAAGAGAAAGGTGAATTCATTTCGAGAGAAGGCATCTTGTTCTTTGGATATTATACTTTTGAAAAAATTAAAAAATCAACTTTTGGTATTCCAATATCTTTTAAAATATTTTATATTCCTACCAAATTTTATGGAATATGATTAGATTTTTATGCTAACATAAATCCTAATAATACTTTTTACACAGCAAGTTTATGTCATCAGTTTGGAAAGTTAAGGCCAGCGGTAAAAAAGAGAAAGATAAAACTGTGGTAGCAAACTCACCTCCCGGTTACAGACTTTATAAACCTTTCAACAGCGTAAGTACAAACCTGACCAGCCGGGCCTTTTAAACTATAATCGCAGCCATGTGTTGCAAAGGGTAATTCTAAAAAGTAGTTTGGGACTTTTAGTTCATTCAATTTTTTTTGTAAATGAACTGCATGTAAATAAAACACAAGTGGATCTATATTTCCATGTATTAATAATGTAGGAGAAGATGATTTATCAGCACTTACTAATGCAGAACTTTCTATAAATTTTTGTGGGACCTGTTTGTAAGTTCCTCCGAAATAATTACCGTAAATGACGTCAGTGTTTAATACAAGTTTACTAACTTTTATTTGCCCGCCCCACACCATATCGGCAGGACCGTAGTAACTCACCACACCTTTTATATTTGGCAGTTTAAAATCGTATGCTGCGTTTAATGCAATCTGCGCTCCGGCAGATCGGCCCAGCAAAACAATATTGTTGCTGTCAATATTTAATTCTTCTGCATGGCGCAAAAAATAATTAATAACATCTCTGGTATCTTCCACCGGCGCAGGTGCTTTATAAGCAGGTGCTAACCTATAATTGATGGCAGCTACATTAAAACCTTTTTGTGCCAGGTAACTGTTAAGTTCAGGTAGTTGTTTGCTGTCGCCATCCTGCCAGGAACCGCCATGGATAACAATTACTAGCGGTGATTTTATTTTTACCGATGATGGATAAAAATCTGCAGTCAAATCTTTAGCATCAATATTTT
>JAYTCO010000291.1:0-4036 GCA_043736415.1 Ferruginibacter sp. | reverse complement strand
AAGCTGTGTTGCATATAACCACTTCTACCACTAAAGAGTGGCTTACACATTTAAGTTTTTTTGCCATACTTTATTTATTATTTTTTGGAGCACTTACCTATTTTAAAAAAATTTTTTTCGATGGTGTAATTCCATGGGCCGATGCATTTGCAAGTGCAACGGCATTTACAGGTATGTGGTTAATGGTAAAAAAGAAAATTGAAAGTTGGTATTGGTGGATAGCTACAAACATAGCCTCTATACCTTTGTATTTTTTAAAGCATTATGTTTTTTCAAGTGTGTACTATTTGGTGTTGCTTATTATGGCTGTTTTTGGTTTATTGTCATGGCTAAAAAAATATAAAACTGCTAACCTTATGACTGGTAATTCGCAACAGTTTATTTAGCTCTTAATCAATACTATCTTTTTTATATTTCTTCATGATAACAATATTACAAATGCCTCAAAAACTTACTTACTGCAAGGCAATTCCTTTAATGAAAGAGAAGGATTTTGAAGTACATAAAAATTATCATGATAATCAGTATGGTTTTTCTATAGAAAATGATAACGAACTTTTTTGCAGACTTGTGTTGGAAATAAACCAGGCCGGCCTAAGCTGGACAACTATTTTACACAAAGAAAAAAACTTTAGAAAAGCGTACAGCAATTTTAATATTAAAAAAGTAGCAGGTTACAATGATGAAGATGTGTTGCGCCTCTTAAATGATGAAGGTATTATAAGAAACCGCTTAAAAGTGTTTGCAGCTATACACAATTCTCTGGAAATTTTAAAGCTGCAAAAAGAACATGGATCATTTAAAAACTGGCTGGATAAACACCATCTTTTAACGAAAGCAGAATGGGTAAAATTATTTAAAACTACATTTCGTTTTACCGGCGGCGAAATTGTAAATGAGTTTTTAATGAGTACTGGATATCTTTCTGGTGCGCATGATGAAGAATGTCCCATCTATAAAAAAATATTATTACAGCAACCTGCATGGAAAACACTATAAAAAAAATTGTAATTATTGGTCCTGAAAGTACAGGCAAAAGCTCCTTGTGTGCGGCCCTTGCAAAACACTACGAAACAATTTGGGCAAAAGAATATGCACGGGAATACTTGGAGAAAAATGGTAAAGATTATGAATTTGAAGACTTGTATAAAATAGCAATTGGTCAGCTTGAAGAAGAAGCAAATGCTTTAAATAATTTAAAAACTACAGTAAAAGAAACTTCAGAAGTTCCTCTGTTTATTGATACCGATTTGTATGTTATTAAAGTTTGGAGTGAGTTTGTTTTTAATAAATGCGATAACAGAATTTTGACACAAATAACTAAACAACAAAACGATTTATACCTGCTATGCGATGTTGATTTACCGTGGGTAGAAGATAACCTAAGAGAATATCCTGATGTACAAGTGAGGCAAAAACTGTTTCATTATTACAAAGAAGAAATGGTTGCACAAAAAACGCCATGGGAGATTATTAGTGGGGATTATGATGAAAGAATAGCAGCAGCAATTAAATTTACTGACGAGGTTTTACAGTGAAAGAAAATGCATTCATGTAATATCATTTTTCATTCAACCAAAATATTAAAACATAAATGGCCGCAACAGATTATAAAAATTACAGTAGAGAACAGTTGCTTGCCTTAATACAAACTGCTGATGCAAAAAAGCATTATGGCTTGGTGTGGGAGGAAGATAAAGTACCTGAAAAAGTAGTACAGGATTGTAAAGAAAAAACAGCCGTTTTAAAAGAAGTAAAGAAAAAAAATATTAATGCAGATGTAAATCTTCAGGAAAATATATTGATTGAAGGAGACAATTATCATGCATTAAAAGTACTTGCTGAAACGCACAAAGCCGCCGTAGATCTGATATACATTGACCCGCCTTACAATACAGGCAAGAAAGAAGATTTTATGTACAACGATAAATATGTTGACATAGATGATAGCTACCGCCACAGCAAATGGCTTTCCTTCATGCATAAAAGATTAACGCTTGCTGCTACGTTATTAAATAAAAAGGGTGCAATCTTTATATCTATCGATGATACAGAAATTGCACAGTTAAAAATTTTATGCAACCAAATATTTGGCGAAGATAATTTTGTAGCACAGTTTATTCGAGAGAACAAAACAGGCTCAGGGCATGACAGCTCACAGGTTGCAGTGGAGTTTGATTATATGCTTTGCTATGCAAAAAATAAAGCTTCATTAAAATTTGAGAAAGAAACACTGGATGTAGAAAATGACCCTAAATATAAATTGGTAGATGAACATATTAAACACAGAGGAAAATACTATTTAAGAGATCTGGACTACAAAGGTTCTTACAGCGCATCCTTGGATTATGAAGTAATAATGCCTGACGGAAGTATCAGTTTACCTGGTGGAAAGACAGGAAAGCCCAATACCTGGCGGTGGAATAAAGAAAAAGTTGAATGGGGAAAAGCAAACGATTTCATAGTTTTTAAAAAAGGAAAAGATAAATGGAAGGCTTACATAAAGCAATACCAGTTTGTAGACAATGAAAATAACATAAGACAAAGAAAACTACCGCACAGAGCTATTATAAAATTTTTAAATGCAGAAGGAAGCAGAGAATTAAACAGCATAGTGCAGCAAAATACTTTTAGATTTCCAAAGCCGGTTGGGCTCATTTTATTTTGCATAAATTTATTTGCAGATAAAAATATAACGGTGCTTGATTTTTTTGCAGGTTCAGGTACAACCGGGCAGGCTGTTTTGCAGGCTAATGACAACGATGCCGGCAACAGGAAGTTTATTTTGTGTACCAATAATGAAAATAATATTTGTGAAACAGTTACTTATCCTCGAATTAAAAATTTAATAAAAGGTTACGAGTACAACAACAAAAAAATAAAAGGCATAAAAGCAAATCTTCGTTATTACCAAACGGCTTTTAAATAAATACAGCTACAATATTGATTACAATAAAAGACAGCATTCGTATTTCTGTAACTGATGATGAAATAAAATCCGTGATGGAAAAAGCAAGAACACAATTGTTTATTTCTAAAAGAGATAATCTGCGCAACAGGCATGCAAACATACAGTACGACTGTATTTTAAGGGGGTACATTGGTGAGTTTACCATTACAAAATGGATGAATGAGCAGGGCATTTTTTTTGATAAAACCAATTACAGAGCAGATGGTGAAAATATTGATATAGATTTTTTATACAAAGAAAAAAACATAGAATTAAAAACATCGCTGATTCCCGATGCAGATTTTACCATTGAAAAAGCCATTGAAAACAGAGATATAAAACTCATAAAAAGAGAGAATGAAATTATTAATTTAAAAGGCGATATGCACTTACAGATTTTTTTTGACCAGAAGAGATTGGCAAAAGATGAATGGCTGGCAAGCAGAATTATTGATATTGAAAAAGCGGGTATCGATGAATTATTTGATAAAATGCTTGCACGCTGTTACAGAAACACTGCTTACTTTGTAGCATGGATTGACAAACAAACATTAATTGAGAAATTTAATAATTTACCTGAAAGTGAACAAACCTGGTCATTTAAAAATTCGCAACGTCAGTTTTGGAACTGTAAGGTTATCAATTCAAAAAAACCAACTGATTTGCCTGAATATTTAAAAAATATTATTATTCCATAAAAAAATGCAACCTGTTTTACGGTTGCATTTTTATTTTAAAATCAGATAAAATTATCTTGCAAATATTTCCTGTATTTTTTCTTTTCCTTCATTACCAAGCGAAAGCGCATTTGAAATAAAAGGGCTTACATGCTCATCAAATAATTTTTTCCCTTTTTCTTTCATGTCAGATTGTTCTTCTTCGCTCATATTGTTGTATTTATAAATTGCCCATGCGCCCAAACCTAATAATAATAAGGTTCCTGTGTTTGATATCTTCATATGTGTTATTTTTAATTTAGATATATAATATTAAAAACCGTACCGAATTTTTTAATTTTTCATTTTATTTTCGGGGATTTAAAATGCTTAATTTATAAATTATCATATTCGTAAAGTGGGTCAATAT
>JAYTCO010000290.1:0-4043 GCA_043736415.1 Ferruginibacter sp. | reverse complement strand
TAAACGAAGCAATACATGCAAGAGAGACAGTTATATGAGTATGCAGTTATACGAGTAATGCCACGTGTAGAAAGAGAAGAATTTTTAAACGTTGGTGTAGTATTGTATTGTAGTTCAAAAAAATATTTAGAGGCTGTTTATACATTAAACCATCAACGCCTCAGCGCTTTTTGCATCTCTTGCGATGCCCGGGAAATTGAAACCTATTTAATTGCATTTAAAAATATCTGCAAGGGTAAAGGCGATGCCGGGCCTATAAGTTTATTGCCCGCTGCAGCTCGTTTTCGCTGGCTTACAGCTACCCGCAGCACCGTTGTGCAAACATCTAAAATACACCCCGGTTTGTGCATAGAGCCTGCAGAAATGCTTCAGAAATTATTTAAAGATCTCGTAGAATAATACATACAAATTCTTTCTTTAAGCAGTTGCAAAGCCAACTATATATTTTTTTACTTATTTTTTATATGCAGCATTAAATAAAAATTAATTACAATTGCACAACTATTATGAACTTAAAGGAACTTGCAAAAGAACTTAATTTATCTATTTCATCTGTTTCAAGAGCACTTAGGGATAGTAAAGAAATAAGCGTTTCTACCAAGAAAATTGTTTTGGCAAAAGCCAAAGAGTTAAATTACCATGCCAACCCATTTGCCAGCAATCTTCGGCGGCAAAAAAGTAAAACCATTGCTGTTGTAATACCGGAAATTGCAAATAACTTTTTTTCCTCAGCAATTAATGGAGCAGAATCTTATGCTCAAAAAAAAGGCTTTCATATGCTTATTTACCAAACGCACGAGGATTTACAGCAGGAGATCTCTATTTCAAAACATTTACAAAATGGCCGGGTAGATGGTATTTTAATTTCACTTTCCAGCCAAACGGCCAATACAGATCATTTAAAGGATATTAAAAACAAAGGTATACCTATGGTTTTTTTTGACCGTGTTGCAGAAAATATTAACGCCCCTAAAATTACCACCAACGATTATGAAAGTGGATTTAAGGCAACAGAACATTTAATTGAAAACGGCTGTAAAAAAATTGCCTTTCTTTCTATATCCAACAAACTCTCTATTGCAAATAAAAGAATGAACGGCTACCTTGATGCATTAAAAAAACATGGCATTGCTACTGATACTAAACTGATCATTAACTGTGATACTGATAAAGAAGCAAATACAAGTTTAATTAAAAAGCTGTTGCAGCGGCCTGACAGACCTGATGCTATTTTAGCCTGTGTCGAAGAGCTTGCCGTTTCCAGTTATGTCATCTGCCAGGAGTTAAAACTTAATATTCCCCGAGATATTAAAATTATAAGTTTTTCTAATTTGCAAACTGCAGACATCCTTAATCCATCTCTTACAACCATTACACAGCCGGCGTACGAAATTGGCAGAGAAGCTGCATCGGTACTTTTTCAGTTAATGGAAAACAAAGGAATGCCGCAACGTTATGGCGATGTTGTGCTCAATTCAGAATTAATTATAAGAAATTCAACAAAAATGGCTTAGATATTTTCCCTGAATAAAAACATAAAACCTGCTCAACAATGAATGCATGGCCTGATTTTATTTTTCCTGACGATAAAGGTTTTAAAGACAGCATGCTGGATAATTACCTGGCAGCCGGATATTACAGAACGCAGCATCTTTTATTTACTACACATCAAACGCAAATCAGTAATGATCAAAAAACTTATCCTGTTTTTTGGCTTCGCATTCCTGTAAAAAATATTGTTGAAAACACAGCAGCCACATCCATTAGAAAAAAATGTGCAGCCTTTGCAATACTTTGTAATAAGGCAAAAATAAATAATGGTATAAATGATTTGTACAATAATTACGTAAAAGGTATTGATTTTGAAGCTGCAGAAAGTTGCAGCAGTTACCTGCACGATATCTATATTGAAAATCCCTTTAATTCTAAAATGCTTCAAATAAAAGATCACAAAACTTTAATAGCTGCAGGTTATTTTGATGTAGGGAAAAACAGCATGGCCGGCATTTTAAATTTTTACAATCCTGCATATAAAAAATACAGCCTGGGCAAATACCTCATGCTAAAAAAACTCGATTATGCCCGAGCCAATAACGTAGAATTTTATTACACCGGGTACATAAGCACCGAAAGTAACAAATTCGATTACAAACTTTTTCCTGATAAAAAAGTCATAGAAGTTTTTCTTCCGCTTGAAGAAATTTGGGTACCCTTTCATCAAATGGGAAAAGAAAAACTGGCTGAATATTTTGATAAAAATATAAGAGGTGCTTTTTAAAAAATTTAAGACGTTTTAATACAGCAGACCATTTTGGAGAAAAAACAGCCGTATTATTTTATTTTTTGCAATGCTAAAGTTATACAGAGGTTTTCTTTTATAGGGCTATTTGGGATCAATAATAAAGCTATTGTGTATTTCATGTTTTGGAATATTTCCTGCAGTATGTAAAGCTTTATTAAGTTCCAAAAGATCTTTAAATGTTAGAGGTAAAATATGCTCATTCGGCTGATAGGTTGTGCCTGTGGGATAATCTTTACCGGCTGTATTTGTCATTTCAATATGATTACCTAAAAAATAGAAAACTTTGTGAGCGCCTGCAAAATCAACCAAACGCTGTATGCTCAATTTATATGCTGACCAGTCATGAACATACAATCTTCCAGGGTAAAAGCTGTCGCCTGATAATAATATTTTGGTAGCATAATCATACACAGCAATAGAAGCCTGCTGGTGTCCCGGTATTGGAATAATCTCCACAACTCTATTACCTAAATCAATTTGTCCGTTTTGAATAGGCCAGTTTTTCAAATTAAAATACGCTGATACTTCGCTTACATTTAATTTCACTACTTCTGTACGAATCTTATTTTTAAATTGAATATCTCCCGCTGTATGATCGCCGTGGGCATGTGTATGTGCGACTATAAGATCAATGGGGTTTTTAATATTTTTTTCCCATTCGCTAATAATTTTTTTAATGGTCTTGTATAATGGAAACTGATTCTCATCTTCTGTAGCGCCCGTATCCATTAATAAAGCTTTTTTATTACCTAAAAAAAGAAATAGGAAAGGTGCCTCATAATTGGTGCATTTGTTTTGTCTTAAAATAAAAGTATTATCATTATACTTTACAACCTGTATTAAAGAATCATTATTTTCCTTGCAATTACTTGACCCACTGATCCACTGTATTTTGTTAAGATTAGTCGTAGTGTTTTGAGAAGTTTTACAGGAAAAAAGCGAGCAAACTATCAAGGCAAGAAATATACATTTCATTTACTTTTTATTTAAATATTTATAGAATTTTTTGGGTCACTAAAAGTAGCATTAGATTTTTAAAAACAGTAATAATGCAAAAACAAAAGTATTTGATATCAGGTGTGGCATAAGAATTTCATCCGCCGTAACTGCTGTAACTGAAGATTGAAAGTTAAGTTAGAAAGTTCGTCAAATCCGAACCCATCTGTACAAATATTATAAATACTTATTGTTAGTCGGCTTGCACAAAACCCAATAATGTAGATGCAGTTAGGCAATACTTTTGGGAAATATTTTGTCAACAATACCAAATTTTTGCACAAGTTTTTTCATCTTGTGTTTGATAATCCATTTATCGGCATATTATTTTAAATGGTAATAATTTAATAGGAATTGAAGGCTTACAACAAACAGGCTCATCTAAACATTCTGTCGGAAACATTAAATCATCCAACAAAAAGTTTAAAAGTTTCTCTGCTTCTTTTCACAAATCCTCACAGAAATACCAAAGGTTTTTGGTGCTTTATTTCTTTATTTAGCCATCTTAAAAGCATAAATAAATCCGGACCCGCCAGGTTTACCTTCTGTGCTAATATATAGGGTTCCATCAGGCGCAAAGCACATCCCTTCGGGTTGAAGCAAAATATTTCTGTCTATAAGCTGAAAGTTTTTTAATGAGCCTTCGTGCGTAAATACAGCCATACATTTTGTTTCTTTTGTAGAAAGAATATAAACATCATGCGAGATGGGATGCACAGCAATAGCGGAAGGGTAAAAGCTTTCC
>JAYTCO010000289.1:0-4046 GCA_043736415.1 Ferruginibacter sp. | reverse complement strand
CCTTTAAACAATTACTATTGACGACAAAAACCAAAGCTCACCTTGCCCTGTTTGCTACCAATATATTTTTTGCATTAAATTTTACCACAGTCAAGTATTTAATTAACGGTGGCTTTTTAAAACCCTTTGGTTTAAACCTGATAAGGGTTGGTATTACATCAATTCTCTTGTGGATACTTTATATTTTCAATACCGAAAAAAAGCGAATACAAAGAAAGGATTTAGGTAAGTTCATTATGTGTGCAGTAACAGGAATTGCCATAAACCAGCTTGCATTTATTAAAGGACTATCTCTTACATATTCTATTCATGCTTCGCTACTTTTACTCATTACCCCAATATTAATTACTTTTATTGCAGCATGGGTATTAAAAGAAAGGCTTACTAATAATAAACTGATTGGCCTTGCATTAGGAATTGGTGGCGCATTGGTTTTAATTCTGGCAAAGGACCGTTCAGGTAATCCCGGAGATGTATTGATTGGTGATCTGCTCATTATTTTAAATGCTGTTTCGTACACTTTTTATTTTGTACTTGTAAAGCCGCTGATGTTGGAGTATAATCCCATTGCAGTTTTGCGAAACGTATTTACCATCGGGTTTTTTATCATCCTGCCTTTTTGCTGGTATGAATTCTCGCAAATAAACTGGGTAAATTACAGCAGCAAAGAATATTTTACCTTGGGTATGATAGCTATACCCGGGACTTTCTGTGCTTATCTTTTTAATATCTATGGAATTAAAAACCTGGGTGCTGCTATATCAGGTAACTACATTTATACCCAACCATTATTTGCGGCAGCACTGGCCATTGGTTTTTTGGGAGAAGAATTATCTGCTTATAAAATACTTGCCGGGTTGCTGATATTTACAGGTGTTTTTCTGGCAAACAAACAGACAAAGCATGTTTAAAATTATAACGGTAAATACAGAAGTAGAATACGCTGAAGCATCTTCTTTGTTTAAAGAATATGCCGAATGGCTAAACATTGATTTGAGCTTTCAAAACTTTGAAGAAGAATTGTTGCAATTAAAAGAAATGTACAGCGAACCAACCGGCGGTATCTTTTTATTGCAGCACGAAAATGAATTTATTGGCTGTGTTGCCATCCGCAAAAAAGAAGAGGGCATTGCCGAACTAAAAAGAATGTACATAAAACCAACCACCCGCAAAAGCGGCGGTGGTACCATGCTGTTAGAAAAAGCATTGGCTGAAGCAACTTTATTGGGCTACAAATTAATAAGATTAGATACCCTTGCAAATATGACTCTGGCCATCAATCTTTATAAAAAAAATGGGTTTTACGAAATAGCACCTTACTATTTTAATCCGGAAAAGAATGCGGTGTTTTTTGAAAGGAAACTTTAAAGTAATTATGAATGAGGAATTATCGTCTGAAAGAATGAACATAAGTACTCCAGTCCTATCAATTAGTTACTAAGTTTCTATCAAAATGATAGGATTATTGAAAATTGTTATAGGATTATTTTGAATATTGTTTCCTAATACTTGTAAATAAGGATAGTATTAACAAAGGTTCTGTAAGAAACACAGCTATGCGAAAAAGAGAAAATTAAGACCATCGCATCTATTAACTGCTGTGATCCTGTATAATAACCCACTTGTTTTTGATCTTCTTAAAAAGTAATGTAAATGCTCCATTCTGGTCTCCCGCTGACCTTTTAAGGTACCATTTTCCAGCTACGGAATAATACAATCCCGACAATCTTTTTATCTTAACAATTTCGAAGTCCAGCTTTCCCATAGAAGCTGTATCAGGATAAGCCCGCTTGTAATTTTTTAAAACATAATTCCATCCGACTTCGATTTCTCTTCCAATAAACATCAAGGAATCACTGCGCCAATAAGTGTTCATATAACGGTCCATGTCACCGGCATTCCAAGCAGCCATTTGTTCCTTCATAACCGAACTTATCTGTAAATCGTCTTTAATTTGTGCATTGGTATTTATAGCAAATAAAAGGCTCATAAAAACTATGGTTATTCTTGTCATAGATATTTTTAAACAATCTACGCAATTACTATTAACCAAAATACAATTCAAAATAGTGATAGAATTATTTTCGCTGCAACTATCACAATTGGATCAAAGGTGAACAAAGATTTCTGTTGAACCTAGCAGGGATAGTAGCGGAAATACTTTTTGCTGACTTTGAGCAAAAAGATTGCAGCGGATAGCCCTATACAGATGCTCATTAATTTTCTGCTGCACCCGCTCCCAAGAAATACGACACAAAAAATCCCAGCTGCTTCTTACACAACCGGGATCTACTATATATTTTAAAACAGCTTACGCCATTTCTGAACTCATGCTTTTGCTTACACGCTTGCGTGCATCTTCATCTAAAATGTTCTTACGAAGACGGATGCTTTTTGGCGTAACCTCAATACATTCATCAGACTGTATGTACTCCATACATTCTTCTAAACTCATTTGAATTTTTGGTGCTGCCTTGCTTGCATCATCACTGCCACTTGCACGGTGATTGGTTAATTTTTTAGGCTCTGTTGCATTTACAACAAGATCGCCCGGCTTAATGTGCTCAGCAATGATCTGGCCTACATAAACCTCTTCACCTGGATCTACAAAGAAACGTCCACGATCCTGTAATTTATCAACTGAATAACCAGTTGTACGCTCTGTAGTTTTGCTCAACAATACACCATTGTTACGACCTGGTATTGGTCCTTTCCAAGGTTTGTATTCTGTAAAACGATGTGCCATTACAGCTTCGCCTGCAGTACCTGTAAGCATTGTGCTACGCAATCCTATCAATCCACGGGATGGTATTTCAAACTCCAAATGCTGCATTTCGCCTTTTGTTTCCATGATCTGCATTTCGCCTTTGCGCTGCGTTACCAAATCAATTACTTTACCGCTATATTCTGCAGGTACATCTACCACCAAATTTTCATAAGGCTCGTGCTTGCTGCCATTAATTTGTTTTACCAAAACCTGTGGCTGACCAACGGTAAGCTCAAAACCTTCTCTACGCATGGTTTCTATTAAGATACCAAGGTGAAGAATGCCACGACCAAATACCAAGAAACTATCTGCACCATCTGTATCTTCTACACGCAATGCCAAGTTCTTTTCAGTTTCTTTCATCAACCTATCTTTAAGGTGACGGCTCGTTACAAATTTACCTTCTTTACCAAAAAACGGTGAGTTGTTAATGCTGAACAACATACTCATAGTAGGCTCATCAACACTAATTACCGGCAATGCTTCCGGATTTTCTAGATCAGCAATGGTATCGCCGATGTTGAATTCTTCCAAACCTACAACTGCACAAATATCTCCTGCTATAACTTCTGTAACTTTCTTTTTGCCCATGCCTTCAAAAACATACAGCTCTTTAATTTTCATTTTTTTGATGCTGCCATCTGCCTGCATTAAAGCAATTTGCTGGTTTTCTTTTACTACACCACGAGCTACTTTACCAACTGCAATACGACCAAGGAAAGATGAGTAATCCAAAGAAGTTATCTGCATTTGCAAAGGACCTTCGTTTACAATTGGCTCGGGTACATATTTAATAACACCATCCAACAATGGGAAAATATTATCTATTTCTGTAAGGGTATCATTAAACCAACCGTTTTTACCCGAACCGTAGAAAGTAGGGAAATTAAGTTGCTCTTCTGTGGCATCAAGGTTAAAGAATAATTCAAAAACTGCATCGTGCACTTCATCAGGACGGCAGTTTGGTTTATCTACTTTATTGATAACTACAATAGGCTTTAACCCTAAGGCCAATGCTTTTTGTAATACAAAACGGGTTTGCGGCATTGGACCTTCAAAAGCATCAACCAATAATACCACACCATCAGCCATTTTGAGTACACGCTCCACTTCTCCACCAAAGTCACTGTGACCGGGCGTATCGATAACATTTATTTTGTAACCTTCGTAAACAACGGCTGCGTTTTTACTGAAAATAGTAATACCACGCTCTCTTTCAAGGTCGTTGCTGTCCATTATTAAATCTCCGGTCTCCTGGTTATCTCTGAAAACTTTTGTA
>JAYTCO010000288.1:0-4048 GCA_043736415.1 Ferruginibacter sp. | reverse complement strand
AAACAGGAAAAAAAGAAGAGATAAATGACCTGCTGAAACGATTGCCTGTAACACCATTGCCCAACAGGATATTTAAAAATAATGGCAACTTTCAATTTACTGATGTGGGTAATAAATGGGGATTTAGCAAACCGAGTTTTAGCAACAGCATTGCTTATGGTGATCTGGATAATGACGGTGATCTTGACATAGTAATAAACAATGAAAACCAGCCCGCATTTGTTTATCAAAATAACAGTAGCCAGCAAAATAAAAATAATTATATAGGTATAAATTTAAAAGGAAAAGAAAAAAACAGTTTTGCTGTAGGCAGTAAAATAAAAATTTTTATTGGCAGTGAAATATTTTACAGGGAGGTTATTCCTTCCCGGGGTTTTCAGTCGTCAGTAGATTATAAACAGATTATTGGGTTAGGCAAAAATACTGTTGTAGATTCTATGCTCATCATTTGGCCGGACAGAACATTTATAAAGGTTGATAAACCTGCATTAAATATTGTGCACCAGATATCCCAGCCATTACAAAAAGGAAATATTTATGTTGACCCAATATCTTCAAAAGAAAGTTTATTAATTCCTGTCAAAAATAATTTTGATAAACATACGGAAGACGATTTTGTAGATTATTACAGCGAAAGAAATTTACCTGAAATGCTTTCGCAGGAAGGACCACATATTGCAAAAGCAGATGTAAACGGCGATGGCCTGGAAGATATTTATATTGGCGGTGCAAAAGGACAGCCAGGGCAATTGTATCTGCAAACTCGAAACGGATTTGTAAAAAAAGAGGAACCTGTTTTTAAACAATATGCAGATTTTGAAGATGTAGCTGTCACATTTTTTGATTGTGATGGCGATGGCGATATGGATTTATTTATAGGTGCTGGAGGTAACAATGTAAAGCCTAATGAAAGGCAACTCCAGCACAGGTTATACAAAAATGACGGCAAAGGAAATTTTGAAATTGACACAAAAGCTTTTCCAAACAACGACATGAACATTGCAGTAGCGGTGGCTTATGATTTTGATGCTGATGGCGATTTAGATCTTTTTGTTGGTGCCAGAAGTGTTCCGTTTAATTACGGTGTTTCGCCACAGAGTTATTTATATATCAATGATGGGAAGGGACATTTTACTGATGAAACAAACAAGTTGAGCAATGATATTGCTACATTAGGAATGGTAACGGGTGCAGTGTGGGCTGATGTGGTAGGTGATAATAAAAAAGAACTAATTGTAGTAGGTGAATGGATGACACCCAGAATTTTTTCATATGAAAATAAAAAATTTATAGAAATAAAAAATACAAACCTTAATGATCTGTATGGTTGGTGGCAAACGGTTACATCGGCAGATTTAAATGCTGATGGAAAACAAGACCTGATTTTGGGAAATATAGGAGAGAATTTTTATTTAAAACCTGACGAAAAAAATCCGGTAAAAATATGGCTTACGGATTTTGACAGAAGTGGGACTACACAGCAGTTTATTACAAGAACAATAGCCGGGAAAAACATGCCTGTATTCCTAAGAAAGGATATTACAGAACAGTTTCCTTACTTAAAAAAGAACAATTTAAAAAACAGTGAATTTGCCCCAAAATCAATCGAGCAATTGTTTGCAAAAGATATTATTAATAAGGCCATAATAAAAAAATTTAATTATTGCAGCTCTGTTGTTGCAATCAATAATGGGAACGGAACTTTTACAATAAAAAAATTACCGCTACAAGCCCAGCTTTCCAATATAAATGCTATTTGTGTTACAGATATAAACAATGACAATAAACCTGATTTAATTATTGGTGGTAACAAGTTTGGTTTCCCCCCGCAATTTGGGCGGTTAGATGCAAGTTTTGGAGACATTTTAATTAACAATGGTCAAGCCAATTTTACCGTGTTACCCGCAACTGTTTCCGGGTTAAATATAACAGGCGAAACAAAAGACATCATAACAATACAGGGAGGTGATAAAAAATATTTGATAGCTGTGCGCAACAATGATTTTCCGGTTTTGTTTCAACTAAAAAAATAATGCTAAAAAATAATTTATTTATAATGAGGATTAGTTTTGCATTGCTTATATTTCTAATGGCGGGTTGCAAATCCAAACCTAAAGATCCTCCACTTTTTGTTACGCTTGATAACACAAAGACCGGTCTTGATTTTAGCAATAACCTTACCTACAATAAAGATTTTAATCTTTTTAAGTATATGTATTTTTATAACGGCGGAGGTGTGGGAGCAGGCGATTTTAATAATGACGGTAAAATAGATTTGTTTTTTGCATCTAATCAGCATCAAAACAAAATGTATTTAAACCAAGGTGGTTTGAAGTTTAAAGATGTTACAAAAGATGCAGGAATTCCTGATGATGGCGGTTGGAGTACGGGTATATCTGTGGTTGATATTAACAACGATGGGCTGCTGGATATTTATGTTTGCAGGGTTGGCAAATATGAAACATTGAACAGTAAAAACCAGTTACTTATTTGCAAAGGCATTGATAAAGATGGCGTGCCTTTTTATAAAGATGAGGCGGCGCAATACGGTTTGGATTTTTCAGGGTTTAGCACACAGGCAGCTTTTTTTGATTATGACAACGATGGTGATCTTGATATGTTTTTATTAAATCATTCTGTTCATCAAAACGGAACATTTAAACCAAGAGCGGAATTTCTTGGTACATACAGTGAATTATCTGGTGACAGAATTTACAGGAATGATGGTAACGGGCACTTTACAGAAGTTACAAAAGAAACCGGCATACAAAGTACCGCTATTGGTTATGGCCTGGGAGTTTGCATAGCAGATATAAACCTTGATGGTTATCCTGATATTTATATTGGAAACGATTTTCATGAAAATGATTACCTGTATATCAACCAAAAAAACGGAACTTTTAAAGAAGAAGGCGAGCAACGAATGATGCACACCAGCCAGTACTCCATGGGCGTAGATGTGGCAGATATAAACAACGATGCGTTTCCGGAAATTATTTCTATGGATATGCTTCCTGCAGATCCCTACATTTTAAAAAGATCGCTCGGAGAAGATCCCTATGATATTTTTAATTTTAAAATAGCCAGTGGATATTCCCATCAGTACACAAGAAATAATTTGCAATACAACAGACGCAACGGTATGTTTAGCGAAGTTGGTTTATTTGCAGGCGTAGCAGCTACTGACTGGTCTTGGGCGGCGCTCTTTACAGATTTTGATAATGATGGGTTTAAAGATCTTTTTATTTCCAACGGCATTCCAAAAAGGATGAATGATATTGACTACATCAATTTTATTTCCAACGGAGAAGTGCAGCAAAAAATTCATGAAAACAATGTTGATGATAAAAACCTGGCATTAATAAATAAATTTCCTGAAATAAAACTGCCAAATAAATTTTACAAAAACAATGGCAATCTTACTTTTGCCGATGAAGAAAACCGCATTGAAAATAATCCGCTTACATTTTCCAACGGCAGTATATATGCAGACCTAGATAATGATGGCGATGAAGATATTGTAACAAGCAATATTAATGGTGCAGCATTGATTTACGAAAACAGGCAAAGCCAGAAAAACAAACCATCTTCAGTTACAATAAACTTAAAAGGAACCCCAAACAATTTACATGCATTAGGCGCTAAAATAATTGTATACGCAAACAAAACAGAAGTGCGTACTTATGAAAAAATTCCTGTTAGAGGATTTTTAAGTAGTATGGAAACCCCTCTTCTTTTAGGGATGGTCAATACCCATATTGATTCTGCTTTAATTATTTGGCCTGACAACAGCTACCAGAATATTGGAACATTGAATGACAGTGTAAAAGTTTTAAATGTTGAATACAGGCAGGGTTTACCCAGGTTTGATTACAGCAGGTTAACAGAAAGAGAAAAAAATGTTGCACTACCAATGGTTGACATTACAAAAGATGTAAACCTTCAATATCTGCATGAAGAAAATCATTTTGTAGAATTTGACAGAGAATCTCTCATTCCAAGAATGTTTTCTACCGAAGGGCCGGCACTTGTTGTGGGAGATTTAAAT
>JAYTCO010000287.1:0-1653 GCA_043736415.1 Ferruginibacter sp. | reverse complement strand
CCTAAGCTGGCAAGTGGAGAATGGTTAGGATGTTTTGGATTAACAGAACCAGATCATGGAAGTAACCCTGCTGGAATGCTAACTAATTTTACAGATGCAGGCGACCATGTTGTTCTAAATGGAGCTAAAATGTGGATCAGTAATGCCCCGTTTGCGCAGGTAGCCGTGGTTTGGGCAAAAGATGAAAATGGAGATATACGCGGATTAATTGTAGAGAGAGGTATGGATGGATTTTCAACGCCAACAACACATAATAAGTGGAGTTTACGGGCCAGTGCAACTGGCGAGTTGGTATTTGATAATGTAAAGATTCCCAAAGAAAATATTTTTCCGGACATAAAAGGTTTAAAAGGACCGTTGGGCTGTTTGAGTAAAGCCCGTTATGGTATAGCCTGGGGTGCATTAGGAGCTGCAATGGATTGTTATGATACTGCCTTGCAATACAGCAAGGAACGTGTGCAGTTTGACCGGCCAATTGGGGGCTTTCAATTGCAACAAAAGAAACTTGCAGAAATGATTACAGAAATTACCAAGGCGCAATTATTGGTTTGGAGGCTTGGAACTTTAATGAACGAAGGCCGTGCAACACCAGCCCAGATTTCGATGGCTAAACGAAATAGTTGTGAAATTGCAGCTAACATAGCAAGAGATGCCCGCCAGCTTTTAGGTGGTATGGGTATTACCGGTGAATACAGCATCATGCGACACATGATGAATTTAGAAAGTGTAATTACATACGAGGGAACCCACGACATTCATTTACTTATAACAGGTATGGACATAACAGGCCTCAATGCTTTTAAATAAATAGTTTTTATTGAGTCAAAAACATTTGTAATTGCTGCCAAACAGATAACCTACAATCAAAATGTATGAGCGTATCAAATTCCGTAACGCAAAGCCAAAACCAACCAGTTATTAAAGTATTTTTAATTGGCATGATGGGTTCGGGTAAATCATTTTGGGCCGAACGATTAAAAAAGAAACTTAAAGTACCGGCATACGATCTTGACAACCTTATTGAGCTTATGGATGAAAGATCTATAGCAGAAATATTTGAACAATCGGGCGAGGAATATTTTAGAAAAGAAGAAGCTAAAATGCTGAGACTTTTTAAAGAGAAAAAGCAATTCATTTTAAGTTGTGGAGGTGGAACTCCATGCTTTAGCGACAATATGAATTGGATGAATAAGAACGGCATCACTATATGGTTGGATGAACCTTTGGAAATTTTGGCCGAAAGACTGAATAGTGAAAAGAACAACCGGCCATTGATAAAAAATATAAAATCTTCTGAACTCGTTGGGTTTCTAAGTCAAAAACTGAATGAGCGATTGGCCTATTACCAACAGTCGCAGCATAGGCTAACCAATCTTCAAATAACCGAAAGCAATCTTCTAAAAATTATTAAACAACATGCATAAATCCTTTTTGAAGATTGCTACACTTTTAGGTGCCCTGGCAGTTATATTAGGAGCTTTCGCAGCTCATTCTTTAAGGCAGGTAGTATCGGATAATGCTTTAAATACTTTTGAGACTGGTGTACGTTACCAATTTTATCATGTTATAGCATTATTAGCGGCAGGGCTACTTTATAAAGATTTTGCAAACAAATGGATTAGAAATGCCGGAAGATTCTTTATAATCGGTATT
>JAYTCO010000286.1:0-1653 GCA_043736415.1 Ferruginibacter sp. | reverse complement strand
ATATTGGCACCAATAAAACGGGCAAATTCGTCAGGGCTAATTTCTCCCAATCCTTTAAACCTCGTTATCTCCGGTTTTGAACCAAGTTTTTTTACAGCCGCTTGTTTTTCAGTTTCGTCGTAGCAATAAATTGTTTCTTTTTTATCTCTTACTCTAAACAGCGGCGTTTCTAAAATATAAACATGTCCGTTTTTTACAAGGTCAGGAAAAAACTGAAGAAAAAATGTCATCAACAACAAACGAATATGCATACCATCTACATCAGCATCTGTAGCAACTACAATGTTATTATATCTAAGACCTTCATAACCTTCTTCGATATTTAATGCATGTTGCAAAAGGTTAAACTCTTCGTTTTCGTACACAATCTTTTTTGTGAGCCCAAAACAGTTTAACGGTTTTCCTCTTAAGCTAAATACAGCCTGTGTGTTAACGTTCCTCGATTTTGTTATTGAACCGCTTGCACTGTCACCTTCCGTAATAAAAATGGTACTTTCTTTTTGTTTTTCTACAACGGTGTCTTTGTCTTTTCCTGTGGGCTCGTCGTTGTAATGAAACTTACAATCACGCAGTTTTTTATTGTGAAGGTTGGCTTTTTTTGCACGTTCATTTGCCAGTTTTTTTATACCTGCCAGTTCTTTTCTTTCCCTTTCGTTCTGCTCAATGCGTTTGCGCAAAGAATCAGCAACTGTAGGGTTCCTATGTAAAAAGTTATCCAGCTCTTTATGAAGAAAATCATAAATAAAATTCTTCATGCTTGGGCCGTTTTCAGATACCGCCTGTGAGCCAAGTTTAGTTTTAGTCTGGCTTTCAAAAACCGGCTCCTGTACCCTTACAGAAATTGCTGCGCAGATACTACCACGTATATCTGATGCATCATAATCTTTCTTAAAATATTCTCTTATCGTACGCACATAACCTTCTCTAAAAGCTGCTAAATGCGTTCCACCCTGTGTGGTAAACTGTCCATTTACAAAACTGTAGTATTCTTCGCCGTAAGCATTTTCATGGGTAATGGCAACTTCAATATCTTCTCCTTTCAAATGAATGATTGGATAACGAATTTCATCTGCATTTGTTTTACGTTGCAACAAATCCAATAATCCATTTTTGCTTATATACCTTTTACCGTTCAGGTTCATCACCAAACCGGCATTTAAAAAACAGTAGTTCCAAAACTGGTTATCTAAATATTCCTGCACAAAATGAAAGTTTTTAAAAATACTTTCATCTGGTTTAAACTCAACATACGTTCCGTTTTCTTCTTTGCTGGCAGTTTCTTTGTGGTCTTTTGTTAAAACACCTCTTTCAAATTCTGCTGTCTTTTCTCTGCCTTCTCTAAAAGCAGTTACCTTAAAATAATCGCTCAGCGCATTTACGGCTTTTGAACCTACTCCATTCAACCCCACACTTTTTTGAAATGCCTTGCTGTCGTATTTAGCACCGGTATTTATTTTACTTACCACATCTACCACTTTACCAAGCGGTATCCCTCTCCCATAATCCCGTACCGTAAGTATTTTATCTGCAATAGTAACATCTACATGGCGCCCATAACCCATGGCATGTTCATCAATACAATTATCAATAACTTCTTTCAATAATACATACACACCATCATCCGGACTGCTGCCATCACCTAATTTTCCAATG
>JAYTCO010000285.1:0-1656 GCA_043736415.1 Ferruginibacter sp. | reverse complement strand
GTCTAAAAAAATAAACAATTAAACTATCGCCAACTGTAAGTTTTAGCTGGCTTGCCGTGTAGTTACTTATGTTTATTTGCTTGCTGTAAGCGCTGTCTAAAAAAGATATCCATTTCCCTTTTAATAAAAATGGTTGTAATCGATTAAAATTAAAATTTACATCAATACCCTTCAGTAAAACACTTTCTATATCTGTCCCATATTTTAGTATGGCAGATTTGGTTGCATATTTTTCTACTGATAAAACTTCAGGTAATTTCTTTAAATAATTTTCAACCGTATCATTTGCATAAATAGGATATTCTTCTGCATTGCCAACTCTGTCTTCAATGTTTTGCTGCACCCTTACATGTCCCCAAAAGTTAAAAACCTTTGTACTTATTACTCTTTGAAAACCATTTACAAAACTAAGTGCAACAATCATTACAGCCACGCTGAGTATAGTTGCAGCAGCTGCCAGCCCAATAATAAACCTGCTAAAAGTTTTCTGTTTAACAGATGCTAATCTTTTGGCAATGAAGTAAGAAACGTTCAAATCGGAAATTTTTTGTTGTACCTTCAAAAATAAATAATTAATGCTGTAAATGAATTGTAAAAATTTTTTCCTCTACGTTTTTTTTATACTCTTAAGTACAAAAACATGGGCGCAGGAGCCGGATAAAATTTATAAATCCAACATTGCGACTGCACAGTTATTTCAATATGGCAACCAGCTTCAATTGCCTGTTTATACCTTAAACAGCGGTGACAGATTCCAACTTGAGTTTGATGACCTTGAAGGAAATTTTAAAAGTTATTATTACACTTACCAGTTGTGCGATTATAACTGGAAACCTGTTAACCTTTCGGCTTTTGATTATATAAAGGGCTTTACACAAAATAGAATTACAACCTACCGCTATTCATCTATTGCACTTACGAGGTACACTCATTATCAGGCTATTTTGCCCGAACAAAATTCGTTGCCTATCCGTTCGGGTAACTACATTGTAAAGATTTTTTTAGATGGAGACACCGCCAAACTTGCTTTTACAAAAAGATTGTTGGTAGTTGAAAACAAAGCTTCTGTTGCAGCTTCGGTTGTTCAGTTATTAAGTGCACAAAATTTTACAACTTATCAAAAAGTTAGGTTTACAGTTACCACATCAGATCTAAATGCTTTTAGCGCAGCACAGCAAATAAAAGTAGTTGTGTTACAAAACAACCGGTGGGATAACGCTCAAAAAGATATCATACCAACTTTTGTAAGAGGTAATGTGCTCGATTACACTAATGAAAATATTGCCCAGTTCCCCGGTGGAAAAGAATGGCGGTGGCTCGATCTTAGAAGTTTTAGGCTGCAAAGTGATAGAATTGACCATGCAGATTATGGTAAAACTTATACCAACATGTATGTAATTCCTGATGTTGACAGAAGCGCTCAACGTTATGTATATTACCCGGATTACAACGGCAGTTTTAATATTGTTACCTATGAAAGTATAAACCCTTTTTGGCAGGGAGATTATGCAACTGTAAAATTTAGTTTTGCAGCACCGGGTGGAAAGCCTATTTCCGGGAAAAATATTTTTGTGGCCGGACAGTTTACATGCTTTGAAGCAAGCGATAAATACAAAATGCGTTTTAACGAAACAAGCGGTTTATATGAAGCCTCAG
>JAYTCO010000284.1:0-1660 GCA_043736415.1 Ferruginibacter sp. | reverse complement strand
TCTACTAAGTAGTAGTATGTTGGGACAACATCAATCTCAAAACAGATAACTTTAGGAAAAAGCTGCACATACAAAACCTTTTAAACATTGGTAAATATAATATTCCTTTACTAAGTTTGGTTTGTGATGTCTATTGAAATTTCAATTGGTGCCTGTCAAGCAGAGCCCGTATGGTAGAGCAATCTCATTTTTTGGCATCCTCATGTGCAGATTTTTAATTTGATTAAGTAAAAATTTTAAACATTTTGGCACATGAAGAAACAAAAAAAGAAAAAGCAAATCCTATCTGTAAAAACCGGTACCGGATTCTCGTTAATCAATGCACATGCAGCGGGGATTGATATCGGCGACACGGAACATTACGTTGCAGTAGAAAATGGCGAGGAGCATGAAGTAAGATGCTTTGATGCTTTCACCATTGATTTAAGAGATATTGTAAAATGGCTTACATCTATTGGCATTACCACAGTTGCTATGGAAAGTACAGGGATTTATTGGCTTCCATTATACCTTTTGCTGGAAGATGCCGGCGTAAATGTTTACTTGGTTAATGCGAAAAATACAAAGAATGTAACAGGACGTAAGAAAGATGATTCAGATGCAGTTTGGATACAAAAATTACACCGGTGTGGTTTACTTCAAAAAAGTTTTCAACCTGAGCATGAGAACCGGATTCTTCGCAATTATGTGAGACAAAGAAAAAATCTGATTACCGTCGGTTCGGATAGCGTAAGACGTATGCAAAAAGCATTAGAGTTAATGAACATTAAAGTACATACCGTAATAAGCGATTTGATAGGTAAATCAGGAATGAAAATAATTGCCGCTATATTAGAAGGGGAAAGGACTGTGGAAGTATTAGCCGGGTTATGTGATCCCCGGATACAGGCAACTAAAGAAGAAGTAATTAAATCTTTAGAAGGTATCTGGAGTGATGAATATCTGTTCATGCTTAAACAGGCTTATGACGAATATTACTTCTATCAAAAGCAAATCAAAGATTGTAATAATAAAATACAAGAGCAGTTGCTTACCCAGGTAGCTATTGTAAAACAAGGGGATATTAGTGAAGTGCCAGAAGAAAATTCTACAAAAAAAAAGGGGAAAAAGAATCAATTTGACTTCGATGTGGCAGGTCATTTTCAGGCACTCACTGGTGTTGACTTATGTAAAATACCAGGTGTAAATGAAGTAACAGTCCTTGAATTGATAGCAGAAATAGGAACGGATATGAGTAAGTGGCACAACGCCAAACACTTTGCTGCATGGCTGAATCTTGCACCAAATACTAAAATAACTGGCGGTAAGATTATCAGCAGTAAGATGATGAGAAAAAAGAACAAGGCAGGTCAAACGCTGAAAATGTCGGCATCTTGTTTGGCTAGAAACAAAACACCTTTAGGGGATTATTATCGAAGAATGAGGGCAAAGCTGGGTGGTAAAGGTGCAGTTCTGGCAACTGCACATAAGTTGGCACGGATTATTTTTGTAATGCTAAAACAAAAGAAAGAGTATAATGCTGAAATGTTAAATGAATCGCAAGAGAAATTTAACCTCAAAAGGATAAAACATTTGGAAAAACAATTAGCGAAATTAAAACAGGCGGCTTAAAATATGCGGCTATTCTAAAAGGTCGCAGCTACGAGTTATATGGTAGGTT
>JAYTCO010000283.1:0-4071 GCA_043736415.1 Ferruginibacter sp. | reverse complement strand
AAAACTGGCCGGTAAGATTTACGGCTATCACCTTGTTCCATTGCTCAAGGGTCATGTCAACCAAATTTGCATCCTGTTGAATGCCCGAATTGTTCACCAAAATATCGATGGTACCAAATTGCTGAATAACATCAGCAAACATTTTAACCACTTCTTCTTCTTTGCTTACATCGCATTGGTAAATGATGCCTTGGCCACCTGCCGCCTCAATTTCCTGTAAAATTCCCCTTGCCCTATCAGCAGATTTTGCCGACGAATGGTTTACCACCACTGTAGCTCCAGCAACCGCTAATGATTTACTTACGCCCATACCAATACCACTGCTACCCCCGGTAATGATGGCAATTTGCTTTTGTAGTTTCATATCCATTTGTAAAGATTAAAAGTTAAAGGTGCATGAAAACCGTGCCTGCCCGGAATGTCAGGTAAATTGAATAAACGGATTAATTAAGTTACGGGCAAATGATGCAATATCAGAAGGAAAGGGTAACGAAACTGAGACCCACCACAAGTTTAATCATCAGAAATTTGCTATGCTGGGGGGCTACACCTTTGTTGTATATATAGTCACTAATAGTTAATGATAGCAGACAAGTGGCTGCCGCTCTTCTCACCTTTTAATTTTTTTAATAAAACACCTCAACGGGTGTACGTTGAGGTGTTTTTAAACTTGCCATTTTCTTACTGTAAAACAACTTTGTTATTGCAACCTTTGCTTTGAAATTCTGCGGGATGGCGATGTTTTTTGACAAATAGAAAGGTGCGGCACAAGAGTGCGACAAAATGATTTTGTCATGAAATAGCCGGCCAAGTACCAAAATCCTACATCAATAATTCTTTCTACGCAAATCAACTAACAGCAGCCACTACTTATTTTTTTTGGACACGATTGAACCATTTGAATTTAGTATTTGCCATCATGAGAACTCTCTGGAACTAATATAACCATAAGTCGTCTTTTGTTCCCGGCTGCCTTTTTTGTATTTTAATTTATGTCTACTGTATAAAGCGTGAGGAAGCTGTCTATGAAACTTGTGAATAAAATTTTGTTCCCCAGCGATGACCATTCTATTTTCCCTGCGTTTTCATGTACCCCTTTTCCTGTACTACCTGTAATTTGAACAAGTTTTTTGGTCTGTAGATTCATTGTCCATATTTCGTTTATCCCTGAACGATCACTTACAAATGCCATGGTAGTTCCATCAGGTGAATAGACGGGACAAAAGTCGTTCCATTGAGAAGATACAATTGTTGTCTTACTACCTCCGATTGTAGGAATAGAGTATATGTCGTAGTCGTATCCCTGATCTGATTTTTTAAACCGGGCAAAGGCAATGCTGTTTCCATTTTTTGACCAGCTTAGTGTTTTTGGTGAGCGGTCATCAATTATTGCCCTGTTACCTAAATCACCAAAATCAGAAGTTAACTGAATTGCTGAACCACCGTCAGACGGAACTTTCCAGAGATTATATTCCTTGCCAGCTGCCTTGTCGGATAAAAAAGCAACCCAATTTCCATCCGGTGACCAGGTTGGCAAAAAATTAAAAGAGTTTCCGGCAGTAAGTCGTTTTGTGGTACTGTCCTGTATGTTGTAGACTGCAATGTGAGCTGGTCGGTATCCCTGCGATGTATTTATTTCTCCATTCTCTGTCTGGTAAACAATTTTTTGCTTGGTTGGCGACCATTCAGGGGAACGGGCGTTTATTTCCACAACCCATTCTTTGTTGTTTGAGAGCGTGGAAATAAAAACAGATTGAGCCATATTGTTTCCGTTATTAAACGTGTAATTACTTACAAAGGCTACCGATGATTGGTCCGGCGACCACGTGCCCAATTGCCTGTCCTCGTTTATTGTTTTAAATAATGTTTGAATATTCTCAGGCTTGTTGGGAATGGTCATTATTGTTTTGGAAACAGTAAATTTTTTATTACGTCCAACTGCTTTTATGGCAAAATAATGAGGCACTTCGTTAGCTAAGTTATTAATGGTTATCTCAAAAATGTTATTGCTTACAGTTGAGTGCAGCCTTAATTTAGATGGATCCGAGCTGGACATTAAAATCTCATAATGGTCGGGATTCAATTGTGGACAATCAAATGGACAAAAAGGTTTTCCCCAACGCAAAATAACTTTTCCCTCGTTACGTAGGCTTATTAAATAGGGCGTGTATAATTCATTTGACCCATCTTGTACAGGAGGGTCTTTCTCACAAGCCCAAAGTGTCATTAGCAAAAATATAGTTGCGATTTTTTTTAGGTTATTCAATTTCCTTTTTAGCATGCTACTACATTGTTAGATTTACAAATTACTCTGTTTGTATCCGACCTAAAATTATAATTTTTGTTCTGCTTCCAGCGTTTCCTAGGCAACATGGTTAATCGGTGTTTTGATAGCACCGGGCTCAATGCTGTTCACAGTTATTTTATGCGGGGCATACTCCTGTGCTATAGATTGCATAAACATATTTATTCCGCCTTTACTTGCCGCATAACTGCATGGCCTGCCCATGGTATCACCTGGTGCACACTGCTCATGCAAATAATCCTTCCTGCTGCAACAGACCGCTCTGGTTGCCCCCCATTAGAAATTTGTTATGCGGGAGGGCTGCCCCTCCGGGGCAGGAATAATCACCATCATAATTTATCTACAGATAGGTTAGACCGCTGGCCTAAAATCTTAATAAAAAAGCCCTCAACATTTATACGTTAGGGGCTTTGATTTTTTCTCTCAGTAAGATTAATAATACTCTACTATACTATACTATATCAATATTTAAATGCTTTCCCTCCTACCATAACCTCCTGGGTATTTTCATCAAAAGTGGCTTTCATACCTGTGTGAGCTGCGGCGGTGGTCATAATGTTGGCGATTGAATGACTGTAACCAGCTTCAACAGGAGCATTGGTCTCTTTGCGACTGCGAACACATTCCATCCAGTTGCGAACGTGGCTGGAGGTAAGTTTATCGCCACCGGTATTGGCTGATGCAATTACTTTTTCTGTGTTCTTGAGGCTTATTTCGGGCAAGAGGTTAGCCTGCATACCCATAGCTTCGGCAAAGCGTTTGGATAGTCCGCCTTTTGGCGAAACCATGTTGGTGTTCAGGTTTAATTCGCCACCATTTGAGTAGTAGATTTCGGCAGGGTTCTCATCGCCATTGTGCATACGCGATTGAAAGCTTACCTGAAAACCTTTGGTCATATCGTTGGCAGGGCCATAATCAAAAACTGCGGTAATAGTATCCCAGTTTTTGCGGCCATCTTTCCATTGGTAAATACCGCCATTAGACACTACACTGCGTGGATGTTTTAAACCGGTAAACCAATGTACCGTATCTATCTGGTGGCTCATCCACTGCCCTGGCAGGCCTGATGACAAAGGCCAGAATAAACGGAATTCAAGGTATTTCCGTGGATCCCAACCCTCATCAGGACGATTGAGTATATAACGTTTCCAGTCGGTATCTTCCTGCTTCAATTGTTTTACCAAATCAGCTCTGCGCCAACGGGCAGGCTGGTTTACATTCCAGGTTAATTCAACCATAGTAATGTCTCCAAACTTACCTGACTTTATGAAGTCGTTGGCGGCATGATAGTTTTCACCGCTTCTACGCTGCGATCCTATTTGTATAATTCTGTTTGAGCCCTTGATGGCTTTTAGAGCAGCCCTGTTGTCTTCCATGGTTTCGGCAAAAGGCTTTTCAACATAGGCATCGCAACCGGCTTTTACCGCTTCAATTGCATGGGTTGCATGCTGAAAATCGGCTGTGCTGATAAACACCGCGTCTACCAGTTTTTTACCATACATCTCCTCGTTATTGCGGCAGCCAATAATATCGTGACCCATTTTTTCTTTCCATACAGCTACCCCTTCATCCCTACGTCTATTCCATATATCGGATACGGCTACCACATCAAAATTCAATTCTTTGTAATGGTTCATAAAACTGGGTATATGCGACTGGCGGTGACGGTCAGAAAAACCAACAACTCCTATCCGCACCCGGTCGTTGGCACCTATAATTCTGCCATAACTTTTGGCACTCATACCCATACCGCCAATTAAAATACC
>JAYTCO010000282.1:0-1665 GCA_043736415.1 Ferruginibacter sp. | reverse complement strand
TAATATGCTGACAAATTTCTTCCACCTTATCATCATCCAAACCCAATACGGCAGCCATTGTACTGGGATTTGCTTCACATGCTTTTTGCATAGCACCTGCACGAATAGCTACAAGCCTCAATGCATCTGCAAAAACCAAAGTACCATTTGCAACTAAAGCAGAAAACTCACCAAGAGAGTGCCCTGCAACCATATCCGGTTTTGCATTTTCAATATTTTTAAAAGCCGCCACCGAGTGTATAAAAATTGCAGGTTGTGTTATGTTGGTTTGTTTTAAATCTTCATCGGTGCCGGTAAACATAATGTTGCTGATATCAAAACCCAGTATTTCATTTGCTTCTTCAAACAATTGTTTGGCAGCCGTGTTATTATCATATAAGTTTTTACCCATACCGCTAAACTGAGCGCCTTGCCCCGGAAAAATAAATGCGTGTTTCATAAAGTGATTTAAATAATTAATAATTTCTGACGGTTGATAGGGCAAACCGTAATGCCTGTGTTTATATCCAAAAATATATTTTAAATTTGGACAATGAATATTTCTGATAAAATATTAGAATTAGATACTTACACCTATAAAGATTACAAGTTGTGGGAAGGAGATTGGGAGCTTATAAATGGTCACCCACAGGCAATGACCCCTTCTCCAAAATATGAGCATCAAAAATTTTCTCAAAAATTTTAAACTGCCACGGGTAATCTTTTAGTTAATTGTAACAAAGATTGTAACTGCGAAGTCTTATATCAATTAGACAGGGTTATAAATGATGAAAATATTGTAAGGCCTGATTGTATGATAGTTTGCGGAAAAATAAATGAAGAGTATCTAACTTTTCCTCCAACGTTAATATTAGAAATTTCCTCCCAATCTACCCGCATGAAGGATAGAAATACCAAATACAATGTGTATCAAATGTGTGGGGTGAAATATTACATCATAGCAGACCCTGAAAAAAAACCTGTTGAGGTTTTCGAATTAATAGATAATAAATACAAAAGCACACTTACAACAACTTTTATTCTTACACCCCATTGCTCTATTGAGCTTGATGTTTTTAATCTATGGTAAATAAAAAAACCACTTAACATAAATTAAGTGGCTTAGTAAAATCTTTGAACTATTATTAATGCAACTTCCCTGTAATTAATTTCATAAACTCGCTTCTTGTTTGGTGTTTTTCAAACTCACCATAAAACGCAGAAGTAGTTGTAACAGAATTTTGTTTCCCCACACCACGCATCATCATACACAAGTGCGAAGCCTCAATAACTACCGCCACTCCCAAAGGATTAAGAGAATCTTTCAACGCATCTAAAATCTGATGCGTTAGTCTTTCCTGCACCTGCAATCTGCGTGAATACACATCTACTACACGGGCAATCTTGCTTAATCCTGTTATGTATCCATTTGGGATATATGCCACATGTGCTTTGCCATAAAAAGGTAACATGTGGTGCTCACACATACTGTACAATTCAATGTCTTTTACAATCACCATTTCGCTCACATCTTCATG
Source organism: Ferruginibacter sp. (assembly GCA_043736415.1). Lineage (GTDB taxonomy): Bacteria > Bacteroidota > Bacteroidia > Chitinophagales > Chitinophagaceae > Ferruginibacter. Next base: position 148 of record JAYTCO010000282.1, on the reverse strand, counting down.
AAATTTTGCAGAATCTAAAATAGCACGTGCATCCTGCGTATAACCCTGTGTTAAAAACTGCATAGCTTTTGCTACCCTTTCAGGTGTTTTTAATAACCCTTCACGGTCTTTGTCTTCACCCAATAATCCAATGCTGTCTCTGTAATTT
>JAYTCO010000281.1:0-1665 GCA_043736415.1 Ferruginibacter sp. | reverse complement strand
GTAATGAAATACCTGCCTCATAAGGGTTAATTCTTTGCGTATTCCAGCTTCCGTAATAAACATCTGCAGGAATTTCGGGTTTACCAAAAAAATTAGTTTGAATATATTGGTTTAACTGGCTTACCAAAAATTTATCAATGGCCGGAAGGTTTAATAAAGAATCTATCATATTAATGATTTCTTCCTTGCTGTGTTTTTTATCTTTAAAAGCATTGCCATCATCAGCCATTGATGAGGCCGCACAAAAAAACAATATTATTAGCATTAATAATTTCAAGATCTTTTTTTAAAGGACCTCTAAAGTAGAAAAACCCTGAGAAAATCAAAATTTACTGGTCGATTATATTTGAATTAAATTTTATGGCTATACGGTTGACACATGTTAAAAAGTCCTTATATTTAAGGAATGTTGTATCCAAAAAATCAAATGGAATTTGAACGGTTGTTTTCAACCGATGAAAAATGTTTAGATTATTTACACGCTATTAAATATGAAGGCGGTTATACTTGTTCAATTTGTTCTCACAACGAATACTGGATAAATCAAAGACGGGTGTTGATTTGTAAGAAATGTAAACAAGAAACCAGCGTAACGGCTAATACCGTTTTTCATGGTTCAAAAATCCCTATCCACATTTTGTTTCGACTTCTTTGGTTTGTTGTTATACAAAAAATTGGCATAAGCGCATTGAGTTTACAAAATGTATTTGGGATTAAACGTTATGCTACCGTGTGGGAATGGCTTCATAAGTTTAGAAGAATTATGGTTTTGCCTGCCAGAGAAAAACTATCAGGTATTGTAGAAGTTGACGAAACATTTGTTGGTGGAACCCGAAAAGGTAAGAGAGGCAGGGGAGCTGAAGGCAAGTTGATAGTAATTGTAGCTGTAGAGCTTGTTAAAAATCATACAGGTAGAATAAGAATGACAATTATTGAACATGCCGACAGAAAGTGCATTAATGAGTTTTTGAAAAATAATATTGAAATAGAGAGTACTATTGTTACGGATGGTTGGGCTGGTTATGTAGATGTAAAGAAAATGAAATACAAACATAAAATTGAAACAAAAACAATTAGTGAAAATGGAGAAAATTTAACGCCACACGTTCATAAGATAGCGTCCTTATTAAAACGATGGCTATTAGGTACACATCAAAATTTTACAAGTGACGAATATTTAGCCTACTACTTGGATGAATATACTTTTAGGTATAACCGTCGCAATTCGAAAAGCAGAGGATTATTGTTTTATATTTTATTAAAACAGGCAGTACTGAATAAACCTGTTTACATTTATAAAAATGATAAATAGCTTTAAATAAAGGTTAAATTAACATGTGCGAACCGTATAGCCATATTGATTTAATCGTGGATTTTGCAAACATTGAAGTTGAAGACTATGCAGACAATTATTTTGATTTAAAATTTTCACTGCAGGACATTCTGAAGAGATCTATTGATCTTTTAGAAGAAAAGGCAATTAAGAATCCGTATTTCAAGCAATCCGTTAACCAACAAAAACAACTTGTTTATGGACATTGAAATTAAAACTTGGCTGTATGACATTCTAAATGCAGTTATGGAAATCGAAAGTTTTTTTGTTGACAGTCCAAAAGAGTTTGCAAAATACCAAAATGACTTAAGAACTAAACGAGCTGTTGAAAG
>JAYTCO010000280.1:0-74316 GCA_043736415.1 Ferruginibacter sp. | reverse complement strand
GAACCGTCTTTCTTTCTATTGTATTGAATAAATACGTTGTTCCAAATTTCTATAACCTGCGGGTGATCGTTGTTTACAAGTGTTGCGCCACTTACATTTAATTTCTCTTCTGCGGTTCTTGTATCTGCATGTATTTCTGTGCAGGGTCCGCATGGGCCGGTATCGCCCATTTCCCAAAAATTATCTTTTTTATTTCCCAATAAAATATGGTCTTCTGCAACATATTTTTTCCATTCATTGTAAGCTTCTTCATCTTTTGGCAACCCTTCTTTTTCATCTCCTTCAAAAACGGTTACATATAAATTATCTTTTGGTATTTTATAAACATCCGTCAGCAATTCCCAGCTCCAGGCAATAGCTTCTTTTTTAAAATAATCGCCAAAGCTCCAATTGCCAAGCATTTCAAACATAGTGTGGTGATACGTATCCACACCAACCTCTTCCAGATCGTTGTGTTTGCCACTAACCCGTAAACATTTTTGAGTATCTGCAATACGGCTATTTGGTGGCGTTTGATTGCCCAGAAAATAATCTTTAAACTGGTTCATACCGGCATTTGTAAACAACAATGTTGGATCATTTTTTACCACTATTGGTGCTGATGGTACGATAGAATGTTGCTTACTTTTAAAAAAATCTAAAAACTGTTGCCTGATCTCTGAAGCCGTCATGATGCTGATTTTGTATGAGTTACTTTTTATTAATTATGGGGTTATATTTGTAATCTGGCAAAAATAGTTGATTAGGTTGAATGGGGTAGAAGAAGTGAAAAGTTTTAGAGAACGGAAAATAACTGCATATAAGTTGCAGTTTTGGGTTAAGCCTGATTTTTTTATTAGATATTCTGAATGAAAAAAGTAAAATATTTTTACAATACGCATACGCTTCGCTACGAAAAATTGGTAACACCATTACGGGTGAAACTGCTTCGTTTTTTTGGATTAATTTCTGCACTTGTTGTTAGTTCTGCTATAGTAATTTATTTATACAATCGTTTTATACCAAAGCCTACAGAGCTGGAAGCCAATCGCAAATACGAAAACCTAAAGGATAATTACCGGCTTTTAAATTCTAAAGTACATAGTTTACAGGATCAGTTATCTACGCTCGAAAAAAGAGATAATGAAGTTTACAGATCTATATTTGAGCAAAATCCTTTGCCTGACAGTGCCCGTGCAAAACTGGTTGAAAAGCAAAAGGAACTTGATAAAGTAACTGTAATGGGTGAAGATGTTTTTGGTAACAACATTGCTGCACAGTTGAACAATATAGACGCAAGAATAACATATCAAACCACAAGTTATAAGGGTATAGAAAATTTAATAAAAAACCAGGGTTCAAAATTAGCCAGTATCCCTGCTATACAACCCATCAGCAATAAGCAACTAACCCGAATAGCCAGTGGCTTTGGAATGAGGATACATCCCATTTATGGAATTGCTAAAATGCATAATGGCCTCGATTTTACAGCACCGCAAGGCACACCAATTTACGCTACCGGCGATGGACAAATTACGACAGCAGGTATGGGAACGGGTACAGGTAACCATGTAATTATTAACCATGGGTATGGTTACGAAACGGAATACATGCACATGGTAAGAATAAAAGCCCGGCAAGGCCAAAGGGTAAAACGTGGCGAAATTATTGGCTGGGTTGGAAACACCGGAGCGAGTACGGGACCGCATTGCCATTACGAAGTGCATGTAAACGGTAACCCTGTAGACCCTGTTTATTTTTTTTACAACGATTTAAATGCTGAAGAGTTTGACCGGTTATTAAAAATTGCCTCAACCGGCAGTGCAAAGAGTTTTGATTAAATTACGTTATGTCTCACAAACAAACATCTTTATTTGATTTTGATGAAACTCCTCCTAACAAAGAGGGAGAAAAATTATTGCCTGTTGTAGAGGAAAATATTAACGCAGTAATGTTGGCTGATGAGCCTGTGGAAATAAGCATAGCCAATGAATTGGCAAAAGAGGAAGAACAAGTGTTGCCAAAGCAACCAAAAAGAGGAAGGCGCAAAATAACCGAAGTGTATATTACGGCTGATTTGATTGATGTGCCGGAGGATGAAATTTTATTTCAAAAAAAGTATTATAGTATTGGAAAAGTTGCCGAAATGTTTAAAGTAAATATTTCACTGATTAGGTTTTGGGAAAAAGAATTTGATATTTTAAAACCAAAGCTGAATGGCAAAGGTGACAGGCATTTTCGCCCGGAAGATGTAAAAAATTTAAAACTGATTCATCATCTGCTGCGTGAAAAAAAATATACAATAGAAGGTGCAAATGATTTTTTAAGGAAAAATAAAAAGAGTGATGAAGTGTTTGCAGTTATAGAAGAATTACAGCGCACCAAACTTTTTTTAATAGATTTAAAATTGAGTTTATAAAAAGTTACCATTCCTAAATTACCGTTGTCAAACAAATATGTAACAACTTTGTTGTAGTTAAAATTTTGTGTTTTTATTAAAATACTTTGTATTTATTTTTGAATAAATTTTTAAGATGAAAAAATTATTACTTGTTGGAGGTATCGCCTTAAGTTTTGTAACTGCAAATGCGCAAACACCTTTCACAACTACTGTTGATAAAAATAATGTTACCATTTTAAATGGTATTGTAGCAAAAAATGATATAGCAGCCAATGCTGCATTTTCAAATTGGTATGGTGGCAACCAAAACAGTTATAAGCCTGATACAACTGTTACCAATGCAATGGCAAACACAAAAGATAAAGTACAATATGTTGTATTTGGCGGCACATGGTGTGAGGATACACAATTTATTTTACCCAAATTTTTTAAACTTCAGGAACAAAGTGGACTTTCTGAAAACAACATTAGTTTATATGCCGTTGATAGAAGTAAAAAAACGCTTGGCAATATTGCAGGTGCTTTTAAAATAACTAACGTCCCTACTATCATTGTTATGAAAGATGGTAAAGAAATTGGTCGTGTAGTTGAGTATGGTAAAACAGGAAAATGGGATACTGAACTCGGCCAGATTTTAAAGAATTTATAATATTGACTGTTGTTTAGGTGCTGAGTCTGCCTCAGCATTTACAATGGTAATATTGCTTGATGTTGAAGACATTTCCAAATGAAATTCTTCCATTAAATACATCAGTTTAAAATTAATTTGCTGCTTAAGTACATTAAACTCCTCCATACTAAAGTCTATTGTAAAATATTCAATTGTAATGGTTACGCCATCTTTACCAAAGTCTGTTACAAATACACTGTTTTTTATAATATTATCCTGATTTTCAGTGATGGCGGTTTTTACAGCATCAATTAATTTTTGTACTAATTCGGGTTTTGTTTTATCTGATAATACAAGTTTTATTTCTGCCCTTCTTTGATTGCGCAAACTTAAGTTATCGACCACGCTATCTACCATTTGTTTATTGGGGACTGTAACCAATGTTTTTTCAATTGTGCGAATGCGGGTACTTCTTAAACCTATTCTTTCCACCCTGCCTGCTACGTTATTTACTTTTAAAGTATCGCCGGTAAAAAAAGGTTTGTCAAAAAAAATGATGAAAGATGCAATTAAATTTTCTATACTTTCTTTAGCAGCGAGTGCAAGTGCAGCACCAACTATACTTAAACCGGTAAGCAGTGTACCAATATTTTGATTAAAAGCGGCTCTTAAAACAAAAAGAAATCCTATTACTCCTATTAAAACTTTTAGGAGATCTCTAAAAAAAATTACGATTTGCCCATGGCTTTTATCATCATCATTTGAAGCTTGTTGTTCCAGTAAAAGAGATATGAAATTTACAAGACTGATTAAAAAATAAAACAGCGCAAGAATAATAGCTGAGCTGCCGATTTTTTCTAAAATATCGTTGAGTAAAATCCCATGTAATTTAAAATTCCAGGCGGATGGATAATTGAGTTTTTCAATGGCAAAGTCTGCTACTACAATAACCAGTAACCAGCTTACGGGATTAATGGTTAATGAAACGAAGTCGGCTTTTTTAAGCGTTTTCCATTGTTTGTTTATCAGCAAAAAAAGAAGGGAAGCTATTTTGTGTGAAAGAAGTTTTTTAAAAAGCAGCACTACAGATATTATTATAAATACTGTGAGATAGCTGCGTATTGTATTATCCAATATTAGTTTATCTAAAACCTCCATCTGTAAAGTTTAAATTAGAGCAAATCATATATTTCCACTCCGGTTTTTTTAAGCAGATATATTTTTCCGTTCATGGTTTTAATATCTATATAATCTTTTAAAAAAAAAGGTAGTTTATAACTTTTTAAATTGAGCGAATTTATTTCGTAGCTGTAAAAAGTATCGCCTTTAAAACCCATTATTTTATTGCCATAAACTGCAATATGTTTCCAGTTTAAAAAAGGTAAATTATTTTTAAAGGAACCATAATAATCAAAAATATAAAACCCTCTGTTTTCATCGTATAAATAAACAAAGTTATTTTTATCGGCAATCTGACCGGGGGAAGGCACTGTATCAAACAACTGCCTAAGATCTAAGGTTTCGCTAAGCACTTTGCCTTCATCATTGATTTTTTTTAGGGAAATATTTTGTTCATCAAATATCCATATGTTATTATCGTAAGATGTAGCCAGCGTTTTAACCTTAAATATATTCTGGTTTCTAAAATTGATGGTATTTCGGACTGCAAGAAATCTGTCTAAAATAATTACTGTAGAAAAATTTTTGTAATAAAGTAAAACTTTTAAAGGATTACTTACATCCAATAACGTTGGATTACCATATTTTTTTACATCATTAAAAACAGCCAGAGAATCACCATTTGCTCTTATTTTTTTAAGTTGATTTTTCTCTGTAATCAAATAAATATTATCAAGCACGTCAACATCCAGATAACTGTAAGAGCCGGGTATAATTTTCAGGTATTTAAAAGTACTGTCTGTTTTTATACCTTGTAGATTGATAGAATCTGTAATAGTAATATTTTGTGCAGTTGCATTAAAGCAAAGCACATTAAGTAATGCAATTAAATATGTAATTGTAATTTTAAACAAATCTATTTTTTATAATATTCAAGCGATAAATTATTGCCATCAAAAACTGCATAACTAAAATACTTTATCCAGTCGCCAAGGTTTACATACCTGCTTTTTTCACTTAATGAAATGTCAAGTGGTAAATGTCGGTGCCCGAAAATAAAATAATCAACATGTTTTTGCTTAAGAATATTTTTTGAATAAATCACCAGCCATTCTTTTTCTTCACCTAAAAATACTTCATCCGTTTTGCCGGTTTTCGCACGGCTTTGTCTGCTAAAATAATCAGCCATTCCAATTCCTAAACCGGGCGGTAAAGCACCGAAAATTAACTGACTAAACCTGTTTCGAAATATCTTTTTAATAAACTTATAACCTTTATCACCGGGACCTAAACCATCTCCATGCCCTATTAAAAATCTTTTACCGGAAAAAACAAATTCTTTAGGTTCAAAATAAACGGTTGTATTTAATTCTTTTTGAAAATAATCTTTCATCCACATGTCGTGGTTGCCCACAAAAAAATGAACAGCAATACCTGCATCAGTAAGTTCTGCAATTTTACCCAATATTCTAACATAGCCTTTTGGTACAACTCTTTTGTATTCGTACCAAAAATCGAAAAGATCACCAACAATAAATATGGCTTCTGCCTGTAATTTTATTTCATCCAGAAAACGGATAATTTTTTTTTCACGTAAAAGACTGTCAGCAGCATTGGGTGCGCCCAAGTGGAAATCAGAAAGAAAATATATATTTTTTGCAGCTGCCATTCACAATATTACGGTTGGTTCTTTTGCTGAAGATAGCGCATTACATCACCCGTTTCTATTTCAGGCATTCCATCGATACTTTGGTTGTACCAATAAATCCATGCAATTTGGGTTTCTCCGTTTTGATAAACTTCTACCAGACTTCTTTTATACAAAGGAGTTTCACCTACTTCAACATTTAATCCTTCATAGTCATCAAGCTGTGTAAAAGCCCATGAAAATTCCTCTTCACTATTCATGGTATATAATTCACCTAAAATAAAATGTTCATCATTCGTTGCAAGTGCCACGGGATATGAACCTGCATCAAAAAACTTTCCTTTCACCAATGCTTCGCCGCTGTATTTAAAATAACGGGTCAGGTATTCGTAAGCCGGGTTTCTAAAACCGCTGCGAAGAGAACCGTAAACAAAAATTTTAGATGATGTTGTACTCATGATTTGGTTTTAATTACTGTCTATTAAAAAACAAAAAACTTCTTTGGGTCCATGTACGCCTGTAACAAGTGTTTTTTCAATATCTGCCGTACGGCTTGGGCCACTAGCAAAAGTTATAAATGAAGGAAAATGATCAGCATATTTTTCTTTTGTTAATTGCAAAGCATCTTTTATATCATTCACCAATTGGTTGCTGTAAGCTACGCAGATGTGCACCGGCGCATAAACACTCGTTGTACGCCCACTTTGCTGTGCAGTACTCATTACAATTGTGCCGGTTCGTGCAACTAAATATTCGCAGGAAGTTATTGCCACATCGCAAGATGGAAGATCAGCATAGTTTATAATATTTATTTCCTGTAATTTTTCCTGCAATTCACTTTCAATACAATACGTTTTACTCCAACTTCTTTGCTGTATTAAATGCTGTAACTGTACATTAAAATCATTTTCATTTGTACAAAAAGCAAATTTCCCCTGTAGCTTTGTAAATTCTTCCGCAAAAACAACAACCGGTTCTTCGTTGCTGTACACATAAACAGAATTGCTGCCTTCACTTTGGGGAAAAGGCAAAGGCACCGGATTAATCAGTGCCTCCCTAATACGTTTAAGTATATTTTCTTTTGCTAAAGATGTAGCCATTTGTAATTTTTAAATAGCAGGTGGATTTTTTAATTCCTCCGGAAACACAGTTACAGGTTCATCTACTAACGTATTTTCCGGTTCAATATCCAACAATTTCTTTTCTTCAAATGGTCTTTTTCCAATAAGATTTTCTACATCAGTTCTAAACAAAACTTCTTTTACCAATAACTCTTTTGCAAGCTTTTCTACATCACCTTTCTTTTCGTTTAAAAGAATTTTTGTTTTTACATAAGCAGATTCAATAAGGGCTCTTACCTCAGTATCTATCATTTTACCTGTTTCTTCACTGTAAGGTTTTGTAAACATATTTTCCTGTGTAGGATCATAATAACTTACATTACCAACTTTGTCATTCATACCATACATGGTAACCATGCTGTAGGCAATTTTTGTAATCTGCTGTAAATCGTTACTGGCACCAGTACTTATTTTACCAAAGAAAATATCTTCAGCAGCACGGCCACCGAGTGTCATGCAGATTTGATCCATTAACTGATCAGTATTGTATAAATATTGTTCTTTTGGTGTGTATTGCGCATAACCCAAAGCAGCCGTACCTCTTGGTACAATCGTTACTTTTAATAATGGGTAAGCGTGTTCTAAATACCAACCGCAAATAGCATGTCCGGCTTCGTGGTAAGCAATAATTTCTTTTTCCTCCGGTGATATTAGTTTGTTTCTTTTTTCAAGCCCACCAATAACCCTGTCAATAGCGTCCTGAAAATCGCTCATATCAACACTTTCCTTGTTTTTTCTTGCAGCAATTAATGCAGCTTCATTACAAACATTTGCAATATCTGCGCCTGCAAAACCAGGTGTTTGTTCAGCAAGTTTATGAATATCGAGTGTCTGCGATATTTTTATAGGACCAAGATGAACTTTAAAAATCGCTTCTCTTCCAACAAGGTCAGGTCTGTCAATAGAAATCTGGCGGTCAAAACGTCCTGGTCTTAACAATGCGGTATCCAATACATCCGGTCTGTTGGTTGCGGCAAGAATAATAATACCAAGGTCAGTACCAAAACCATCCATTTCAACCAATAACTGGTTTAATGTGTTTTCTCTTTCATCGTTGCTCATCATGGCATTTTTGCCTCTTGCTCGCCCGATGGCGTCTATCTCATCAATAAAAATAATACAAGGTGCCTTTTCACGGGCCTGCTTAAACAAATCTCTAACACGACTTGCTCCTACACCTACAAACATTTCAACAAAGTCCGAACCACTAAGACTGAAAAACGGCACCTGTGCTTCGCCGGCAACTGCTTTTGCAAGCAACGTTTTACCGGTTCCCGGAGGGCCGACAAGCAATGCACCTTTCGGTATTTTACCACCCAGTGCTGTATATTTTTTTGGGTTTTTTAAGAAGTCAACAATCTCCATTACTTCAACCTTTGCTTCATCAAGACCTGCAACATCTCCAAAATTTATGTTTACTCTTGTGCCTTTGTCAAACAAAGTGGCTTTGGATTTTCCTATACTAAAAATTCCGCCGGGGCCACCGCCACTCGATGCACCGCCCATTTTTCGCATCATCATTACAAACAATAACCCAAACAATAATATTGGTAAAAGAGTTTTTAAAAGATCTCCTAAAACTTCACCTTCCTCTGTGTAATTGGGTAATATTTTTTTTACTGTTGGATTTTCTTTGTAAAAATCTTCTAATTGTTTTGCAAAGATTTCATCTTTTGCAATATTAAAATAAACCTGTGGTGCAGTTGTTTTAAGCAACATAGTATAATCCTGTTCGCTTAAAAATGTTTTATAAAAAGCAGGTTTTGCTTTTACACTGTCTTTGTTTAAAAACATGCGGGCAATATCCCTGTTTCTTACAACAATAAGACCTGTTTTTTGCCTGTCAAGCTGTAAATCTTCAACCACATCTCCCTGCTTTAAAAGTTGGGTTAGATAAACCTGGTTTACTTCGATACCCGCTGTTGATACAGTTCTAAAAACATTCCATAATATTAGTGCCAGTAAAACTGCACCCCAAAGCCAATATAAATTGAATTTTGGTTTTTTATTCGGGTCATTACTTAGACCTGGAATTTTATCTGAACCTGGAATTTTTTTGTTATTCGGTGGAATATTATTTTGTTGTGCCATTTGTCCTTATACGATCTTATAATGCTTTTTTAAATATTATTTTTCAGTGTGTTCAGTTGATACTGCATCGCTCCACATTTCTTCCAATTGATAGAACTTTCTTGGCTCTGGCAACATAATGTGTACAACAACATTTACGTAGTCTATCAATATCCATTGCTGCGCCTGTCTACCTTCATGCTTGTAAGCATTTTCGTTGCATCGTTCTTTTACTTCATGCTCAATTTCATCTGCAATAGCTTTTAAAAGGGAGGGGTTGTTGGCTTCGCATATAATAAAAAAATCCGCAACTGCTTCCGGAATTTTGCGGAGGTCCAGACTGATTACGTTTTCACCTTTTTTTTCGTGAATAGCGTTTATAATTGTTTTGATTATTTTACTACCCTTGGTTAGCCTTGTGATGGTATTTTTTTTGCGTGTCTCTAACACACTTAAATTATTGTTCAAATTTTACTCTTTTTGTTAAATGAATCCATGTATATAACATGTTGTGCACTGCTAAAAATGTAGCTTGCGGTTGTAAACAAAACTACAATTTCTTTTTTACCTAACGGCTATAATGATGATCGATAACCAAACATTTACCATTTTAGATGCTGTTGAAAGTACCAACAACTATGCCATGGCAAAGGCACATGAAGGTTTGGCTGTACATGGGCAGGCATGGTTTGCCAGGGATCAATGGGGTGGAAAAGGGCAGAGAGGAAATATGTGGGTCAGTGATAAAGACAAAAATATAATAATGACAATCATTTTAAAGCCGGATAAGCTTTTCAGAACAAATATGTTTTTGTTTAACGCAGTAGTTGCTTGCACTTGTCACCAGTTTTCCTTAGGTATTACCGGGCAGGAGACTTATATAAAATGGCCAAATGATATTTATTTTAATGACAGAAAGGCAGGAGGAATTTTAATTGAAAATATATTTTCTAATAAAGAATGGTTATGGGCTGTTATCGGTATTGGGTTTAATGTAAATCAAATAAATTTTGGACCCGAAAACATAAATGCTACTTCCTTAAAAACTGTTTGTAGCCAAATTTTTAATCCAATAGAATTAGCAAAAAAACTGCACAAATTACTTTTAGTAAATTTTAAAGAGATAAACCACGTTGGAGAAGATTTCTATTTTGATTATTATAACAAACAGCTTTACAAGAAAAATGAAACAGTAAAAATGAAAAAAGAAAACATCATTTTTAGCACTTGTATAAAAGAAGTAAACAGGCAGGGGCAATTAATAACTTATGATGCTTTTGAAAGGCAGTTTAATTCTGGAGAAATAAAATGGTTATTGTAAATAGTATTACTGAGTACTTAAAACAGGCAAACTGTTGTTCTTGATGTTTAGATTTTGGTACATACGGTGCATAACCTGTAAATGTGGTAAGGTGAGTACAGATAATATAATAAGCAGGGCAAAAAGCATATTCATATCCGGTAAAAAATAATTCAAAACAAAAAATATCATAAACATTCCACCCAACGCCAAAAGACTAAAAAGAATACTTTTATTACATATAATTGCAAATTTTTTATCGTTGTTAAATGATTTAAAATAGGAAAATATATTTCTTACAGAAAGAATTGAGTGCCACAAAGCAAAATAAAAGGTAAAAGCCATCAAAAGGGGTAATAGAGTAATAATGGCTAGTAAAACGATAAGCCTAACAAGTTGTGGTAAGCTAACTTCTATATTATCAATTGACTTTTGGTATACAATTGCTACAATAAATATAAAGCCCAAAGCCATAATGATAAGGTAACGATTGGCTTCTAATAGCAAGTATAAATCACTGTTCTCAACAAAGTTTTTAATAACCGGTAGGGTGTCTTTTATTTGAGGGAGGTGTACAAGTAACAATACGCCGAGGATAAATGCGCCATAAGCAACATATAAAATACCTGATTTTTTTTTGGTTTTTAGCAACCCAGCCATATCTGTTTCTCCAAAATGATAAATAGAAAATACCATGAATATTGAAAATGCTACCCACGGAAAAATCCAGATAAGCGCAAAAGAAAAAAGCCTGAATAAATAAAGTATTACGAACTTTTTTATAGAAAAATTTTGTTGTAAGGCAACTTTGGTTTGTTCATCTACCAAAAAATCTAAAGCTCCGTGAGGTACACCCACTAAAATTACCAACGTAAGTAAAATAATCATCTGAACTTTTGGATCTATCGGAAAAATGTAATAATGAGTAATCAAAAGTAAAACACCCAAAATCAGCAGGATAGATTCTGTATTATAATAATTTATGGTTGACAATCTTTTCATTCAATTATAGTTTTGGCAATTAGAACTGAATTTTCAAATTCGGGAAAATTATTTTTATTTTTAATATTAATTCTTTAATAATCAGCTAATTATAAAATTATCTCGTTTTTTAATAAAAAAACTTTTAAAAAATATGTTATTGGAATGTGAAAGTACTAATTTTATCTATACAAATTATCGTTAGTTATTTTATTCAAAACTCAACAATTAAAACTAAACCCTTATGTTACAAATTCTGCTTGACATTAAGCCGATTGCTACAAACAACTACGTAGCGTTTACATTCTTTGTCGGTACAATGGCTATGATGGCCGCTGCCGTATTCTTTTTTATCGAAACAGGTAATACTGCCCCTGAGTGGCGTACATCTGTTTTAGTTTCAGGTCTAATAACTGGTATTGCAGCAGTGCATTACTACTACATGAGAGGTTACAATCTGGACACCGGAGATTCTCCAACATTTTTCCGTTATGTTGACTGGTTATTGACTGTGCCACTTATGTGTGTTGAGTTTTATCTTATCACAAAAAAAGTGGGTGCAAAAGTTAGTTTGCTTTGGAAGTTAATTTTCGCTTCTGTAGTAATGCTTGTTACAGGTTACATAGGTGAAGCAATTCATCCTGAAGATACAGTAAGCTGGGTATGGGGTTTAGTTAGTGGATTGGCATATTTCTATATCGTATATCTTGTATGGTTTGGAGATGTTGCAAAACTTGCAAGCGCATCTACACCGGCTGTTACAAGTGCAGTTAAAACACTTGGATGGTTCGTATTAGTGGGTTGGGCTATTTATCCATTAGGATATATATTAGGTACCAAAGGCGGATTGTTTGGAATAGAAATGGTTTCTGACAGAGCTGCTGCAAAGCAAGCAATGGATATCGTTTACAACATTGGAGATGCAGTTAACAAAATCGGTTTCGGTTTGGTTATATATGCTCTTAGTCGTTCTGAAAAGAATGCAGCAACAGGATAACTTAATAAATTATTACATTAAAAAAGCACGCATTTTAAAATGCGTGCTTTTTTAATGTATTTTTTTTCTTTACTATTTTTTTCTTGCTAAAACTTTATCTGCAGCTGCTACAATATTATCAGTATCTAAACCATATTTCACCAATAAATCTTCAGGCTTTCCGCTTTCGCCAAAAGTATCATTTGTACCAATGTATTCAATGGGAATAGGATGGTTTTTGGCTGCGGTTTGAGCGATACTGTCTCCAAGGCCTCCCAAAATATTGTGCTCCTCTGCTGTAACTGCACAACCTGTTTTCTTTATAGATGCAATGATGGCTTCAGTATCCAGTGGTTTAATTGTGTGAATATTTATTAAATCTACACTAATACCTCTTGCTTCTAAAATTCTGGCTGCTTCAACAGCCTTCCAAACCAAGTGACCACATGCAAAAATGGAAATATCTTTTCCCTCATTTAATATTTGTGCTTTACCTATTTTAAAATCTTCTTCTTTAGTAAAAATGGGCCATACAGGTCTCCCGAAACGCAGGTAAACAGGGCCTTCATAATCTGCAATAGCTTTTGTAGCAGCTTTGGTTTGGTTATAATCGCATGGTACAATAACCGTCATACCGGGTAACATTTTCATTAACCCAATGTCTTCTAAAATTTGGTGTGTTGCACCATCTTCTCCCAAAGTAAGTCCAGCATGCGAGGCACATATTTTTACATTTTTACCACTATAAGCCACACTTTGCCTTATCTGGTCATACACACGACCTGTGCTAAAGTTTGCAAAAGTTGTGGTGTACGGAATTTTACCGCCAATGGTTAAACCGGCAGCAATGCCAATCATATTTGCTTCTGCAATACCGCACTGTATAAACCTATCAGGAAAAGCTTTTATAAATGGTCCTAATTTTAAAGATCCTGCAAGGTCAGCCGTAAGGGCGACAATATTTTCATTAGCAGTTGCAGCCTCCAAAAGTCCATCTCCAAAACCACTTCTGGTATCTTTTTTACCGGTTACTTCAATGTCACTTAGCATGTATTTTATTTTATTGATTTACAAAGTAAAGGTTAATAATTTATTTTGAATAGTTATGATACAAATAAAGTGGAAACCCTTATTGGCTATGGCTTTGAAGACTTAATTCCCAAAGCCAGGCAGTTTTTACCATATCCTTAATTGTTAAGGATGGAATCCATTTCAGCAAGTCTTTTGCCTTATTGTTGTTTGCATAAATGGCAACAATATCTCCATCTCTTTTTGGCCCAATTATATAATTTAATTGTACATTATTTTCTTTTTCAAATGCTTTAATTACTTCGAGCACACTGTAGCCATCACCTGTACCAAGGTTAAAGATTTCGCAGGTGTTTTCTTCTTTTTTTAATTCTAAAAACTTTAAAGCAAGTGTATGAGCATGTGCTATATCTGATACGTGTATAAAATCCCTGATACAACTGCCATCTTTGGTATCGTAATCTGCACCAAAAACGGTCATTTGCGGTAATTTTCCTATAGCAGTTTGTGTAATTGCCGGTATAAGGTTTTGCAGTTTGCCAAGTGGTAATTCACCAATTGCAATAGATGGGTGTGCACCAACGGGATTAAAATACCTAAGCAAAACTGCATTGGTATTGCATTTATCAACAATATTTTCTACTATGCTTTCCCCAATTTGTTTGGTGAGGCCGTAGGGAGATGCTGCTTTTTTTTGTGGGGTAGATTCAGTCACCTGCATAACATCCGGATTGCCGTAAACTGTGCAGGAAGAGGAAAAAACAAAATGTGGTACTTTCATTTCCTGCGCACATTTCAAAATATTTATAAGTGAACTGATGTTATTTTCAAAGTACATCATGGGTTTATCTACTGATTCTCCAACCGCCTTGTAAGCTGCAAAATGTATAATTCCTTCTATTAATGGATTCTCCTGAAAAACTGCATACACATCATCGTAAATGCATAGATCTACTTTGTAGTTTTTTACTTTTTTACCGGTTATTTTTTCAACTCCTAATAGAATACTTTCATTGCTGCGGCTGTTATTGTCAATACTGATTACATCATAGCCATTTTCAATAAGGTCTACAATGGTGTGAGACCCTATGTAACCACAACCACCTGTTACAAGTATTAATTTCATGTGGCAAAGAAAGTGAATTTTACCTTGCTGTAAACAAAATGAAGTCCATAACAAGTAAAATAAATATTATCCCAAAATTGCATGAAGAAGATAATATATAATGGCTGCGAGCAAACCACTAACAGGTATAGTAAGTATCCATGCCCAAACAAGATTAATGGTAACTCCCCAACGAACAGCACTTAATCTTTTGGTAGCACCAACGCCAATAATTGCACCGGTTATGGTATGCGTGGTACTTACGGGAGCGCCAAGGCTTGCTGCTGTAAACAATGTTATAGCACCAGCAGTTTCTGCACAAACACCTTCAAGCGGAGTAACCTTTGTAATTTTTGTGCCCATGGTTTTAATAATTTTCCAGCCGCCACTCATAGTACCCAAACCAATAGCTGAGTAACACGCAAGTGGCACCCAATCCGGCATCTGGCTAAAAGTCTGGATTTTACCTCCGGCAATTAAAGCTACCGTAATAATACCCATTACCTTCTGTGCATCGCTACCGCCATGCCCAATGCTAAAAAAGGCAGAAGACACCAACTGCAGTTTTTTATACATATTCTGGGTACGCTGAGCAGATTCACCCCTCAAGTAATTATAAAAATAACTCAGCATAAAAATAACTCCCAAACCTAGCAGACCCCATCTTTCAAACTCTTTTTTAAAAGGTATAAAAATTACACAAACTGTTACCAACACAGCAATGATGGATATTTTGAGCCAAAAACTCCGCTGCATGGTTATAATGGAAATAAATATTGACATAAACATGCCTATTAACGGTGCCAATACAATGAATATAACCGTTTTCATAATCATAGAAGTATCAATGCTGCTGAAACCTGCCGCTGCAATAGCTGCGCCTGCAAAACCGCCTATAAGGGTGTGAGATGAAGATGAAGGAATACCATACCACCAGGTAAGCAAATTCCAGCAAATTGCGGATATTAGGCCTGATAAGATAATGACCATTCCATTGCTGCCATTAACTACATCTGCATGAACTGTTTTTGCTACAGTGTTAGCAACTGCATGATCACTAAATATAAAAAAAGCTACGAAGTTGAAAAATGCTGCCCATATTACTGCCTGAAAAGGGGTTAATACTTTTGTAGAAACAATGGTAGCAATTGAATTTGCAGCATCGTGAAAACCATTGATGTAATCAAATACAATGGCCAGAATAATTATTATAATGAGAATGGATGCCATGAGAATTAATTATAAAAAGAAAAAAAGTTACAGGGGCATAATGGTGCTTTAAAAAGCATCAATTATGTTAGGCATATTTCACAATAATACTTTCTATAACATTTGCTGCATCTTCACATTTATCTGTAACAATTTCCATTACCTGATAAATCTCTCTCTTTTTTATAACTTCTTTAGCATCGGGCTCTGTTGCAAAAAGTCGTTCAATACTCATGTCAAAAATATCATCGCCCTGATTTTCAATACTGTTTATGGCTACAAGAGCATCTGTAATCTGGCGCATGTTTTTCATGTTGCGAAGTTCTGTTACGGCTTTGTGTACCTGCACGCAACCAAGGGCAATAAGATCTCCAAATTTGCGGATACCAATATCATCGGGATTTACTCTGTAAAAGTTTATCTTTTTTGCTGATGCATAAATGTAGTCAGCAATATCATCAAGTGCTGAAGCGAGGTAATGAATATCTTCCCTATCAAAAGGAGTTATAAAATTTTTACCAAGTTCTGTAAATATCTGGTGCGTATAATCATCGTTTACATGCTCTAAATCCTCTACATCTTTTATCAATTTTGCACGCTTCTCAAAATCCGGTTCATTTACAACTTCTTTCAATTTATCTCCCATATTTACGAGCACACCGGCAACATTTTCAAACAGTTGATAGAAAATTCTATCCTTAGGTAAAAATATTTTTAGAATTGAATTAAAGCCCATCGTTTTAAATTTTAGTGGCAAAAGTAGGATTATAGCTTTTTAATAAGAATGCTTTACAATTGGTAATAATTTCTTAACAATGGCATCGTATTTTATTATCATCTAATAAAGGTAAATATTCTTTTAAAACTTTTTACTTGGTTTCTTTATCGTAATATTGCAATATTAAATTAAAAGCATGGGAGCATCAAAAACCGACCATTTTACTGTAGGACAAAATGAAATAGCCATACTTGCAAAGGCATTGGGCCACCCGGCAAGAATTGCCATTATTGAATACCTGCTAAAAGTAGATACCTGCATTTGTGGAGACATAGTAAATGAACTGCCTTTAGCGCAGCCCACTGTATCGCAACATTTAAAAGAACTTAAAAATGCAGGCATTATAAAAGGCGATATTGAAGGAAATACTGTTTGCTATTGTATTGATGAAAAGGTGATGCTTAAACTGCAGAATTATTTTGGGAATGTAAATACCAGGATGGAAAACAGGAAGAAAAATTGTTGTTAACCAATTAAAAAAATCAGCATGAAATTATCAGAGATTAAAGCAATTCTTGCAGCAGCGGAAGCTGTAAATTTTAAATTACCTACGGGTGAACTTGTTCCGGAACATTTTCACGTTACTGAAATTGGGCTTGTTACAAAACATTTTATTGATTGTGGTGGTGTGGAGCGTTTTGAGAAAGTTATAAACTTTCAGCTTTGGAATGCCAATGATACTGAGCACAGATTAAAGCCTGAAAAACTTTTAAACATCATTTCATTATCTGAAAAAAAACTTGGTATAACAGATCTTGATATTGAAGTGGAATATCAGGCTGATACTATAGGAAAATACGACCTGGATTATAACGGAAAAGATTTTGTACTTATATCAAAACAAACTGCCTGCCTTGCAACTGATGCCTGCGGTATTGCACCTGCAAAACAGAAAGTACAATTGGTAGAATTACAAACTGCTGCACAAAGCTGTTGCACACCGGGCGGAGGTTGTTGCTGAGATTAGTGAACAGTTGTCAGTAGTCAGTCATCAGTAAATAAGTTAAAGAACATTAAAATTTAATTAATGACAATTTTAAGATTTGAAGATATTATTGCATGGCAGAAAGCGCAGGATTTTACAGTAGAAATTTACAGTGCCTTTAAAGAAAATAAGGATTGGGATTTTAGAAACCAAATATGCAGGTCATCGGTATCTATTTCAAATAATATTGCAGAAGGCTTTGATAGAAGTTCTAATGCTGATTTTAGAAGATTTTTGTTTATGTCATTAGGCTCTTGTAGCGAAGTAAAATCAATGCTTTATTTGGCAGAACGACTGAATTATTTATCTAAAGAAAAGTCAATTGAATTCATTTATGCCAGTAAAGAAATTTCGAAAATTATAACAGGACTTATAAAATCAGTAACAAAATCTTGACTACTGACTACTTATAACTTGTAACTGATAAACTTTTATGAAAATTATATTATTTAGTGATATACACGCAAATCTTCCGGCATTGCAGGCTTTTTTTAAAGATGTTGACAGCCGAAATCCTGACGCTATTTATTGCTTGGGAGATTTGGTTGGCTACAACATTTGGCCAAACGAAGTAGTAAACGAAATACGAAACAGAAAAATACCTACCATAGCGGGCAACTACGATTTTGGCATAGGCCGAATGAGTAACGAATGTGGTTGTGCTTATAAAACTGACCACGAAAAAGACAACGGTAAGATTTCCATCTCTTTCACCAACTCAATAATAAAAGACGATGAAAGAGCTTATTTGCGCTCACTTCCTGCACACATAAAAGTTGAATTTCAATTAAACGAAGACAAACTGAATTTGCTGTTGGTACACGGCAGTCCAAGAAAAATAAACGAATATCTTTTTGAAGACAGAGAAGAAAAAAGTATGCTTCGGATTATGGAACAGGCAGATGCAGACGTTATGTGTTTTGGGCATACACATAAACCTTATCACCGTATATTAAATTCTGGTGTTGAGGGACAAAATTATTTTCGCCATGCTATAAATATTGGTTCGGTTGGTAAACCTAAAGACAGCAATCCACAAGGCGGTTATGTAATGCTAACCATAAACGACAACAGTTCTATAATGAATAAAGACAGCATTCAGGTAGAATTTATACGCTTTAATTACGATGTAGAAACTGCTGCAAAAGCGGTTGAACAAAGTATTTTGCCAAATGAATATGCAACAAGTTTGCGTGAGGGTATTTAATTTATTTTTTATAAAATATGCAAAGATGAGTGCTATAAACTGCAACCCTGCTCAAAGGAAAAAACTAAGTTTTCTGGATCGTTATCTTACCCTGTGGATATTTATTGCGATGTTTATTGGTGTAGGCATCGGTTATTTTTTTCCAAATTCTTCACAGTTTATTAATTTATTTTCTAACGGTACAACCAATATTCCGCTGGCCATTGGGCTTGTATTAATGATGTACCCGCCACTGGCAAAAGTGCGTTACGAAAAAATGGGGGAGGTGTTTAAGAATCTTAAAATACTAAGCATTTCTCTTTTGCTTAACTGGATTATCGGCCCGTTACTGATGTTTTTTTTAGCCATTATTTTCTTTCATAACCAGCCGGAATATATGACAGGGTTAATTCTTATCGGCATAGCCCGCTGCATAGCCATGGTAATTGTGTGGAACGAACTGGCGGAGGGAAACAGAGAATATGCTGCAGGACTGGTAGCACTCAACAGCATTTTTCAGATACTTTTTTACAGTGTATATGCGTGGCTTTTCATAAATGTTTTACCACCTTATTTTGGAGTAAAAAGCATGGAGGTAAATATTACCATCGGGCAAATTGCCAAAAGTGTTTTAATCTATTTAGGTATTCCGTTTTTCGCAGGGATTGTAAGCCGTTTTTTATTAATAAAATTGAAGGGTCTAGATTGGTTTAATAATAAATACATACCTGCCATATCGCCCATAACATTGCTGGCATTGCTTTTTTCCATCTTATTAATGTTTAGCTTAAAAGGAAAACTTATTGTGCAACTGCCTTTTGATGTTTTAAAAATTGCCCTGCCATTGGTACTATATTTTGCAGTAATGTTTTTGGTAAGTTTTTTTATTGGTAAAAAAATGGGCGCTGATTACTCAAAAAATACGGCAATTGCTTTTACTGCTACCGGTAATAATTTTGAACTGGCTATTGCCGTTGCCATTGGTATTTTTGGTATTAACAGCGGGCAGGCTTTTGCCGGAGTAATTGGTCCGCTGGTAGAAGTGCCTGCATTGATTATGCTGGTGCGGCTTGCATTTTGGTTAAAGAAAAAATGGTACCCGAAAGAAGCGTTTTCCTAAAAGTAATTTAGGCATAAACCTGATGCGTTATTGCAGTAGGCTTCTAACGGCTTTTCTATGGGTGACCACCGAAGGATGATTGGGTGAGCAGTGAAGTTGCAATATTGTTGCGTCGTGCTTGCCTCGTCCTAAAATAACTACCCAGGTGGTATCGTACGGGTTTTACTGTATAGGTTTATAAATAAATCCTGATGTGGTTTTGAGAAAGAAGAAACATGCCTTCAAATGCGTGTGCATTTTTATACATGCAAACAATGCATGATCAGATTATTATTAACCGCAGATGATTGTTGTGTTTTTTGCAGCTACTGAAACCGTTGTTTTCCCACGTATGCAAGAAGGGAAAGGCTGCTGCTAAAGATTTATTTGGCTATTCATGTAAATGTATTTCCTATTTAAAAGATTGATCGGAATTTTATCCTTTTCTCTTGTTATCTGCGGAAATGAAAAAAGTCATGTGGACAGATACTAACTTTTTTGAATCCGTTCAATTAAAAATACGCCTACAAATGGCGGGCTCAACATCCACCAAAAAAACCATAAGTTATAGTTCATAAAAAAAGCTCAATACAAAATATGTATTGAGCTTTTTTTAAAATGAATTTTTATTAGAAGCTGTAACGAATACCCAGCTGCCCTTGCCAACGACTGTTAATTGGATCTAATGTGTAATATTTACCATTAGAAGTTGCGGGTGGTGCAAAATTATAAGTAGGTGTATAAGCTGCTGAGCCTGGTGCTACACCTGTACTGCTGCTGTTGTCCGGTACAAATTTTAAAATATTAACAGTATAATTATTAATGTTTGTTACAAAATTAATATGTCCCCAATCATTGTTTATAAGGTTAAGCACATTCAACACATCAACACTAAATTGTAAAGAGTGTACTGTTTTATTATTGGCAAAAGAGAATTTAAACTCGTGCATCAATTTCATATCCAATGTAGAGTTCCATGGTGTATGTGCACCGTTGCGTTCTGCATATTGCCCTTTTCGGCTTGACAGGTATTTGTCGTTGCTTACAAAATTATTAAAATCTAAAGATTGCTGTGTTGCTGTATATACCGAACCATTTAACGTATAATCTCTAAAATTTGTGGCTGAAGTAGTAGCCGGTATAAACGCCAGGTTAGCATTTGAACCGTTTCTAAATGCATTTACACTTGGGTTGTAAATATAAGAGAAAGGGCTGCCGGACTGTTTAGAAAAAACAAAACCAAGTGTTGTGTTGTTTGTTTTATTCCACTGTGCATTTAAACCCAAAGACCCAACTATACGATGACGAAGATCAAAATTAGAACTTGCAAGCTGGGCATTTTCAGCAACAACTGCAGGATTAACTTCGAAATTGCTTTGAAAAGAATTTCTGATACCATTACTTACATCTTTACTTCTACCGTAGGTGTAAGCTAAACTGTAATTAAGTGCAATAAAATGGTTACTGCCAAATTTTGTTTTATTACCTGCTTTGGATATTTGCGCCGTTAAATTATACCGGTATCCTTCTTTAGTGTTAGATAGAAAAAAAGCATTGGAAAATATAGTATTGTTTTTTTGATTAGATCCTAAATATACAGGAGTTTGTGTAGGGCCACTTGTAAGAAAAGTAGATGAATCTCTTAGGTTTATCTGCTGAAATCTTACATCATGCACTGTTTTGGTGTAAAGTGCATCAAGCGTAAGCTTATACCCTTTACCAAATTTAATATCTACTGCTACATTGCTTCTCCAAACGGTAGGTAACTTAAATTTATTATCAATAAGGTCAACTTCACGAGTTGATGCTGCAGCTGCGTTGTACTTTGATATAGTATCTTTTAATGTTAAAGGATCAATGGCTAAGCCTACAACGTTACCACTAGGTACACGATAATCTATATTGCCATAATTGAGTCCTGTAAGTGTGTACGCATTACCTAACCATGCAAAAGGCATACGTCCTGTAAATATACCGGTACCACCTCTTATTACTAAACTTTGGTTTCCTTTTACATCATAGTTAAAACCTAAGCGAGGTGAAACGGTAGCTTTACCTAACCATTTATTATTAATATCCCCAAAAGCAGTATGGTTATAAGTTGGATTAGCAGACTTGTATTCAACAGTACTGTTTACTAACGGATCTAGAGGTGGCTGGCTACCTAAGAAAGAATAATCCACACGAATACCCGGAGTAATTTTAAAGTTTTTTGTGATGGTTATTTCATCCTGTGCATAAGCACTTGTTAAGTTTACTTTAAAGGGACTTGGTGGTGCATCATAAATACTTTGAGCAGTTTGTTTTCTTGGATCGAGAGAAAATGAACCACGAATACGACTTGGTTTGTTTGCTTCAAAATTTGTAAGACTTGAGTATTCCCATCTTCCAGTATATGAATTCACAAAGCCGTAAGTAATATCATAAAATTCATTGTGCGTACCCATTGTAATTTTATTTATACCTTTCGATATAGTTACATTATCAGTAAACTCAATTGTTTTTTGCTTCATATTATAAATGGACGCTTCTCTCCAAGTACCTGCCCAAATTTGTCCACCGTTTATGTCAACAAAAGGTGCAAGCTGCCCTGGGTAATCTCTGTATTCATGAACATTAATTGAGCTTACAATTAAGCTGTTGCTTACTTCATTATTAAATTTTGTTTTTAGTTCAGCCACCACATTATTATTAATAGAATGCTGAGTAAAATCAGTAGAAGAAAACTGGAAATTTGTAGAAGAACGCTCAAGATTATTTCCAAGGCCATTGGTATGAATATACCGCACGGTAAGGTTATTTTTTGAATTGATATTCCAGTCAACCCTAGCAAAAAACTTATCACTGTTTGTTTTTATTTTATATGCATCGTAGCTACCGGGATCATAATTATATTTATTTTTTAATTGGTTAATTACCCTCTGCGCATCGGCAACGGTAATGGCAGCACCTGGATCGCCTGCATTGTAAAAAGTAGGTTCCTGATGGCGTGTAAATTCTGCATTTGCATAAAAAAATAATTTATTTTTTATGATTGGTCCGCTAATGCTTGCGCCATATTGATTGTCGTGAAAGTCTGACCCTATTTTGGTTTTTAATCCATCTACACTTTTACCTACCAAACTCTGCCCGTGTCCATACCAATATAAAGAACCATGTACATCATTACCACCGCCTTTTGTAACTGCATTTACACTGCCACCGGTAAAATTACCAAGCTTCACATCAAAAGGTGCAAGTTGAACCTGCACTTCCTGTATTGTTTCCAAACTGTAAGGGTTTGTTCTGTTGCCTGAACCTGCTGAACCGCTTTGTCCGCCACCACTTGTGCCACCTGCGCTGTTACTGAAACCAATTGCATCATTGTTAATTGCACCATCTAATGTTACATTATTATAACGAAAATTACTACCTGCAAAAGAG
The DNA here is from genome assembly GCA_043736415.1 of Ferruginibacter sp. Taxonomy (GTDB): domain Bacteria; phylum Bacteroidota; class Bacteroidia; order Chitinophagales; family Chitinophagaceae; genus Ferruginibacter. Next base: position 51,297 of record JAYTCO010000280.1, on the reverse strand, counting down.
TTGTTGTTTGATTGTGGCGTTAGTCTTGTAAAATCGCTAATACTTCTGCCTATACTTGGCAGTGTTGTAATTTGTGCTCTGCCTATGCTTGTACCACCTGCATATCTTTTTGAAGTTGCACTTATTACAATCTCAGTAAGGCTTTTATCATCTACCCTCATCAATACATTTACAGGAGCATTTTCTCCCAAAGCAAGATTGATGTTTTCAAATTTCTGTACTTTAAATCCACTATTGGAAACAGTAACTGTGTAAGGGCCACCGGGTCTTAGATTTACCAAATTAAATAAACCTTTGCTGTTTGTTTGGCTTCCACTAACTGCACCTGTAGGTTCATATTTTAAAATGATGGAAGCATTAGCTATAACAGTTCCTTTTTCATCTGTAACTTTTCCTGTTAATGCAGAGGAAGTTTCCTGAGCAAATAAATTTGTGCTCAAAAAAAGCACTATTATCAGAAAATAAAAAGATAATTTTTGTTGCATAATTTTTGTTTTAAAATCAATGCAAAAGACATTATTTTTTGTGATTATAATGTTACCGTAAGGTTACCATAATGTTACCAATCGTTAAACTATAATGCATTTTCTTAATTTTTTATTCGATAACTTTTTTTAACCATGTTTACAATAATCAATATTCCTTGAGCTGTAGGGATTAAATTTTGATGGTAATAAATTAAAGACTGAAATGATTTTATTGCCACAAAGCATAAAAATGAATTAATTTTAAACAGAACAATTGTGACATTTATTTTGAAAATATTTTTTACCATTATTGTAATAGTGTTTGCGCAGGTTGCACAAGCCCAAAAGCTTACCGGCACCTGGGAAGGGGAAATGGAGGGTTATGAATTTTTGCAATTAAATATTGTACAGGTTGGCAACAACCTTTGTGGCTACAGCTGGGATTATGAACTGAGCAATAAAAAAAGTTATTGCAAAGCTTATTTTAATGGCAGTTACAGCAAACTTTTAAATACATGGTATATTGAAGGAAGTTCGTTTATGGAGCAAGGTGGCGGGCATGCGCTGATGCAATTAAAATTTAAAATAGAATTTGAAGAAGGAAAAATGGTACTAAAAGGAAGCTGCAGAATTAAACCATCTATGTTTTTTGCAGGCGGTGATCCAAACAGTTTTGTGCTGCAGAAAACATCTTCAAGACCCACCATTATTACCCAAACAATGAAGGACTGTATGGCAACTTTTCAACCTCCTGAAAAACCTTTCCCGAAAATAACAGCTTCACCTAAAAAAGAAATACCTGTTGCAAAAAAACCACCGGTGATAAACAAAAACAAAACTTTACCACCGATTGTTACAGTGCCAGATATTAAAGATTCTATTGTTGCAAAGCAATCTGTAAAAGCAAATACTTTGCCTGCTACCACAAATGGCAGAGTTGATAAGGAGCTTAGAAGAATTGTGGTGCATGATAAAAAAATAACGCTGAATATTTATGATAACGGAACTATTGACGGCGATACAATAAGTATTTATTACAATGGAAGACCTATATTAAAAAACAAAGGGCTTACAGCAAGCCCGTTGGTGGTAGTGGTTGAACTGGATGAAAATATTGCTTTGCACAGCATTGTTTTGTTTGCAGAAAATTTGGGCAGCATTCCTCCAAATACTGCACTGGTAGTCTTTACAACAGCTGATGGTAAACGGTATGAATTATACTCGAGTTCTACGCTTCAGCAGAACGCATCTATTGTTTTTGAGTACAAACCCAAATAATTTTATGGATAATATTTAATAAAAAAGGCTGCGAATTATTCGCAGCCTTTTTATATTTTAATGGAAATTTCTTAGTTTAAAACCAAAACTCCCGTTGCAATAAATTCTATTTCTGTTTTAGGCGCAGTAATTTTTTCTATTTCTTCTTTGCTTTTACCTGCATCTTCGGCATAATGCTTTAGCATTTCTACCGATGTGGTTGTTCTTTGTGCTGTACCCTTTAATACTACATCTTTACCTACAATATTTTTAGGCATAAAAAATTTATAATCTTTAAAACGGATCATAATTCCTTCACCGTCAGTTTGCGCAAGCGTCATCCAGCAGCCTTTCTTTTCGCAAACTTTACTTACGGTTCCTTTTACTTTACCGTTATATTTTTCTGCAGTTACCAATTTCTCTTCTAAAAGATTTACTTCCAAAGCGCCGGCAGCAGTTGTACCTGCACCATATTTTACACCTTTAACAGCAGGCTTGGGTTGTGCAAATGCACATATTGATAAACATAATATTAAACCTAACAGTATTGATTTCAACATAAGAGTTTTAATAATAAACAAATCTAAACAAATAATAAAAACTGCACCCTTTCTTATTTGCAATCTTCACAAATACCTGTAACCACCATTGCAGATTGTTGTTTGGTAAAATTTTTAGGAAGTTTTACTTCAGGTACAGTCACCTCATCCAGGCAAATAGTCTTATCACAATTGCTGCAAATAAAATGCACATGGTCGTCGTGGTGATGACCCTGCTCACAATTGTGTTTACAAAGCGCATACAGTATTGAGTTATCTGTTGTAGGTATCTGGTGAATAATCCCTTTTTCAACAAAGGTTTGTAAAGTGCGGTAAACCGTTACTCTGTCAAAAGCTGAAGAAGTGTTTTTTTCAATATCTGCATGTGCCAGTGCACCGTCTGTTTCTAAAAAAAGATCAAGGATTTTTTTACGACTTTCTGTTACACTAAGCCCTGATTGTTTTAAAATATCCGGCTTTATTTTCATGTTTGTTTTTTATTAAGTGGGTGAATTGCTGAAGCCTGTCATAAATCTTGTGTGGTCAACCTTTTCTTTTAAAACTCCTTTAATATCGTATATCAGTTTTTTTACCTCATCTTCTTTTAAGCCATCATAAATCCCTCTTACACGCCTGTACCTGTCAACGAGAGCAAAATATTGGGTATGTATAAACTGGTTGGCTATGTTCTGGTTGCTGTCAGGTTTTTGGTTGTCAATTATGTAACCGATGCGGGCCATTTTATAAAGAGAATCTTTATTGCCCGTAACAAAATTCCAGTTTTTATTTGGTGCATTACCTGTAACGGCTGCGTTGCTTATGGAGTAAGATCCATCAGCACTTTTTAAAAGTGAATTGTTGATCATTTTTAGTTCATACTTTTTTAGCAATGGTATGCTGTCAACCTCGGGCATGCAGGTGTGCGAAAGTATTAAAAAATCATTTTCATTTTTATAGGCATCATACACCCTGCGCATGTTTGCATTCATTTTTGGGCAAATACCTTTACAGGTTGTAAAAAAATATTCAGCCACATAAACCTTATCATCCGTATTTTTTTGGGTGATAATTTTTCCATCCTGATTGGTAAAACTAAATGCAGGTACTGCAGGATTAATAACCTGCAAAGGAGATGCATCAAAATCATAATCCTTCATAATGAAGAAATAGAATACACCCAATAAGACAGCGAAAAACAGTAGGTAAAATTTTATTTTTTTACTCATTCATGGTATCACTTTTTTTGATAAATAATGTCGTCAGGTCAAAAATTTTTTTAAAATATTGCTTTCCGGAGCGTTTTTTTACATCACTTAAAAAGTAAACTCCGCAAAGGTACATTTGAAAAATGCAAAACTTCGTTAAGTGTTTAAACTATTTGCAACGTTAGTGCAAAAATTGTATATTTGTTATTGACTATGAACCTAAAAATAAACTGGGACGGATTTGGAATTGCTACTTCGCTTGCCTGTGCAATACATTGCATAGCGTTGCCGTTGTTGCTTACCAGCCTTCCATTATTTGGTGTAAACATTATTCACAATATATATTTTGAGTGGGGTATGATATTGCTGGCTTTTGCTGTGGGAGTTTATGCGTTGCTGCATGGTTACAAAACACATCATAAGAATACATTGCCTGTTTTTCTTTTTACAGCCGGTTTTTTATTACTGATAACGAAACAGTTTTTTTTACACATAGAAGGTTATTTTGTAGTTCCCGCTGTTATTTTAATAGTTAGTGCCCATTACTTAAACTACAGGCTTTGCACAAAAAGAAAATGCAGTTCGCCACACCATGCGCATTAAAAAACTTTTAGTTTTATAACTCAGTCTGTATAAATATATAAAAATTAAAACAATGCAAAAACTTCTATTCGTTTTGTTGTTATCGTTTTTAGGTAACGCCGCAAATGCTCAAAAAATTACAGATGATTTGCTTATAAAAAATATACTTTCCAAACAGACATCTGCCTGGAATACCGGAGACCTGGAAAAATTTATGGACGGTTATTGGCGCAACGATTCCCTAATGTTTATTGGTAAAAACGGACCAACCTATGGCTGGGAAAATACCCTAAAGAATTATAAAAAAGGATATCCGGATATTAATACTATGGGTAAACTTGATTTTACATTAATAGACGTGAAAAGGCTGTCGCCGGAATATTATTCCGTTGTTGGAAAGTGGCATCTTAAAAGAACGGTGGGTGATATTGGTGGTACTTTTACTTTGTTGTTTAAAAAAATTAAAAAGCAATGGTTAATAATACAGGACCACAGCAGCTAACCAGCGAAAACGTTTTATTTATAACTGTCCACTAACTTTACTCCACTTTTTTTTAATGTGCTTAAAAAGAAAAAAACAGCCGGTAATAAAAACAGCATAATATAAAAAATTTTTTAAAGATGGGCATTCATCGAATAGACCAAATTTTAAATAAAGCCCCACAAAAATATTGATGAGCAACCATAAAATCAGCAAAGAAACCGTCTGCATAATGGTTACCAAAAAAAGCTGAGTATCATCTTCCATTCCCATCTGCTAAAGTTATAAAAATTTAATCGTTTTGTTAAATAGTGAAATTAGCCTTTGCCAATAAAAGCCTATATCGACTTAAGAAAAATAATCCGTTTATTTTATAAGGATGTTGTTGAATGCAGTACTGTCTCCATTAAAAACATTAAAATCAACATTAGCCTGAATGCCGTTTACATGGCCAGTTTCGTTGTGTTGCCAAAAGGTCCAGTTGCGTTGTATGCGGGGTTTATTTCTTTCCAGATAATGGGCTACCCAAAGCGGATAATCATCAAATTTTCCTGCTAAAAATTTATTGTAAAAACTTATGTTGCTGTAAATAATGGGTTTTACTTTGTACCTTTTTTCTACAAGTTTAAGCCAGTCAGCAACCCGCTGCTGTAAGTCTGTTACAGATGCGCCGTTGGCCTGTTCAACATCCAGCACCGGTGGCAGATCTCCTTTTTTTAAATAAACATTTTCTACAAAATGTGCTGCCTGTAATTTTCCGCTTTTGCTGCCTAAAAAAAAATGGTAGGCGCCTCTTGGTATTTCAGCTGCCAGAGCATTGCGCATGTTTGTTTTAAATTGATCATCAATTAAATCAGTGCCTTCTGTTGCTTTTATAAAAGCAAAACCAACTGCAACATTATTAATCTTCATTTGCTTAACAGCATCCCACGAAATATTCTGCTGATGCCTGCTTACATCTATTCCGTGTACCTGATAATTTACAGGAATGTAAATGCCAAATTCTTTGTAAAGAATAAAGGTGGGTTTATTAAAACGGTCTTTAAAATAGTAAGCAACGATGGAACAGGTAATTAAAAAAATAACCGTGTAAAATATCTTTTTACCAAAGCCCCGCACTTTTTTAGCCATACTTTCTTCAACCTTTAAAAATAATCATTCATCAAAAAAACACAAAAATCACTTACCTCAAAACCTGCTTTCGTACTGTTTTACCCGCAGCAGTAACTTCAACAATATAGGTTCCTCTTGCCCAATTGGCTGATTGTATTTTTAGCGAAGCAGAACCTTAAGTAATCAAAATGTTTTTGCTGTAAATTTTTTGCCCGAGTTTGTTGTACACCTGCACCTGCGCTTTATCATCTTTAAAATCATGTATGTAAATTGTAAAAGGATTGCTTACCGGGTTTGGAAAAACATCAACAATACCCTCGCCATTGTTAGTAGGAGCGGGCGAACAGCTGCCATTATTAACAGGAGAAGTTTTTTCTGTGCTGTTGTTTTTTGTAACCAGCCAAAGACCGGGATCTACCAATACAGTATCTGCAACAAACCCCAGCGATCTAATAAATATTTCACCATTTATATTATTATCGAGCACAACTGTTTTTTCCTGAGTAGCATTTTTAAACTTTAGTGAAACCGGAAGTTTAAAGAACGAAACCGATGGGTGAGAAGTAGTTTGAGAAAGTTTAATATTTACACAATTACTGTCGAGCACATTCCATTGTACCTGATAGCTTGGGTAACCCTGACCCGTATACCATTGATCAAAAAAGTAAGTAAGATTTTTACCACTTTCCATCTCTAAATTTCTTTTTAAATCAGCCGTAGTTGCATTCCCATAAACCAATGCAGGATCCTGCTGATAACGCCTTAGCGCTTTTAAAAAAACATCGTCACCCAAAATAAAACGCAGCATAAACAAGAGGTAACTTCCTTTGTTATAACTCAACCTGTAACTAAAAATCTGGTTAAGGTTAGTAGTGTCCATAACCTTTACAGAGCCACCCTGTTGTGATGTTATGCTGTTGATTATATTTTTTCTGTTAGCGAGTGCGGTGGCAGGATATTTTGTTTCCATATTAAAGGCTGCGAGGTAAGTTGCAAAACCTTCGTTTAACCATATATCTTCCCAGCTGTTGCAGGTAATTTTATCGCCAAACCATTGGTGACCAAGTTCATGTGCCATCAATGATTCATCTGGCGTTACAATAAAAGTAGAAGTCTGGTGCTCCATGCCGCCGCCCCACCCAAATTGTACATGCCCATATTTTTCATTTATAAAAGGATAAGGTCCAAAATTGTTATGAAATAATTGTATTGATTCCAACACTTTTGATGTGTTGTTTTGAAATAAAGCAAGACTTTCAGGATAGCAATAAGTTACCATTGGCAGGTTAACATTACCAAGCTGGATGCTGTTGTTAAAAACAGCATAATTAGTTACCGCCATGCAAATAAGATAAGATGATATTGGATAGCGGTGTTTCCAGTGTGTTTTTATTTTGCCACCTGCAACAGGTGTTTCGGTTTGTAAAATACCATTGCTTGCGGCTTTATATGCAGCAGGTGCTGTAATGAAAACATCAACAGAATCTGCTTTGTCATTAATACCGTTTTTGCATGGCCACCACTCTCTTGAGCCGTACGATTCACTCAGCGTCCACAACACCGGCGTACCTGCATGCACATTCTGTATAAAAGACCCGAAGCCTGTATTGGCGGGCACTCCCTGGTACCAAATACTTACTGAGTCCAGCACATTGGTATTAATATTTGACGGAAAATTTATAACAAGTGTATTGTTGGGCTGAGAAAAAGTTAGCTGTGAACCATTGCGCTTTATACTATCAGCAACCAATGGCGATTGCATATCTAATGTTATAGAAGAAAGTGCAGATATCGGTTTAAAATAGACAGTCACTTTACCATCAATGAAACGAACAGCCGGATCAACAGCCCATTCGCACCTGTAATATTTTACATCAAAATTATCAGATTCAGCTGTTAGCCGTGCCGCGTTAATAAACTGATTTTGATGTGCATCTTTTTCCATACGTGCAATTGATTCGGCATCTGCTTTTTCCTGACCATACGCTATGCCTGTAAAAAAAAGCAAAAAGAATAAAATTGATTTCATATCTAAATTTATAAATGATTCGTTTTTAAACATAAAACTGTACATAAAATTTTATGTACGTAATAATTATTTTAAACTAATACCCTGTTGCATAAAACAAGACTGTTTATTATTTATACATTCAACGCAGAATTTATTCCTGTATTTTACTAGAATTAAAATAACACTTATGAAATTAAGAATTATTATACCTACCATTTGCTTTATGCTGTTTAATATTTCTGCATTTGCACAGGAACCGGTTATAAAAGATACGCTTATAAAAAAGCTTGACAGTTTAGCTAAAAAGACTGACAGCACAGGTACGCAGATAAATAATATTGATAAAGACGCTTATAATGAAGTAACAAAACTTAATGTAAAAAGTTATTTTATTTTATTGGGAAGTAATATAAAACAGGAATTTACCAAACCTTTTCACATGCACAAGAGGGATTTTGTAAGATTGGGTAAATTTGCCCTTGTAACAGGAGCACTTGCATTTGCAGATAAACCAATACAACAAAATGCGCTTGAACTGCGAACCCGGAGCGCCAATGTAAGAAATGTGGGGAAATTTGTAACCAATTTTGGTGGATTGTATGAAGCTGTTACACTTGGTGCCTTTGGGCTTTACGGCGTAATTGTAAAAAGTGAAAAAGTAAAAACGACCACTTTGCTTGCCACGCAAGCTGTACTGACAGGCTTTTTAACCGAAGCTGTAATTAAAACCCTCACCGGCAGAACAAGGCCAAATTATTACTCATCAGGTGTAAGAGCTGAACCGATTTTTAAGGGTCCTTTTGGCAATCTTTCAAAAGATGGAAATGGTAAAAGTTCTAACAGTTCATTCCCTTCAGGCCACACAACTGCTGCATTTGCGGCTGCAACCGTTTTTGCGGTAGAATATAGAAATAAACCTTACATACCTATAATTGCTTACAGTGCAGCAACACTTGTAGGGCTTAGCCGCATTACAGAAAATAAACACTGGGCTACCGATGTTTTGGCCGGTGCAGCATTAGGTTATTTAACCGGCAGGCAGGTTTCTTTTAATTATCACCGTTTTGCAAAAATTAAAAATGCCGAGGCTAAAAAGAAAAATATTACCTTAAATATGCAATATCATTTTGGCAAATTAATACCGGGGATCATCTGCAAATTGTAAAGTTCTGCATACCGGTTAAATCAGCATTTAATCTTAACTAAGTAATTTTGTAAGTATGCCCGAATTTAATTTTAATGATGCTGTAAATTTTGCCGGTAAACTTACCCCCGCACGTGCATGGAACGGGTTAAAAGTTGTAAGTAGTTTTTTTTTAAGCAAGCTGCTGGACAGACCTGTACAATGGGGTTTCCCCATTTCAATTTCTTTTGAGCCAACCACAAGTTGCAATCTTCGCTGCCCTGAATGTCCGAGTGGACTAAGAGCATTTACCCGGCCAACAGGTATGCTGCAGAAAGATTTTTTTACTGAAACGATAGATGATATTCACAAAGAATTATTATACCTAATTTTTTATTTTCAGGGAGAGCCGTATTTAAATACTTCTTTTTTAGATATGGTAAAATATGCATCTGATAAAGGTATTTACACCGCTACCAGTACCAATGCACATTACCTTACAGATGAAGCTGCAAAAAAAACAGTGGAGAGTGGGCTGGACCGTTTAATTATCTCAATAGACGGCACTACGCAGGAAGCATACAAACAATACCGTGTAGGCGGAAGCCTTGATAAAGTACTGGAAGGTGCAAAAAATATTGTGAAATGGAAAAAGGAATTAAACAGCAAAACGCCGTTTGTTTTTTTTCAGTTTTTAGTGGTTAAGCACAACGAACACCAGATAGAGGATATAAAAAAACTTGCAAAAGAAATTGGGGTTGATGAGGTACGTTTTAAAACCGCACAGGTGTATGATTACGAAAATGATCCCAACCAGTTAATACCCGTAAACGAAAAATACAGCCGCTACAAACGCAATGCAGACGGCAGTTTTAAAGCTAAAAATAAATTTGCAAACCGCTGCTGGAAACTCTGGCACGCAAATGTAATTACCTGGGATGGGCTAGTGGTACCATGCTGTTTTGATAAAGATGCCATGCACCGCTTAGGTAATTTAAAAAATGAGCCGTTTAAAAAAATATGGCAAAACGATAACTACAAACAATTTAGAAGTGAGTTAATGAAGAGCAGAAAAAATATTGATATTTGTGCCAATTGCAGTGAAGGTGAGTCAGTTTGGAAGTAAAATTTATTTACCTGTTTTAAATTTTTTAGATGGATAAAAATTTATTTAATAAACGCATTTTGCAAGTGTTGGTATTGCTCCTTATTTTTTTAATAGCAGTATTGTTAATTGGTCAGTTGTATATTTTTATACCGGGTTTATTAGGTGGCATAACGCTTTACATTCTGGGCCGCAGCTATTATTTCAAACTTATTTTTAAAAACAAATGGAAGAAGGGCTGGACGGCCATGATGTTTATTCTTTTTTATCTCGTTATAATTTCATTACCAATTTATTTAACTGTAAATCTCGTTACACCTAAAATAAACCAGATACTAAAAAATCAGGATCAGATAGTACAAAAACTGCAAAATATGGCAGAGAATATCTCTGCAAAAACTGGAATAAAAGTTTTATCTCCAGATAATATTAAAACTGTTACACAAAAAATTTCTGGTATGGTACCCATGTTGTTAAGCGGTACAGCAACTACACTCGCCAATTTATTGATGATGTTTTTTTTATTATATTTTTTGTTGGTTGGCGGCAGAGATATGGAAAAAAACCTGCACAAGATTATACCACTAAAACCGCATAATGTTGATATACTTGCCGGCGAAACAAAAATGATGATAAAGGCGAATGCTCTTGGTATACCCATTATCTGTATTGTGCAGGGCATATTTGCTTCCTTGGGTTATTGGGTTTTTGGTATGGATGATTGGGGACTTTGGGGATTCATAACCGGTGTATTTGCATTTTTTCCACTTGTGGGTACAATGATTGTCTGGGTGCCAATAATGCTCTATCTTTTTTCGCAAGGCCTTACATGGCCGGCAATAGGTCTGGGCATTTACAGCCTTTTGGTAACGGGTAATGTGGATTATGTGGCCCGAATAAGTTTCATGAAAAAAATAGGTAATGTTCATCCCCTTATAACCGTATTGGGTGTAATTGTAGGGCTGAATCTATTTGGTTTTATAGGTCTAATTTTTGGGCCTTTGCTCATTAGTTATTTCTTAATACTTGTAAAAATTTATATTAATGAATTTTCCGAAAACCATGAGTCGCAAATTATTTTGGAAAGAGAACTGGATAAAAAAATTACAGGTCAACCTTAAATTGTACGACCTTTAACAAAATAAATTAATTATTTTAAAGCCTGCAACCTACAATGTTGCAGCTTTTTTTTATTATTGTGTTCCAATTATGAGTTTAGAAAAAGATATCAACCAGCCAAAGTTTAGAACCGAGCACCAGAAGGTAATCATCAATCTTATTTACACCTATAACTGGATGAACGAAAGGCTAAAAAGCTTTTTTGAAAAAGAAGATATTACACCGCAGCAGTTTAATATTCTGCGCATTCTGCGGGGTGCAGCCACACCCATTTCAACATTGCAAATAAGGCAAAGAATGCTCGATAAAATGAGCGATACCAGCCGCATTGTTGACAGGTTAATTACCAAGGCGCTTGTAAAAAAAATGGTATGTCCCGGCGATAAAAGAATGGTAGATGTTACCATTACTGCTAAGGGGAAAAAACTGTTGGAAAAACTTGATGCTTTTGAACTTACTATGGATGCTATTGCCGGCTCTCTCACAGAAGCCGATGCAAAAAATGTAAATAAACTGCTGGATAAAATGAGACTTGTTTCCTAAACATTTTATTTTCTATTTTACCGTTCTTAAAATGCCTGTCATGAAATTTTATCTGCTGCTGTTTACTTTTTTATATGCGTTGGGCTCAACAGCACAAAATGTTGCAAAGCCTGAGTTTAGGGCTGTGTGGGTTGCTACTGTAGATAATATTGACTGGCCCGATTCGCCAACAATTTATGCCCATTTACAAAAAGCTGCATTTTTAAAACTCCTTAACATGCACCAGCGCAATGGTATGAATGCGGTAATTGTACAGGTACGTCCCGCGGCAGATGCATTTTATCCATCACCCTTTGAGCCCTGGAGCCAATGGCTTACAGGCGTGCAGGGTCAGGCGCCTTTTCCGTATTACGATCCGCTGGAGTTTATGATAACTGAAACACACAAACGGGGAATGGAATTTCATGCTTGGATGAACCCTTACCGTGCCGTTTTTAGCATAACAAATTCATCTATTACAGCAACACATATTACACGCCAGCATCCGGAATGGTTTATTACCTATGGTGACAAAAAATATTTTGATCCCGGCAATAAAGATGTGCAGCGTTATGTAACAAATGTTGTTAAAGATGTGGTTAAACGGTATCAGGTAGATGCAGTACATTTTGATGATTATTTTTATCCTTACCGCATTGCAGGCAAAGAATTTCCTGACGATGCAAAGTATAAGCAATATGGTAATGGTATGAGCAAAGATACCTGGCGCCGAAGCAATACAGATTCTATAATTGTAATGCTTGGCAAAGCCATTAAGGAAACCAATAAAAAATGCAGGTTTGGCATAAGCCCGTTTGGTGTGTGGCGCAATGCATCTGTAGATTCTATGGGCAGTAATACCAAAGCCGGACAAACAAATTATGATGATTTATATGCAGATATTTTACTCTGGCTGCGCATGGGCTGGATAGACTATGTAACCCCTCAGCTTTATTGGGAAATAGACCATAAGCTTGCAGATTTTAATACCCTTGCAGATTGGTGGGCAGCACACAGCTACGGCAAAGATTGCTATATCGGCATTGGTTATTACCGTGCAAACAGCAATGCCGCATGGAAAGATAAAACCCAGTTGCCAAAACAAATACAAAAAATACGCAGCCTGCCCGCATTAAAAGGTATGGCATTCTACAGCAGCAAAGTTTTTGAGAAAAATCCGAATGGCTGGAACGATACATTGCGTTTAAATTATTTTAAAGATAAATTAATGCGCTAGCAGCAGGAGCTTTAAAACTTGCTTCAACTTCAGTATCGGGCTGTACGCTGTACCTGCACCCGTGTAACGCAAAACTACAGTTCGTTCCTCACTTTGTTTGCTAACACGGGTTACGGTGCCGCTTCCATCCCGGCTATGCTCTTCATTAAATCTATCCTCAGCATTTTCAACATATTTTATAAACGGGGATGCTTCAGTTATATTAGTGCTTAATTTCGCCGCTTAATTAACCAGATACGGCGTATGCAAAAAATACTTGTTTTACTTTTTATTTTAATTTCTTCAACCCATGTTTTTTCCCAAAATACTTTTAAGGCTATTTTAAAAAATGAAAAAAGCGGCGAAGTTTTAGCTGGCCTTTCTGTAAAAATAAAAGGTACTTTAAACAGCAGCATCAGCGACAGTACAGGGTTTGTACAGCTAACAAATATTGCAGATGGCAAACAAACAATTGTTGTTACCGGCATCGGCTACACCGAAAAAGAAATAAAAATAACCTTCCCGCAAAATGAAACTGTAAATATTTTGATGGATGAATCAGCAGAAGATCTTGAAGAAATAAAAGTAGTCAGCTCCACCAGAAGCAGCCGAAATATTAAGGATATTCCAACACGTATAGAAGGAATACCTGCGGCCGATCTTGATGAAAAATCGGTAATGCAGCCAGGCAATATTAAAATGCTTGTATCAGAAATTGCAGGCGTGCAAACACAGCAAACATCGCAGGTTTCAGGCGGTTCAAGCATTCGCATTCAAGGGTTAGAAGGAAAATACACACAGCTTTTACAGGATGGGTTTCCATTGTATTCCGGGTTTGCTAGTGGGTTAAGTGTTTTACAAATACCACCATTAAATTTAAAAAGAGTAGAAGTTATAAAAGGTGCAACCTCCACATTGTATGGGGGCGGCGCCATTGCGGGGCTTATCAATCTTATAACAAAAGTGCCTACGGCAGAAAGAGAAATTTCTTTTCTGGCAAATGTCAATCAAACCAATGCCTTGGATTTAAGCGCATTTTATGGTGAAAAATATAAGAAAACAGGATTAACATTTTTTGTATCCAGCAATGCACAAAAAGCTTACGATGCCAACAAAGATGGCTTCTCCGACATTCCAAAATATACCCGTTATTCCTTCAACCCAAAATTTTATTATTACCCTAATGACAAAACCACCCTAAGCATCGGCGTAAATGCAGGTTTTGAAAAACGCATAGGCGGCGATATGCTTGCTATAAATAATAAAGCAGATGCTGTACATACATTTTATGAAAGCAACAACAGCGACCGTTTTAGTACACAGGCATCTTTTGAAAAAAGATTTCTAAATAAAAATATTCTTACCATTAAAAACAGCGTCGCTTTTTTTAACCGAAAAATTGAAAGAAAAACCTACAATTTTGATGGTAAACAGACAGCAACATTCAGCGAAATAAACCTGCTGATTCCCCACGAAAAATCTGAATGGAATATAGGGGCAAATTATATTTCAGATAATTTTAAACAGACAAATATTACGGCTGCAAAATTAAATTATAACAATACTGCAGCCGGTTTATTTTTACAAAATAATTTAAAAGTTTCAAGTAAATTTATTGCTGAAAGTGGAGTGCGATTGGATGTTACCAATAGAAACAGCGCTTTTGTATTGCCGCGTTTATCTTTGCTTTATAAAATAACAGATAACCTTACCTCAAGAATTGGTGGTGGCTTAGGTTATAAAACGCCAAATATCTTTTCAGAAGATGCAGAAGAAAAAGCTTTTCAAAATATAATTCCGCTGAATTTTGAAAGTATTAAAGCCGAAAAATCTTATGGTTTAAATGGCGATTTAAATTACAAAACAGTCATTTTTGAGGATATAAACTTTTCCATTAATCAGTTGTTTTTTTATACTGTTATTAAAGATCCGCTCGTACTTCAACCCGTTCCAGCAACCAATGATTTTGCTTTTAAAAACGCTCAGGGAAATATTGATACCAAAGGTTTTGAAACAGCTTTAAAATTTAGAATGGAAGATATTTCTTTGTATGTAGGTTACACTTTTACCGATGTAAGAAGAAATTTCAACAAGAGTTCTACAGCCAACCCACTTTCTGCAAAGCATCACCTTAATATAGATTTAATGTATGAGCTAAACGAAAAGCTGCGCATAGGTTACGAACTTTATTATGTTGGCGCACAGTATTTATCAAACAACGAAAAGGTACGGGATTATTGGGTTACAGGGCTTTCAAGCGAATATAAATTCAAACATTTCAGTCTATTTATAAATTTTGAAAACTTTACAGACACCCGCCAGTCACGCTGGGATAATTTATATACGGGCACAATTCAAAATCCTTCTTTTAAGGAAGTTTACACACCAACGGAAGGTTTTATTTTTAACGGTGGCTTTAAAATTAAACTGTAAAATAAAAAAATTCATTTGAACCTTTTAAAGGTAAGGTTGTAATATTCTTTTTATAACTGGACAAATATTTGCTTGTGTGTGATGTTGCTTTTACTTTTTAGTCAGCAATAAAAAGTATTTTCTTTTTAACCATAAACCTTTAAGTAATTTATTATGCCACGTATTTCAATTATTTCAGCCAGTGTAAGAACAGGGCGCAACAGCCATCGTGTTGCTTTGTATTTTGAAAAATATCTTAAAGACAATAATCTTGCAGAAACCCAAATGCTTGATTTAATGGAATATAATTTCCCCATTTTTGAAGAACGGTTACAATTTCAAGCTTCGCCATTGCTTAAAACGCTGGAGTTTGCAGAAAAAATAAAAGACAGTGAAGGAATTATAATTGTAACGCCAGAATATAATGGTGGTTATCCCGCAAGTTTAAAAAATGCAATTGATCTTTTATTGGAAGAGTGGCGGCATAAACCAATAGCTATTGCAACCGTTTCTGCAGGACCTTTTGCAGGCTCACAGTGTCTTATTTCTTTGCAGTTTACTCTTTGGAAAATAAAGGCATGGACTATTACAGAAATGTTTTCTGTAGCAAAAGTGCAGGACAATTATGACGAAACCGGCAATGCTGTTAACAAAGAAGCAACGGATAAATTAGCGGCCGGTTTTATTAAAGAATTATTGTGGTGCGTAAAAGCAGATACTTCAGATTTGTAAGATGGCAAATTAATAGTCCTTTAATACTATCAGCTTTGTCGTTGTTATTATTGATTATTATCAGCTTTTAAAGCCGGTTATTATGAGTAATTTTATTTCCTGTCAAAAGCTCAATTTTAAATTTTAAATATTGAAAAGATGAAAACCATTATAGTGGCAACCGACTTTTCGCCTATTGCTTTAAATGCTGCCAAATATGCTGTAAAAATAGCTGAAACTGTAGGTGCTGATATTTTACTTTTTAACGTTTTTGAGGTTCTGCCTAATTACGGAGAAATTATAATTGATATTAATGTAGATGATTTAAAAAAATCTGCTGAAACACAGTTATTACATTTTAAATCTGATCTTGTTCAGCAATCCAATTTTAGTTTTAATATTACGACCGAAGTAAGATTAGGCGTTTTTAATGATGAGTTGATTTTAATATGCGAACGATTAAATCCCTATGCAGTAATAATGGGCAGCCAGGGTAAAACCGCTGCTGAACATTTTTTAATGGGCTCTCATGCAGGTAAAACCATTAATCATTTTGCATGGCCGATAATTACAGTACCATCTACGTTTACTTTTTCAGCCATTAAAAAAATAGGTATTGCATACGATTTTGAGGAAGTAATAAAAGAAAATTTAATTGCCGATATAAAATTAATTGCCGGGGATTTTAATGCCTCTATCGATATTTTAAATGCAGTACAGGAAGAGGAATTTAATGAGCATTTTACATTATTAGCGAGCGAGCTTGAAAATGCCTTTACTCCTTTTATAATAAAATATCATTTTTTAACTTCACATCAAACTGAAGAAGCTATTTTAAAGTTTGTGGAATCCAACAATGTAGACCTGCTAATTGTAATGCCTAAACATTACAATATGTTTCAAAGACTATTTCATAAAAGTCACACCAAACAACTGGTACTTCATTGCCATGTTCCTGTAATGTCATTAACTAAATAACTGCGTCACTTTAGAAGTGCAAGGATAATAACTTGTTTGTTTACTTTTTTAAAGTAGGTAGACAGCTGTCATACTGCTTACTGATTTTGATCATTTTAATAAACAATCTGTTTGAATATTTTTATACTTTATTAATAATTCCATTAATAAATTTTAGAAATATTATGACGAGGCGAAAATTTTTAGCTTTTACAGGATCTGCTATCGTTATTGGCGGCGCAACTTACTATGGCTTTAGCGATAAAAATAATTTGGTAAGAGCAGATATAAAACAAGATTTTACAATTGAATTTCCTTTTAAGCCGCATGAAAGAGATATATTGGCACTTGCTTCCCTTGCGCCAAGCGGGCACAACACACAACCATGGTTTGTAAAATATTTGGAGCCATACCATTGGATTATTTGCAATGATAAAAGCCGCTGGTTACCCGGTGTTGACCCTACACAACGAGAAACCATTTTATCTATCGGAGCTTTTTTACAAAATTTAGAATACGCTGCAAAAAGCTTTGGTTACAATTATCAGTATAATATTTTAGCCACAAATAATCAAAATGAAAATGTAGTTGACCTAAAACTTACTAAAGCAACAAGGATTATCAAATATGATATTGAACAAATAAAGCAACGTCGCACTGTTCGTTCAAATTATTTAAGCGATATACTTAAAAGAGAAGACATTTCATATTTACTTAACGATGAAAATGATTTCATTCATTACATTCCTAATAGCTCAAAAGAACATGTATGGCTAAATGAACAAACCATTGAAGCCAACAGGATTCAATCGTACAGAGATGCAGCACAAAGCGAATTAGCAGATTGGATAAGATTCTCCGATAAAGATGCAGCCAAATATTTAGACGGGCTCACACTTGCAGGTATGGAAATAGAAGGTATACCTGGCTGGTATTTGCGAAATTTTTATGGCAAAAGCGATGTGATGAAAAAAAGTTTTAGGGAGCAAAGTATTGATAAAGTGGTGAAGGAAGTTTCGAATGCATCAGCAGGATGGTTACTTATAACAAGCAAAGATAATTCGTTAGAAACATTATTAGAAACCGGTAAAAGATTGCAAAGGCTATGGTTAAAAGTAAGAGGGAGAAATATTGCCATTCACCCAATGACGCAGATAATTGAAGAAGCAAAAACAAATCAAATTTTAAATACCTCTATGGGGATTAACGATCCTGTGCAGTTTATTTTACGAACAGGGTATTTAAAAAATTACCCAAATCCTGTGTCATTAAGGCGTTCGATAGAGTCATTTGTAAAAAAGAATTATGCTTAAATACCTTCTACCCATCATTTTGTTTGCTCATGGACTACTCCATACAATGGGTTTTGCAAAAGCATTTAATTATGCAAATATTCCTCAGCTAACAAAAGATATTTCTAAACCAAATGGCATTTTTTGGCTGCTTACAGCTCTTCTTTTTGTAACAGCAGCTATACTATGTTTATTGAAAAAAGAAGGTTGGGTATATGTTGCCTTTGCTGCAGTTGTAATATCTCAGGTACTAATTATTTCGGTTTGGCATGATGCAAAATTTGGAACTGTTTTAAATATTATTATTCTTGTTGTTACCATTTCTTCTTGGGCAACCTTTCACTTTGAAATGAACTTTAAGAAAGATATTGATAACCATATGGCCGAAACAAATTTTGTAACCAATGATTTATTGATAGATGCAGATATTGTTTCTCTGCCATTTCCGGTTCAAAAATATATTCGTTATTCAGGAGCAGTTAATAAACCGAAAGTAAAAAATATGAGAATTATTTTTGACGGCGAAATGAGGGAAAAGGGAAAGGATTTTTTCAAATTTACTTCTGTACAGTATAATTTTTTTGATGACCCAACCAGATTGTTTTTTATGAAAGCAAAGATTTATGGTGTTCCTGTACCGGGTTATCACTGTTACCAAAATGAAAGGGCAACCATGCAAATAAAACCGTTGGGCTTATTTAATGTAGTAAGCATAAAAGGTACGGAATTAAATAAAGCCGAAACTGTAACAGTATTTAACGATATGTGCCTTATGGCACCCGCTTCGTTAATTGACAAAAGAATTCTATGGACAGCGATTGATAGTTTATCTGCCAAGGCGACTTTTACAAATGGCGTAAATAAAATAAACGCAATTCTATATTTTAATGAGCAGGGGCAACTGATAAATTTTATTTCTGATGACAGATATGCTGTTAACGAAATGAAGGAATATGGTTTTTCTACTCCTGTAAAAAATTATGCTCAAATTGATGGGCGCAATATTATGCAGTATGGAGAAACAGTTTGGCATTATCCTGAGGGTGAATTTGTTTACGGAAAATTTACGTTGAAAAGTATTGAGTACAACGTGAAAGAAGGTTAAGGGGTTTGGGTATACCGGAATTCTATCTTTAATTTCTTATTATTTTATATAAGGGATTCACTAAAATAATATGTGTAGAGGCAACTTACTGCAAACTTTCTTGCAAATTTTTTTATGCTATCAATGTTTGTTGTTTTACTGCAAAAAGCTTAAAATTCTTTTTATAAAAATTTTATTATTAATAATGAAAATGACAAAATGTTTAATTAAATGAATATGGATCTAAACAATACAATACCAGTATTAAAACAATTCATTTTTTTATTAAAACCTTTTATAATTATGGTAAATAAAATACAAAAAGATGTTTAGGCATCAAGGAAAAACAAGAACGGTAAAACACAATTTACAAATTGCATCATTACTTTCTTTTGTAGCAGGAATAGTAAACGTTGCCGGATTTTTAGCTGTGAAACAGCTTACCACAAATGTTACGGGGCATTTTGCTTATTTTGTAGATGAGGTGTTTCAGGTGCATTTTTGGAAAGGATTGGTTTACTTTTTATATATTTTATTTTTCTTTTTAGGTGCTTTTATCTCAAGTTTACTGGTGGAATACGTTGCTTTAAAAAATGAAAATAAAACTTATATTCTTCCAATTGTTATTGAAATAGTGTTGCTTTTGTTTGTTGCCAGCTTAGGAAAAAACTTAATTGAAAGCTATGCCAATTTTATTGTTTGTATTTTATTGTTTGCAATGGGGTTACAAAATTCTTTGGTCACTAAAATATCTGATGCTACAGTACGTACTACGCATTTAACAGGCCTTTTTACAGATTTAGGCATCGAGTTATCTCAACTTTTCTTTTATAAAAAAGCACTTCAAAGAATAAAATTATATGCCTCCATAAAATTGCGGTTAACAATTATTATTTTCTTTTTTATTGGAGGCATTTCAGCTGGCCTGTTATATCAAAAATTACAATTGAAAGTTTTAATCCTCGCAACCTTGGTATTATTTATCGGCTTGATATATGATACCTTAAAATTGAAAATGATACAATTGAAAAGAAAAATTTATAAATAACTGAAATGACTGATGGTAAAAAATCAGTATTCAAACCTTCACTAAATAAAGTAAGTAAATGAAAACAATTATTGTAGCAACAGATTTTTCTTCAAATGCGTTAAACGCATCAATGTATGCCTTAAAAATGGCGCAGATCATAAATGCAGATGTTTTACTTTTTAATGTATATCAATTAATGCCAAACTTTGAAGATCCAATTATTGTTATGAATATTGTTGATTTAAAAGCTATTGCTGAAAATGATATAGAAACTTTTAAAAATGAACTTTTAAAAAGTACAGCTACTAAACTTAATATTTTAACGCAGGTAAAGTTGGGTGTTTTTGCAAATGAGTTAAATGAAATTTGTGACAGCGTAAAACCATACTTTTTAATAATGGGTAGCCAGGGTAAAACAGCAGCTGAACGAATTATGTTTGGCGGACATACAGCCGACGCATTAAAAAACTGCACATGGCCGCTTATAACAGTTCCGTATAATGCAAGTTTTTCAGCTTTTAAAAACATTGGAATTGCTTATGATTTTAAAAATGAAATTGATGAAGATTTTATTGCTGAAATTAAATTGCTGGCAAACGATTTTAATTCAAATATTCATGTTATAAATGCAGCAAAAGAAGAGGAGTTTAACGAAGATTTTATTTTATTTTCAAATAAAATTAATAAGATGTTTGAAACACACAAAGTAGAATTCCATTTTGTTGAGGGCGAACACATTGATAAAAGTGTAGTCGATTTTGCAGAAAAAAATAATATTGATTTATTAATTGTTATGCGAAAGCATCACACCCTGTGGGAAAAAATTATCAGCAGAAGTCATACCAAGCAAATGGTTTTACACAGCCATGTACCTGTGCTTTTATTAAGATAATAAGTGTCTTGTATAGTTTAGGATGTGTAAAAAGTTTTCGGTCTAAAAATTGGGGTGTTTATTTTTACATATTAAAATATCTTCAAATAAAATATGTAAAATGTATTTATGAAAACACTCTTCTTCAGTACAAAACCATACGAGCAACCTTACCTGGAAAAGGCAAACACAAATAATTATGAAATTACATTTTTAAAAAAGCCGTTGTGTTTGGAAACTGCTCATCTTGCTACCGGTTTTGAGATCATCAGCATTTTTACCGGCGATGATGCAAGTGCAGAGGTGATAAAATTACTTTATGAAATTGATGTGAAATGCATTACAACAAGAGCGGCAGGGCATGACAATATTGATATTGAAAAAGCAAACGCTGTAGGTATTAAAGTTACAAATGTGCCTGCATATTCACCTTATGCTATTGCAGAACATGTAATAGCGCTCATACAGGCGCTAAACAGAAAAACCATTATTGCAGAAAAGCAGGTTCACCAACAAAATTTTACTACAGATAATTTAATTGGTTACGATCTGCATGGTAAAACCATAGGCATTATTGGCGTGGGTATTATTGGCAGTGTACTGGTAAAAATTATGTATGGCTTTGGCTGCAAAATTTTGTGTTGTGACCCAAACGAAAATGATCAATTGAAAGAAAAATTTGGTGTTGAATATTTGGATAAGGAAACGCTTTGTGCCTCAGCAGATATCATTAGCATTCATACTTCATCTACACCCGAAACAAAATATTTAATTAATAAAAAGCTGATAGATTTAATGAAACCGGGTACAATGCTCATCAATACGGGGCGTGGGGCATGCGTAAATACGGTAGATGTAATTGAGGGATTACAAAATGGTAATATTGCCTATTACGGAGCAGATGTTTATGAAAATGAAAGAGGTATTTTCTTCTCTGACCTTACAGGGAAAGAAATGAAGGACGATTTGTTGAAAAAATTACTTTCTATGCCGAATGTCTTGATAACTCCGCACCAGGCTTTTGCTACGGTGCAGGCACTTACAAATATTGCGGATACTACTTTTGAAAATATTGATTGCTTCCAAAAAAACAACACTTGTAAAAATGAGCTTACAAATATTTTGGTAGAAGAAGAAATATCCGGAAATGGAAACAGCTAAACAATATTATGTCAACCATCGTTACCGTTACATTCAGCCCATGTATTGATAAAACCACATCAGTAAAAAAATTACTGCCTGATAAAAAGCTGCATTGTGCTGCGCCAAAACTTGAGCCGGGTGGTGGTGGAATTAATGTAGCAAGAGCAATAAAGAAATTGGGTGGAGATGCTACAGCTATTTTTCCGTCAGGCGGATATACGGGAAAATATTTTAATCATTTACTGGAAGTTGAAAATATACATGCAGTAATTATTGAAGTACAAAATGAAACAAGAGAAAATATAATAGTGCTTGATGAAGCTGAAAATGCACAATACCGTTTTGGTATGCCGGGCACAAACCTTAGTGATGTAGAATGGATGCAATGCCTAAAAGCAGTTGAAGAAATTCAGGATATTTCTTTTATTGTAGCAAGCGGAAGTTTACCGCCCGGGGTACCTTTAAATATTTTTGCTCAGCTGGCAAAAATTGCAAAGAATAAAAATGCAAAATTTGTTGTAGATACATCCGGTGAAGCTTTAAGGGAAGCTGTAAATGAAGGCGTTTACCTGCTTAAACCAAATCTTGGTGAACTGTGTTTTCTTTCGGGTAAAACACATTTGAAACAACATGAAATAGAAGCCGCTGCTAAAGAAATTATTGCAGAAGGTAAATGCGAGGTAGTGGTAATATCTATGGGTGCACAAGGAGCTTTGTTTGTAACCAATGATTTAATAAAAACAATTGAACCACCTGCTGTAATTAGAAAGAGCACTGTTGGTGCAGGTGACAGCATGTTGGCGGGTATTGTTTATTTTTTGTCAAAACAAAAAAACATTGCCGAGGCAGTAAAATACGGAGTTGCATGTGGCACAGCAGCCACTATGAATACAGGTACAGAATTGTGCAATTTAAAAGATGTAGAAAAAATATATGGTCTAATGAATAAAGCGACAAATTAAATACTGCTTAAAATCTTTTATTCACTAATACATTATATTTTAAAATTGAAAAAATAAATAAAAAATTATTTCATGAAAAAAATACTTGTTACAACCGATTTTTCTGAAAACTCAAAAGCCGGTTTATATTTTGCAATTCAACTGGCTTCACAAAATGATTATGAACTCACTTTTTTTAATACTTATCATATCTTAACTCCTACTGCGTGGAATGAAGTAAGAGTAGGTGGTTATGAAAAAGATGAAGCAGAAAAAATTGAAGAGAAATTAAATGCTTTTGTTGAAGAAACTTATAAAGGAATAAATGAAACTGCTGCACCATATAAATGTGTTATAAAAAGTTCTGTATTTGCAGATAGTTGCATAAGAGAATATGCGGCTGAAAATAATTTTGATTTTATTTGTATAAGTACCAGAGGTGCCGGAACTGTAAAAAGGCTGCTTGGTACAAATACAGCTAACCTGATAAATAATTCTGAAGTTCCCGTTATAGCCATTCCCCATAATTATGAAAAGCGTACTATAACAAGTATACTTTATGTTTCAGATTTGCTTAATTATGAAAACGAAATTTTAAAAGTAATAGCATTTGCAGAGCCGTTAAAAGCAACAGTAGAATTACTTCACCTTACATCTGCACCTGATAAAAAAGAAGATTTAGCATTAACAGACAGGGCTATTAAAGCAATTACAAATTATAATGTAAATTTTCAAACAACTCCAAGAAATCCTAATGAATCTTTGGTTTCAGATATTGAAGTTGCCGTAAAAAGTATTCAGCCTTCTGTTATGGTTATGTTTACGGAACAAAACAGAAACTGGTTTGAGAAAATATTTTTATCAAGCAAATCTGCAGAGTATTCGTTCGATGCTAAAGTTCCCTTATTGGTGTTTCATAAATCATAATAAACATTAGTATGAACATAAAATATCCAATTGAAGCTGTTCATACTTTATCTGTAGAAAAAACAATTACTGCCCTTGAAACCAACGCTGAAAATGGCATAAGCCCCGCAGAAGCAGAGGCTCGTACAGCAAAATTTGGTGCAAATATTTATGCGGTGCAAAAACAGAAATCGGTATGGTTAATACTGTTGCTCCAGTTTAAAAGTCCAATTGTTTATTTGCTGCTGTTTGCCATGGCAGTTACGCTTTATTTTCAAAACAATATTGAAGCTATTTCCATTGCTGTAGTCATTTTTGTAAATGCACTGATTGGATTTTTTATGGAGTTACAGGCCCGTAGTTCAATGAATGCTTTAAAGGAAATGGACGTAATACTTTCCAACGTTATTCGTGATGGAAAAACGCTGCAAATACCCTCTGAGAAAATTACGGTAGGAGATTTAATTGTTTTGGAAGCCGGTGATGTAATACCCGGAGATGCTCGACTGGTAGAAGCCAATCAATTGCAGTGCGATGAATCATCGCTTACCGGAGAATCACTTCCTACAGAAAAAAATACAGAAAAATTACTTAAAGAAGCTGCCTTAGGCGATCAATTTAATATGGTTTTTAAAGGCACATCTGTAATGAATGGTAATGGAAAGGCAGTGATTACAGGTATTGCAGAAAATACTCAACTTGGCACCATTACTTCTTTGGTGGACAGCCACAAAGAAACAGAAACACCTCTTGAAAAAAAGATAGCAGCATTAAGTATAAAACTCATCTGGATAACATTAATAATGACATCCATTTTTGCTGTAACAGGAATTATACAGGGAAAGCACTGGGCATTAATTCTTGAAACTTCTATTGCATTGGCTGTGGCAGCGTTCCCCGAAGGCCTGCCAATAGTATCTACTGTGGCTTTGGCTTATGGCATGTTGCTGATGGCAAAACGAAATGCCATTGTAAAAAAATTATCTGCTGTGGAAACACTTGGCAGTACCAATGTTATTTTAACCGATAAAACAGGAACGCTCACTGAAAATAAAATTTATGTTGATACCTTTTCTTTCCCTGAAGAAAATATAAAAGTTACCATTGAAAACAATTCATTAAAATATGATAAAGCTGCAGTAGAAAAGAGTAAAAATAATTTTGAAAAATTAATATTAATTGGTGCATTGTGCAACAATGCTTCAGCAAAAAATGATGATAAAAAGAAATTACTGGGCGATCCGATTGAGATTGCTTTGATACATTTAGCAGATGCATCGGGTTCAACAGCAGATAAATTAAAAGAAGCCAACGAAAGAATTGGAGAAATGCCTTTTAATTCAGACACCAAAATAATGGGTACAGTCCATAAAAATAATTCAGGAAATTTTGTAGCTGCAAAAGGTTCTGTAGAACATTTGCTTGTAAAATGTGAACGGATACTTTTTGGCGAAACAGAGAAGGAGTTGAGTGAAGACGATAGAAAAAAAATAATTGCTGAATCAGAAAAGATGGCAGCCGAAGGTTTGCGGGTATTGGCTTTTGCTTACAAAGAAGATAAGGAAATTAATAAAGAAGATTTTTTAAACGGGTTGATGTATGCAGGTATGATCGGGTTTTTAGATCCACCAAGGCTTGATATTAAAGACGCTATATTATCCTGCAGAAACGCAGGTATAAAGATTGTGATGATAACCGGAGACCATCCAATGACGGCCTTAAATATTGCAAAAAAAGTTGGTTTGGTTGATGATACTGAGCAAAAAGTAATTACAGGAAGTGATTTGCCGGATATGGTTTCGGTAACGGATGAATGGGAGAAAAGAATGTTGGAAACAGCTGTATTTGCAAGAACTACCCCGAAACAAAAATTAGAAATCGTAGGCGTTTTTCAAAAAGCCGGAAACATTGTTGCCATGACGGGCGACGGTGTAAATGATGCTCCGGCACTTAAGAAAGCAGATATTGGTATTGCCATGGGGCTTAGAGGAACACAGGTAGCAAAAGAAACGGCAAGCATTGTTTTAAAAGATGATTCCTTTACATCAATAGCATTGGCTGTTGCACATGGCAGAGAAATTTTTCAAAATATACAAAAGTTTGTTGTGTATTTAGTATCCTGCAATTTGAGTGAAATATTTATTGTAACAACACTAGGTTTTATTGCACCTGCTGCTACTTTACTGCCCTTGCAGATTTTATTTTTAAATATGGTGACAGATGTTTTTCCTGCATTGGCACTTGGTTTAGGCAAGGGCGATAAAACAGTTATGGACAGGCCACCGAGGAATCCTAAAAATTTAATAGTTTCAAATAAAGATTGGGTGGCAATTGGTTTATATGCTTTATCAATAACATTTGCCTGCATGGCTGCGGTTATTTATTGTAAAGCATATTTATTGGTAGATGATAAGACAGCCAATAATGTTGCCTTTATTACTTTGGCATTTGCACAGTTATTTCATGTATTTAATATGGCATCTGCAAAATCAAAGTTATTGCTGAATGAGATAACAAAAAATAAATTTGTATGGCTGGCAATAATTATTTGTGCAGGTATAATATTAATGGTTTTTGCTGTACCGCAAATGAGAAGGGTATTGGAATTAAATATGCTTGAGTTGAATGTTTGGTTGATTGCAATAACAGCAAGCTTAATCCCATTATTTTTGGTACAGCTGTATAAAATTATTTTTGGGAAGCAGCATAAGAAAAAAATTTTTTGTATGAAATAAATTAAGTGCTAATAAATCTTTTCAATAAAATAAATCAGTATAAAAATTAGTATTATGACACACGAAAACATAACCGCTTTAATTGGAAAAGAAAACGAAGAATTGCTTACGCATACCTGTAAAACGGTTTCTAAAGAAATGCTTCATCTTCCTTCTCCTACTTTTATTGATGATGTAATCAGTTTATCTAACAGAAATAACCAGACACTTTGCAACCTTAGCTCATTG
Organism: Ferruginibacter sp.; assembly: GCA_043736415.1. Lineage (GTDB taxonomy): Bacteria > Bacteroidota > Bacteroidia > Chitinophagales > Chitinophagaceae > Ferruginibacter. The sequence goes on along the minus strand of JAYTCO010000280.1, from coordinate 24,247 downwards.
TATAACAACGGCACACTTGCAGGTACAGGGTATTTATCAATTCTGCCTGTGGACCAGGGTGTAGAACACAGTGCAGGTGCATCTTTTGCAGCTAATCCGCTTTATTTTGATCCTGAAAATATTATTAAACTTGCCATAGAAGGCGGCTGTAATGCTGTAGCAAGTACCGTTGGTGGCCTGGCAATGTTGAGTAGAAAATATGCTCATAAAATTCCTTTTATTGTAAAATTAAACCACAATGAACTGCTTACTTATCCAAACAAATTTGACCAGATACAGTTTGCATCTGTAAAAGATGCATGGAACCTTGGTGCCAAAGCAGTTGGTGCAACCATATATTTTGGATCGGAAGAATCGGGCAGGCAAATAGTAGAAGTTGCAAGGCTTTTTGAAGAAGCACATTCGCTTGGCATGGCAACTATATTGTGGTGTTACCTGCGCAACAATGCATTTAAAAGTACAGAGGCAGATTATCATTTATCTGCCGACCTTACCGGGCAGGCAAATTATTTAGGTGTAACAATACAGGCAGATATAATAAAACAAAAATTACCTGTGAATAATGGTGGTTTTACTTTTTTAAATTCTGCCGGTATAACTTACGGTAAAACAGATAAGCGGATGTATTCCGAATTAAGTTCTGCCAACCCAATTGATTTATGCAGATACCAGGTATTAAATTGTTTTATGGGTCGTTCAGGGTTAATTAATTCAGGTGGAGAATCTAAAGGTGAATCAGATTTAAAGGAAGCCGTAATTACAGCCATCATAAACAAACGTGCAGGTGGTACGGGTTTAATTTCAGGAAGAAAAGCATTTCAAAAACCAATGAAAGAAGGTATTGCACTGCTGAATGCTGTACAGGATGTTTATCTGGAAAAAGAAATTACTGTTGCATAAAATTATTAAACAGTTAATAATTTATGAAAAATAAAAATATTACCATCACAAAAGCTTCCGGTGTTCAGGATATATTTTCATCAGAGAAATTGAGAGCATCTCTAAAAAAATCTGGAGCAGATGAAAATACAGTAGAAAATATTTTATTTGAAATAGAATCAATATTATATGATGGCATTTCTACAAAAAAAATATACCAGGCAGCATTTAATATGCTTAAGAAAGACTTAAAAAGTAATGCCGGCCGTTATAATTTAAAGAGAGCTATCATGGCTTTAGGTCCATCAGGTTTTCCATTTGAAAAATACATTGCTGCTATATTTGAATGGCAGGGATACAAAGTACAAACGCAGCTTTTTTTAGAAGGTGCATGTGTAACGCATGAGATAGATGTATTGGCAGAAAATGAGGATCATTTTTTATTAACCGAATGCAAATTTCATAACAGTCTTGGCATTGTAAGCAATGTAAAAATACCGCTCTATGTGCATTCTCGGTACAGAGACGTACAAAACAACTGGCAAAAAACATCTCATAAACCTTTAAAATGCTGTGTTGTTACCAATACCAAATTCTCATCTGACGCAGTAAAATATGGTGTTTGTGAAGGGTTAAGTTTATTAAGCTGGGATTATCCTGCCAATAAAAGCCTGCGTAATTTAATAGATGAGTCCGGTTTATATCCAATTACATGCCTTACATCCTTAACAAATAAAGAAAAAGAAACAATATTAATGGAAGGAATTGTTTTGTGTAAAGAACTTTTAAAAAGGGAAGCATTATTGCATGACATAAGCATCTCCATAACCCGAATTTCAAATATACTGTCAGAAATAAAATCACTTTGCAGTTATTGAACACAATGAATAAAACTTTTTGCAAGTAAAATTGAACAGGAAAAAATTACGCTTTAAAAAATTTGCATGTCTGAAAATAATTTTAATATAAAAGGTTTGACAGATGAAGAGGTTAGTATTTCAAGAAAGAAAAATGGTTATAATATATTAACATACAAGAAAGAAAATGGATTTTTAGAAGTATTAAAAAGTTTATTAAAAGAACCAATGCTTATTCTGTTACTGGTAGCTACTTCTATTTATTTTTTTACCGGAGATATTGGAGATGGAATTTTTTTGCTGTCTGCTATTATGTTAGTTTCAGCAATTTCCCTGTACCAAAATTCAAGAAGCAGAAATGCATTAGAGAAATTAAAAAAATTTACAGAGCCACATTGTAAAGTAATTAGAAATGCTGCTGTAACAGAAATAAAAAGTGAAGAACTCGTAATTGGTGACTGCCTGATGGTAGAAGAAGGAACATCAATATCTGCAGATGGCGAGATAATACAGTCCAATGATTTTTCTGTAAATGAATCTATTCTAACGGGCGAATCTTTTGCTGTTATTAAAGATAAAAGTACAGCTGATAATATTGTTTACTTGGGTACGACTGTAGCAAGTGGTTTAGCATTGGCAAACATTACAGCCATTGGCAATGAAACCCGTTTAGGAAAAATCGGCAAAAGCCTGGAAGATATTAAGGAAGAAAAAACACCGCTGGAATTGCAGATAAATAATTTTGTAAAAAAAATGATTATCGCCGGCGCCGTTATTTTTTTAATTGTGTGGGTCGTAAATTATTTGCAATCTTACAATGTACTTGATAGTTTATTAAAAGCGCTAACGCTTGCCATGAGTATTTTGCCTGAAGAAATACCTGTAGCGTTTACCACATTTATGGCGCTGGGTGCATGGAGGTTAATGAAGCTGGGTATTGTAGTAAAGCAAATGAAAACTGTGGAAACCCTGGGTAGCGCTACCGTAATTTGTACAGATAAAACCGGAACTATTACAGAAAATAAAATGAGCCTTGCAAAAGTTTTTGTGCTGGCTACAAATAAAATTGCTGCAGCAGAAAATATTGTTGAAGATGAAGAGAAAAAGTTAATATCAATAGCGATGTGGGCTAGTGAACCAATTGCATTTGACCCTATGGAAATTGCGTTGCACAATGCATATCAAAAAATAATAAAGGTTGATGAACGGGCAGATTATAAAATGGTTCACGAATATCCTTTGGGTGGTAAGCCACCAATGATGACGCATATTTTTGAGAATAATTCCGGCATACGTATTATAGCTGCAAAGGGTGCACCCGAAGCATTAATGAATATTGCCAACCTTACCCAAAATGAAAAGCAACAGATTGAAGAAGCAATTAAAATAATAACCACAGATGGATATCGGGTATTGGCTGTAGGAGAAGCAATTTTTGAAGGAAATAATTTCCTGGCAACGCAGCAGGAATACAAATTTATTTTTAAAGGGCTTGTAGGTTTTTACGATCCACCAAAAGAAAATATTAAAACTGTAATGGAAAGTTTTTACAGTGCGGGTATTGCTGTAAAGATTATAACAGGCGATAATGCTGCAACCACATCTGCTATTGCAAAACAAATTGCATTTAAAGGGTACGATAAAAGCATCAGTGGAGATGATTTAATGAAACTGAGCGATGCTGATTTAAAAGAAACAGTAGCTAACACAAATATTTTTACCCGAATGTTTCCTGATGCAAAATTAAAAATTATAAATGCATTAAAAGCCAATAATGCAATTGTAGCAATGACGGGTGATGGCGTAAATGACGGACCTGCATTAAAAGCTGCTCATATTGGTATTGCCATGGGCAAAAAAGGGACAGAAATTGCCAAACAGGCTGCTTCACTTATTTTGGTAGACGACGATTTAGCAAGAATGATAGATGCGGTTGCCATGGGTAGAAAAATTTATGCAAATCTTAAAAAAGCTATTCAGTACATTATCTCCATTCATGTTCCTATTGTGCTTACCGTATTTGTTCCGCTGGCTTTGGGTTGGGTCTATCCAAATATATTTTCACCGGTACATATTATTTTTTTAGAATTAATTATGGGCCCAACATGCTCCATCATTTATGAAAATGAACCTATGGAGAAAAATACCATGCAGCAAAAACCAAGACCATTTACCAATACTTTTTTTAACTGGAAAGAATTATCGACAAGTATTTTACAGGGTTTAATAATAACCGCCGGTACGTTAATAATATATCAGTATGCTGTACAACATAGCTTTAATGAAGCAATAACCCGGACAATGGTTTTCACTGTTTTAATTTCGGCTAATATTTTTTTAACGCTTGTAAACCGTTCGTTTTTCTATTCGTTTTTTACAACTTTAAAATATAAAAATAATCTGGTACTGCTTATAATTAGCATAACTATTGCAATGGTTATAATGTTGATTTACATAAAACCCTTGGCGCTGTTTTTTAAATTTGAATATTTAAGTTTTATGCACTTATTAATAAGTATTGTTACAGGGTTTTTAAGCGTAATATGGTATGAGGCAGTAAAATGGAAAAAAAGAAACAAGGTTTTAACTTCTTAAAAAAAACTTATGGCAAATAAATTTTCAGAAATAATTAATAGCGATAAACCTACCCTTGTAGATTTTTTTGCAGAATGGTGCGGTCCCTGTAAAATGATGAAACCTATTCTGGAAGAGTTGAAACTTAAAATGGGAGATAAATTAACCATTTTAAAAATAGACATTGATAAAAGCCCACAAGCAGCATCTGCTTACCAGATACAGGGTGTGCCCACTTTAATACTTTTTAAAAAAGGCCAATTAAAATGGCGTCAATCCGGCGTATTAACAACAAAACAAATAATGCAGGTTTTAGAAAAAAATGCATTATAATTTTGATAACTAAAACTTTTAAGACAAATTATAAACTATGAAAATTTTATTAATATTTATGGTGAGTGTGGCAGTAGTTGCATTAATTGTGTTTACCATTATCCGTAATAATAGAGATAGAAAAAATTTTGAAAGACAATTAGAAAATGATTCTCCGACCATTAGACATGGTGAAACTGATATAGAAATTGAAGACACAAAATAGAATAGTCAGTAATTTTTAAGTAATGATCTTTTAATACGTAACATTCATTAACACTTAACTTGTTTATTAAAACACGCTTATCCCCTGGCTTCATTTACATTTACACATGCCCGCTACTGAACAAAATAATTTTAATCAGTCTTATCGTTATGAAGCACTTTTTAACCATGCTTCCATGGGTATTGTGGTAGTAAACAGCAAAGGTATAATTCTATCTGTAAACCCATTTGCACTTAATCTTTTTTGTTATAAAATTGAAGAAATAATTGATAAACCGATAGAGATATTAATACCGCAACGGTACCACCACAAACACAATGATCACCGGGAAAATTATACACACAATCCAAAAAGCCGGTCTATGGGTAATGGTATGGATCTGTTCGGTGTAAAAAAAGACGGTAGGGAATTTCAGGTAGAAGTGAGCTTAGGTAATTATGAAAAAGATGGCGATAAAAATGTAATTGCATTTATAAGTGATACGTCTACCAGAAAAAATGCAGAAGCAGAAATTATAAAATTAAATGATGATCTGGAAGCAACTGTTGAGCAAAGAACAAAAGAACTTACAGATGCTATGCACCAGCTTGAAAAATCTAAAGAAGAACTTTCCAGATCGCTTGAAAAAGAAAAAGAATTGAGTGAATTAAAATCACGTTTTGTATCAATGGCATCCCATGAATTTCGCACACCACTCAGCACTGTTTTATCTTCCTCTTATTTAATTGAAAAATATACTACTACAGAACATCAGCCCAAGCGGGAAAAACATTTGCAACGAATAGTTTCATCAGTAAATATGCTTACGGATATTTTAAATGATTTTTTAAGTGTTGGCAAAATTGAAGAAGGTAAAATACCGGTAAGGGTTTCTGAATTTAATATTCACGAACATATTGTTTCGGTAATGGAAGAGATTAAAAATAATCTGCAAAAAAACCAGCAGATACAATACACTCATACGGGGGACGAAAATGTTGAAATGGATACATCGCTGGTAAAGCACATTATTATGAACTTAATTTCCAACGCAAGCAAGTTTTCACCGGAGGGAAGTACAATTGAAATAAATACAATTCATACAGCAGCGCATTTAATACTGTCTGTAAAAGATTTAGGTATGGGTATTTCAAAAGATGATCAGAAACATTTAATGGAGCGGTTTTTTAGAGGTGCAAACGCCGGAAATATACAGGGAACAGGCCTGGGGTTACACATAGTAGCAAAATATGCAGAGCTTATGAATGGTACTGTAGAATGCTTGAGTGAACTGGAAAAAGGTACGGAGTTTAAAATAACATTCAGCACAAAATAAACTGTATGAAAAAGATATTACTGATTGAAGACAATGACCTCATACGGGAAAACACTGCTGAAATATTAGAGCTGTCAAACTACAAAGTAATAACTGCTGCCAATGGAAAAATTGGTGTGGAAATGGCATTGCAGCACATGCCGGATTTGATTATTTGCGATATTATGATGCCTGTGCTTGATGGTTACGGTGTATTACATGCGGTACAAAAAAATGAAACAATAAAAAATACACCCTTTATTTTTCTTACTGCAAAAACAGAGCGCAACGATTTTAGAAAAGGTATGGAATCTGGTGCAGATGATTATATTACAAAACCATTTGACGGTACGGAATTATTAAATGCAGTTAACAGCCGATTAAAAAAAAATGAATTGCTGCGGCAACAGCTTAACCCTTCAATAGAAGGGCTTAATACGCTGATGCAGGCATCGTTTGGTAAAAATGAGCTTAGCACTTTGGCCGAAGACAGAAACATAAATAAATATAAAAAGAAACAAATAATTTATGCTGAAGGAAACCATCCCAACAAATTATATTATGTGGTAAGCGGAAAAGTAAAAGCCTTTAAAACCAATAATGACGGTAAAGAACTGGTAACCGAATTGTACAGCCAGGGCGATTTTTTTGGATATATTGCCATGCTGGAAGAAACTGTTTACAGAGATACAACTGAGACCATGGAAGAGACTTCGCTTGCCATTATTCCTAAAGAAGATTTTGATGAATTATTAAACAACAATGTGCAGGTAGCAAGGAAATTTATTCAATTGCTTGCAAAAAATATTTCTGAAAAAGAAGATCAGTTGCTGGGACTTGCCTATAATTCGCTCCGCAAAAAAGTTGCAGAAGCTTTAATGCTTTTACAAAAAAAATACAGGAAGGAAAATGTTGATAATTTTGAAATTGCAATAAGCCGAGAGTGCCTCGCTAGCATTGCAGGTACTGCGACCGAATCCCTAATACGAACGCTCAGCGATTTTAGAACAGAAAAATTAGTTGATATTAAGGAAGGGAATATCATCATTCTCAACGAAGAAAAATTATCACATTTACTCAATTAATTTAGCACTCATTTTTGTTACAACTGTTAATCCCGATTATTTTGTATAATGGACAAAAGCCTATGTAAGAAGTAGCAAGCGGTATAAATGCAAGCAACCCCCACCACGATTTGTAGTAATAGCCTATGACTGCAATGATAATGCTTAAAACTACTCTTAAAGTTCTGTCTGTTTTACCCATATTCTTTTTCATAATTGGTTATTTAAATTTTATAATAGAATTTTTTAAAATCTGCTTCTTCAAAATAATCTTTACAACTACCTTACCCTATTGCACATAAATATTATTGATAGAAAACTAAATGAACAGCAATTAAACAATTTAAATATATTATGCTATCATGCTAAATATTTTCAGACAAATATTTATTAAAGTCAATACTTATTTTTGTAAAATCTCTTTCAGCAGCATCAATATTATTTCTAACATTTTCTATTCCCTTCTTGATCAGTAAATTGTTTTCATGGGTTATCAGGTCCCATTTTATAATATTTTCTATTGCTGCCACTTCACTTTTTAATAATCCAATTACTTCGTCTTCTTTAATAAAGTTGGTTTGAAAAAACTCTACTTCATCCAAAAGGTTTTTATTAAACCTGTCTTTAAGAACATCAGATAACCTGTTTTTTAAATGCACGTTTTCTTCCTGCATAAAACCAAGCATGCGTTTCCATGTATTTATTTCGTGCCGCAATTGCATTAATTTTAACTCAGTCATTTTCTCAATTTGCATTTTAAACAATTGATAGTAATGTTTAAAGTTATTTTTATGAAATACTTTAAACAACGATTAATATTAGCAGTGTGGGTGATTGTAATCAACAAAAATCTTTAGCAAAAAGCTATCAATCTTTTCTTAGGTAAGCCTTTTATAAAAAACCAAATATAAATTTTATTACCCTTGCAGCAGCATACAAAGGGAATCTTCTAAAGCATGTACAGCATGTAAATCATTAACCGGAATGTCAAATTCGTCGTATTTATCTAATATTATTTCCTCTGCTTCACTTTTGTAGAATACCCTTCCATCTAACACAACTAATTTGGTTGGTTCATGTGCCTTATGTTCTTTTAAAATCATCTCTTTTTTAAATGCAAGCACTAAAACTTTAAAGCCTTCTTTTTTATATAATGCTTTTGCAACAGGATGATCCTTTGTTTCTAACTCTGATAAAATTTCTTTTATAATCATAAAATATCTTTATAAATGTTCAGATAGAAAACGATAAAAATGCTCTTTTGTTTCGGCAAATTCTTTAGTTGTAAAATCTATTAATGCTTTTAAATCATCTGCAGTTTCATTTACCTTTAAATTTATAAAATCAGGCTTTTCTTTTGCATCCTTCAATATAGCATCCTGTTTAATGTTTACATCATGCATCAACACATCAAGGTTTTCATTCATAGTAATAAATATATTTTCAAAATGTTCTACCTGTTTGCGAATTTCTTCTCCTGTATTTTTTATTGAAATTTCTTCCTGTCTTTTTTTAAAAAATGGTATTTCAGATTTGTAAAACTGTAATGTTCTTTTGAACTCTTCACATATTAAATGTAAATGTGCTGTACTGTCTTTCATAATTTTTATTTTATAATTACAAACTGGTGTTCATTGAAATGACGGCATAATAAATTGCCCAGCCTACAAAACCAATTACGATTGCCCAAACCCATGCAGGTATCGATCGTGGCGTTTCACTTCCTTCAATCAAAAATATCTTTTGGTCGCCCTTGCCGTAAGCATTAATCATTATTGGTATTACACCATCCACAATATCATTTTCGTTTAATCCTTCAACAGCCACCGATGGCCCGTTACGAACTACGAACGGAATTTTTCTAATACCCTCTTTGCCAAGAGGGTCTTTGCTGACCACTTTTAAAATATGATCGCCATCAACTAATTTTCGGGTATCAAGTTCAAAATTAATTGGCGCTAAATATTCGCCGTAAGGCTTTTTTTCATCATCAATAAAAATTAAAACCCTGCTTTGCGTACTCATGACTGTTCAAAATTTAATATGCTGTTTTTTATATGATCACTGTTTTTTTCATTTGGCTTAACCAAAAATTTTATGGTAAAAATCAGTGTAAGTAAAACTGCTGCAATGCTTACCCACACGGCTATATAGTCCCATGTGGTTCCCGGTCCGGGCCCATGGCTTATACTCCCAAAGGCTGTTTTGGCTTTTGCTCTTTCGCAAACCGGGCATGCATAAATAGAAAATGCTGCGCAACAAATTAATAAGGTCATAATTATTTTTTTCATTCCTGTAGTTTTTAAATATTTTTTAAAAGGATTGGGTGTCAGCCTGAGCCTGTCGAAGGCGTTTTTTGTTTTTAGCAACGGGTTCGACAAGCTCACCCTGACATTGTAATTATTTTGAAGCTGCTTTAATTTTAACAAAATCCATTATCTTTTTTATTTCTTCAGGCGTTACTTTTTTACCGGCGTTTCCCCAACTTGTTCTTTCATAATTTATAAGTGCTGCTACATCATTTTCTGTAAAATTCATATTTGTTCCAACTGCCGGCATTACTCCATATTCTGCTCTTGCATCATAACCATTCATAATAATATCTACATACAATTCCAGGTTATCTCCGTTAACGATCGGGCTTCCTTTTAAAGGAGGAAAAGCGCCTTTAAGCCCTTCACCATTTGCCTGGTGGCAACTCTGACAGTTGGTTGTGTATAATGTTTGTCCATTAACGCCGGCTTTTACTTCTCCTCCTGCTACTTCTTTTTGCTCTTTTTTATATAAAAATTCCATTGGTTTAGTTCCATCGGGCAATGGTATTTGTTTTAGCGTAAGCAAATATGCCAGCAATTGTAACGCTTCTTTTTTTGCAACAACCTTGCCTTTTCTGCCGTTTAAAAATGCAGCCGGAACATTTACGACCATATCATTTTTTGCAGCAGAATCTTTTATTTCGAAAAGCCATTCATAAGAAGGCATAATGGATTGTGCCACCACTGAGCGGGGATTAAATAAATGCATCAAATGCCAGTCTTTACTGGATTGTCTTTCTGCAATATTTGTAAGATCCGGGCCTGTTCTTTCTGTACCCATAACGGTAGATGTATTTTGCCATACATTCATTCGTTTTAAATTTGCATAGTCTGAAGCCATACCCGGCCTTGAGCCAAAGACCTTATCCATTTCAATATTCCTTACCTGTTGTGAATGGCAGCCTACACAGCCTTCCGCCACATAAACCGATTTGCCCGCCAGCGCATCACCTGCCAAAGGCACTGAGCCCGGCAGCGGTGCATTGTTATTTTGATTTTGCAAAGCAGGCATTATTACTGTAACATAAGTAAGCACTAAAAACAGCAAACCTGCAATTGAGTATAATTTTTTATGATCATTAAAAACATTCATCTGTAATAATATTTTTAGAAGTTAAATAAGTTTTATAACAGCTTATTTTTGATGTAATCCAAGTTGTTGAAACGCTTCGTTTTTTACATCCAACGGTTCAATTTCTTTTGTTACCATTCTATAAAAATTGTATGCAAAAATTACATGCGATATAAACATCAGGCTACCGCCTATAGCCCGCCACACCCAATACTGAAACATTACAACAACACTGTCTATAAAAGGTTTCCCATCCATCCACATTAATCCCCTAAGCGTAGCACCAATAGAAAGTGGTACAACATAAAAAATAAGCCCTATAAATGCTATCCAGAAATGTGCACCTACTAAATGCTGCGGAGGTTCTTTACCTGTTAACCTTGGCACAATGGCATAAATGCCACCCCACAATGCAAAAGTTATAATGCCGTAAAAGCCGGCGTGGGCGTGAGCTACAGTAAAATCTGTAAAATGCCAAAGCAGATTTGTAAACTTAAAAGCCTCTACCGTTCCCTGCATCGAAACCAAAAAATAATAAATGACTGCTACAAAAAAGAAGGGCAGTGTATAGCTGTTTATAATTTTATTCCAATGGCCTTTAAACGTCATCGTAAAATTAATTGTAGCAGCTACCACAGGAATTATCATACCTGCACTTCCAATAATGGCAACTGTTTGCAGCCACCATGGAATAGCGCTAAAAACAAAGTGATGCGTACCAATAACTGTATAGAAAATAATCTGTGTCCAAAAGGCAAGTATGCCTAAACTGTAAGCATAAATTGGTTTGTTTATTTGCTGCGGAATAAAATAATATAATAACCCTACAACATACAATGTAAACCACATGCCCACACCTGAGTGCATAAAATATCCCTGTACAATTGTTTCTCCAATACCATTTTGCCAAAAAGGTAAATAAGCAGTTAAAGCAACAATTATGGTAAACAGCAAAGCTGAAAGTATAAACCAATTGGAAATATAAATTTCTTTTGTAGTTCGTTTTGCAACAGTCAAAAAGAAATTAATAAATGTTAGAATTAGCGCTACAGCGAAAAACGCCATAATGGGCCAGATGTATTCTCTAAATTCTCCGCCCCCATTGTTTATGCCACTCATTAAAGCAATAGACCCCGCAACTACCATAATATTTGTACAAGCAAGGGCTATGTAACCAAATTTGATGCTGTAAATTTTTGCATTGCTTACGGTAGGTACTACATAATAACCAAGCCCAATCATTGCTAAAGACGCCCAACCCCAAAATACAATATTGGTATGCACAGGTCTTAGCCTACCGAAGCTTAACCAGCTGACGTGATCTGTATCGGGCGCTACAAATTTTATTCCGAGGTATTCGCCAATGCCTGTACCCAGTACAAGCCAAAATGTTGCACAACCCAAATACCACAAAATCAGTTTTGTAATATCGGCATCTAATGTTGGCCGAATTGCCGCTTTTCTTTTAGATGCTGTAAAATGTGTTTCATGCTTATCACTTATATTGCTTAACAGCCCTTTACTGTCTTCGGCTTTTTCATTACCTGAAAGCTCGTTGTGGGTTAAATTATAAACGGGAAGGTTATCTTTTTTAATAAATTCCTGCTGCAATGCAGCATCATCAACGTTTTGAAGATATTCAGCAAATGAACCTGCTTCCTTTTTCTTTTTGTTATTGGCAAAATTCCTTATGGCATTATTTGCTTTTGCCAGTGCAAATATTACCGCCAGTAAAATAGGAATCAGCATCAACACAATAGTGATGATGATACCGGGTTGTGAGCTTAAAGCTTTGTTTTCTTTTGCTGCCTGCGCAAAAATATTGTCTGCAAAACACAACAAAACCACAACTATGCCTACAACTTTTTTACTGACACCACAACCAGCATCGCCCTTGCATTTACCGCAACATTTTTTCTTTTTAAGTGTTACAAAAGTATGTATTTGGGCTCTGTCAAAATTTTTAAGGTATTGAGAAAATTTAAGGGTAGTACCTTCTTTGTTCCACTCATTATTTTTCTTTAACTGAAGTTTAAAATCTAAATATAATTTGCCAATTATAAAGAGTAAAGGAATTATAACAAGCCCTGCAAAAATCCATAATCCAAAAGAGTTACTGTTTGTTTTTATGATATTATCAGCGGCCTGCGCAGATGCTTTAGAAATGGAAAGCAGCGAAAGTGCTGCAATAAGTAAACGTTTTTTAAACCGCTCGTGGTTGTACATCATTGTTATTTGGTTGAAAGAATCGTAGTTGCATTAAAAAAACTAAACAAATTATATAAACTTGTTGCCTGTTGTCAACAGTACTAAACTGCAAAGATGAAATGATAGGTATAAATCTTTTGTGTTGCCAATCAGGAATTGTGATGATTCATATCAGTAGGATAATATAGAAATTTGGCAATAAAAAATCTACCTAAAGTTTTTCAAACCGGCCTGTTATTTTTTTGATCTTAATCCTGTACATAACAAACTTTACCCTTTCACTATCTTCCACGGTAGTCGTTACTTCATGTTCATGTGCATGTACGGTACTGCTTGTTTCCAAGGAAAAAATATTTCCAAAAAGTATTCCTCTTGCTTTTTCTTTTTCTTCATTTTTAAGTTCCTCAAACTCGCCTTGTACAATAATACTTTGCCAGTTTCTCATGTCAGTCATCTGGTCCACTTCAAAACAAACATTTGAGTTTTTTCTAAGCATTTTTAATTTCTTGCCCATGTTCGTCTGCCCGTAAATATATTTACCATCATAAGTATAAGTTACCGGGACGATGTAAGGTTTTTCGCCATCTGTACATGCAAGCCGTCCTACAACCTGGCTACTTAGCAGGTTATTTATTTGATCATTATTTAGTTCTCCTAACATATCTTTTGTTTTGTGTAAAATTATTACTGATTTTAATTTTAGGACATGACGACAATCAGTGACTTAGCTTATTTGTATCACCTGATATTTTTATCTGCCTAAATATTAATTCAACATACCGTTACCTGTTTTTATTTTTAGAAACCATATGGTACATTTGCGCAGGCTTACCGGCTTTAAAGCAACAATTATGGCAAATAGAAAACAGCAAATAGAAACCATTGCAGTGCATGGTGCACATCAAAACTCATCTTACAGCAGTGATATTATACAGCCCATTCACCTTTCAACCACCTTTGAGAGAAAGGCAGATGGTTCGCTTAATGATCATGTATACACCCGCATCAGCAACCCCAACAGGCTTACGGTTGAAAATAAAATTGCTGCATTGGAAGAAGCTGTAACTGCTATTGCATTCTCATCTGGCCTGGCGGCTGTAAATGCTTTGTTTGAAAACATACTTGAGCCCGGAAGCCACATTATACTTCCGGATGATTGTTACCACGGTACCCGTCTTTTAATGCATAAGTTTTTTAAACGCTGGCACGTAAGTTTCGATTCAACAGATATGACGGTAATTGAAAACATTGAAAAACTTATAAAACCAAACACAAAACTGATCTGGATGGAAACCCCATCCAATCCACAACTAAAAATTGCAGACATTAAAGCAGTTGTTGCACTTGCGGCAAAACATAATATTACAACTGCCTGCGATAATACTTTTGCTACTCCTATTTTGCAAAAGCCTTTGAAAATGGGAGTCGATTACGTAATGCATTCTTCTACAAAATTCTTTAGCGGTCACTCAGATATTTTAGGTGGTGTTGTGTGCACCAACCACACAAATGAAACGGCAAATAACATAAGAGAATATCAGGCTACTGCAGGTGCGGTTCCTTCTCCCTTTGATTGCTGGTTACTCAACAGAAGTTTGGCTACTTACCCCATGCGCCTTGCAGCACAATGCAAAAACGCTGTTACTATTGCCGCTTTTTTAGAACAGCATAACAATATTGAAAAAGTTTTTTATCCCGGTTTGAAAACGCATCCAAATCATGCTGTTGCAAAACAGCAAATGACAAATGGCTTTGGCAGCATCATTTCTATTCTGGTAAAAGGGGGTTTGCAACAAACATTAGATGTTGCAGGAAAACTTTCCATTTTTAAACATGCAACCAGCCTTGGCGGTGTAGAAAGTTTAGTAGAACACCGCAGAAGTGCTGAAGGCAAACATCCTGTTAGTCCCGAAAATTTGCTGCGCATTTCTATCGGTATAGAAAATGTGGAAGATTTGATAGAAGATTTTAAAACAGCTTTGGGTTAAATACTTATCGTTCTAAATGTTAAGTTTATTCGGGGTGTAGTTACTTTTTTTGTAGGTGGCATTCTGTGCAACCACTGGGTTTGTGTAGAGCCGTGCATCAACAACAAACTTCCATTTTGTAGAAATACTGAGACAGTTTCTTTATCTCCTTTATGTCTGAAAAGAAATTTTCGTTCTGCGCCAAAACTTAGAGATGCGATAGCGCCATCTTTTTTCAGTTCTTTTTCTGCATCGCTGTGCCAGCCCATTCCTTCATCGCCATTGTGGTATAAATTAAGCAGGCAGGAGTTGTACTGTTCACCCGTTTTTTCTTCGGTTATTCTTTTTATTTCCAGTAGTTCTTTTGTCCACGGCAATGCTTTTTTTGTTGTTTTTGAATATGTGTAATCAAAAGCTTTATCGCCGTACCATCCCACTTTTCTTTTGGTAATAATCAGTTTTCCGTATATAAATGATTCGTCATTTTTCCAGTCAATGGTAGTTAATAATTTATCTGTGTAATGATCAGCTTCAGTTGCATTAAAAATTTTTCCGTAATAATTTACAATTCCATCTTTGGGTAAAATATTTATTATCGGATTATTTGCGGTTGAAAATAATTCCATATTGGTAATACAAATTTTGCGGTTGTTTTATCAGAAGGTTTAGTTGAGAGAAGCCGGCAATAAAACTTAAGCTTCTTCAATTATTTGTGCCCAATTATTTTTTTAAGATAACAAAACCGGTATCTTTTTTTAGATGCCGGTTTTGTCTATTTTTTTTATTACATTTTCATTTCACCCGTTGGTTTAGCCATTTTCTTTCCCTTCATTTTCATTGCTACCAGCTTCATTCCACATTTAGGGCATTTACCTGGTTTGCTTCTCATTACTTCGGGGTGCATTGGACAGCTGTATTTTTTATGCGCCATTTTCATGTTCATACGGGTAGTATCCGTTTTCATTTGGGCAAATGTTACTGTTGTGGCAGCTAATATGATAGCTATTGCCATAATTACTTTTTTCATGTTTTGTTTTAAATTTTATAAATTATTATTATTAAAAAATCCCTGTATTATTTGCTACAACTATCGTGCTTACTGTAAATAATTTAATACCTCTGTTAGAACAAGACTTCACTATTATATATTTTTTAGCGGGTAGATTAGTTTTTACATTTTAAGAATACCCACTGCACTATTATCTTTATTTTTTTATACTCATGCTTTTTTTTAAAAGAGTAATTCATTACTGGTAATAAGTATTATTTGTTTTTTCTCTATTCTTTCCATTTCCAGTTTTTTATCTCCGGCATATCCAGACCGTGTTTGCGAATATAATATTTGTGCTCAACAAGTTTATCCTGCATTTCCTGTTTAAGGTAAGCAGTTCTTTCCTTTATTTGCGGCAGCCTGTCGAGCGTATCAATTACCAAATGAAACCGGTCCATGTCATTTAAAACAGTCATATCAAAAGCAGTGGTAATAGTACCTTCTTCTTTGTAACCCCGTACGTGTATGTTGCTGTGATTTGTTCGCCGGTATGTAAGCTTGTGTATTAGCGTTGGATAGCCATGAAAAGCAAAAATTACGGGCTTCCCTTTTGTAAATAATGTATCAAAATCAGCATCGCTTAATCCATGCGGATGCTCCGTCTCCGGTTGTAATTTCATTAGGTCAACAACATTGACAACACGTACTTTCAGTTCAGGTAATTTTTCACGAAGAATTGCTACTGCAGCCATTGTTTCCAGCGTCGGCACATCACCTGCACAGGACATTACTACATCTGGTTCCATATCTTTATCGCTGCTCGCCCAGGTCCATATTCCTATACCTCTGGTACAGTGTGTTACTGCCTCTTCTACAGAAAGCCATTGAGGTGAGGGGTGCTTACCGGCGACAATTATATTTACATAATGTCTGCTACGGAAACAGTGATCCATTACCGATAAAAGACAGTTGGCATCGGCAGGTAAATACACACGCACCACGGATGCTTTTTTGTTTATTGCATGATCAAGAAAACCGGGATCCTGATGTGTAAACCCATTATGATCCTGCCGCCAAACGTGTGATGCTAACAAAATATTTAAGGAAGAAATTTTCTTTCGCCATGGAAGATGAGAAGTAACCTTTAGCCATTTGGCATGTTGGTTAAACATGGAATCGATAATATGAATAAAAGCTTCGTAACAGTTAAACAAGCCATGTCTGCCCGTTAACAGATAACCTTCCAGCCAGCCTTCGCACTGGTGCTCACTCAGCATTTCCATTACACGCCCTTCTGTAGCAAGGAACTCATCAGCATTTATTATTGGTGCTTCCCATTGCCTGCTTGTAGTTTCAAAAACTGCATTCAATTTATTTGAAAGTGTTTCGTCCGGACCAAAAATTCTAAAATTATTTTGGCTAGAATTTTCTTTAATAATATCACGAATAAACTTTCCAAGCACCAGCGTATCACCCGGCCCGGTCTCTCCACGCACCGGTAAATTAATCCCATAATTACGAAAGTCAGGCATATGAAGATCGTGTAGTAACAGCCCACCATTGGCATGCGGGTTGGCGCCCATTCGCCGATTTCCTTTTGGAGCAAGGTCAGCAAGTTCAGGAAGTAAATGTCCCGTGTTATCAAAAAGCTCTTCAGGCTTATAACTTCTTAACCATTCTTCAAGCTGAGCCAAATGTTCGGGGTTAGTAAGCGGGTCTGTTATAGGAACCTGGTGTGCACGAAAGTTTCCTTCAATCTTTAACCCATTTACATATTTTGGTCCCGTCCATCCTTTAGGAGATTTTAAAATAATCATTGGCCATTGTGGACGCTGGGCATTTTTATTGTGTGCTGCATTTTGTTTTATTGTTTTTATTTCTTCTACAACTGTATTTAGCAAATGCGCCATTTCTTCGTGCATTTGCATCGGGTCATCACCTTCTATGAAATAAGGTTTCCATCCATATCCTAAAAAAAGCTGTTCAAGTTCTTCATGGCTAATGCGGGCAAAAATGGTTGGGTTAGCAATTTTATATCCATTCAAATGCAGTATGGGTAGCACCACACCATCAGTTACGGGGTTAAGAAATTTATTGGAGTGCCAGGCAGTGGCTAAAGGGCCTGTTTCTGCCTCGCCATCACCAATTACACACGATACAATTAAATCAGGATTATCAAAGGCAGCGCCAAATGCATGACTAAGAGAATAGCCCAGCTCGCCACCTTCATGGATGGAACCCGGACACTCCGGAGAAACGTGGCTGGGTATTCCACCGGGAAAAGAAAATTGTTTAAACAGTTTTTTCAAACCTTCTGCATCTTTACTGATGTTGGGATATATTTCACTGTAAGTGCCTTCTAAATAAACATTACCCACAATTGCCGGACCTCCGTGGCCTGGTCCAGAAATATAAATCATGTTAAGATCATACTTTTTTATAATTCTGTTTAGGTGAACATAAATAAAATTCTGCCCCGGTGTTGTACCCCAATGTCCTAATAACATCGGCTTAATATGATGAGGTTTTAAAGGCTCTTTTAAAAGGGCATTATCATACAAATAAATTTGCCCCACTGAAAGATAATTAGCAGCCTGCCAGTACCTGTTTATTTTATGAAGCATCTCATCTGATACATTTTCTTTTACTGTTTTTAAATTTTGTGCTTCCATTATTTAATTTTCTTTGTTGATAATTATGTGTTTTTTAATTCATTTTTAAACAGTTTTTTTGCACTGTTTGCTATTATTATTTCTTCGTCTGTAGGTATTACATATACTTTTACTTTACTTTTTTTTGTTGAAATAAGCAGTGCGTTAGTACTGTTTTCTTTTTCATCTATTTCAATATTTAAATAATCAAATCCCTTACAAATTCGTGAGCGAATGTCAGGAGCATTCTCACCAATGCCTCCCGAAAAAACCAGTATATCAAGTCCGTTTAACACAGCTGTATATGCGCCAACCCATTTTTTAATCTGGTAACAGAATAAGGTTACTGCATCTGCCGCATGAACATCTGAGCTTTCTTTTTTCAACAAATCCTGCATATCAGCGCTTATTTCCGCAACAGCTAATAAACCACTTTCGTGATTTATTATATGATTGAATTTTTTTGCCGTCATTTTTTCATTTTGTAACATATACCAGGCAACTCCGGGGTCTAAATCTCCCGTTCTAGTACCCATTACCAACCCGCCGGCAGGTGTAAATCCCATGCTGGTATCTACACTTTTCCCTTCTTTAACAGCGGCTAAACTTGCACCATTTCCGAGATGAGCCAAAATAATTCTGCCCTTACTTTTATCTGCACCTTCTGTTTGTTTCAACTTTTCCATTAAATAAGTGTAGGATAAGCCATGAAAGCCATAACGCCTGATGCCGGCTTTGGCAAAGCGCCGTGGTATGGGTAAAATTTTTGCAACAGCCGGCATGGTTGTATGGAACGAAGTATCAAAACAGGCAACCTGTAAAAGTGTAGGAAATTGTTTTTTAAATAATTTAATGATGTCGATTTCTGCAGGAAGATGATCCGGATCATATTCTCTTATTTTATTTAATTCCGTTAACAATTGGTCATCAATAATTTTCGGATCTGTGTGTTCCATGCCATAAACTATTCTATGCCCAATGCAACCAACGCTGTTAAAACATTTTTGTTCTTTCAACTGCGTAATTAAAAATTCTGCCGCCTCTTTAAAACTTTTTGTTCCTGTTTTTATTTCCTCTGTTACATCGGTGATGTAATTTGTTATCATAAATGCAGTATCATCCAAACCAATTCTTTTTATGTGTCCTGATAAGATTTTGTTGATCTTTCTGTAAATTTCATATATGGCAAATTTTATGCTGGAAGAGCCGCAGTTAACAGTTAAAATATTTAAACTTTCCTTTTTCATAAAAAAGTAATTATCCACTGTCAGTTTCCGTTAAGGCTTTGTTTTGTATATGAAGGAAATATTAACCTGAACATTCTTTTGCACAAAGTGGCACGTTCTATAATGGCAATAAGCTGTCCATACTTTAATTGTAAAATTTTATTGAAAATTTTACAACAGGCAGATAGACCTAATCAGATATTTTATAAAGAAGTTTGTTAGATAACAATGCTCATCCTGCCTTCATTATATCATTGATAATTTTTAGATGGTGGTTGGTATGTATTGCAAGAAACTTATTGGTTTCTTTTAAATTTAGTTTCCCAAAATAAGGATGATCAAAATAATGGTGTCTTTGCAGATTATTTAGTGCTTTTATTTTTTTAAATGCCACATCAACATTAGCCATCAGTTTATCGGGTATAATATCTCCCGTTGGCTGTACAATTTTTGGTGCTTTGGCTCTGCCTCTTGGTATTTTATTTAAAGTGTACACGAGCAATTTTCTTAAATTAAAAGAGCTTTTGTAAAGTGCAGGGTCTGATGTTTCCATTGCCGTAATTATCCGTACAAATACCAGCAGGCAGTGGTCAATATGCCAGCCAACATTAGCGGCAGAGATAGCTGTTTGCTGTTCAGCATAATTTGGAACATTCATTTTCAGTTGCTTTACAAGCTTCAATAATTTTTCCATAAATGTTTTAGGGTCTTATTAATGCATCAATTTTAAACTTCTACATTAAAGCTACACAAAACAGTTTATTGTTTTAAATCTGTAAATTATCAGTAATTATCAGGCTGCCTATTCTGCAAAACTTTACTTTATTTTAAAAGGTTATTTTTGCAGGATGAAAAGTATTGTGCTCAATAAAAATATCAGTCGCAGGGTTGAAAGTGGTCACCCATGGATATTTGGAAATGAAATAAATTCAGGCAAAGAGAAAGATACAGCTGCAGCACCGGGTGAAATTGTAGATGTATACAGTTTTGATAAAATATTTATTGGCAGGGGATATTACAATCCGCAATCGCAGATATCGGTACGCTTATTAACCCGTGATAAAAACGAAACGATTAACGATGCTTTTTTTTATAAAAAAATAAAAGATGCATGGGCATACCGCCAAAAGATTGGTTATAGTGAAAACTGCAGACTTATTTTTGGTGAGGCGGATGATATTCCACAATTAATTATTGATAAGTTCAACGATTATTTTGTAATACAAACGCTTGCATTGGGTATTGATGTGTGGAAGCCATCTATTGTAAAAGCATTGAATGAAATTTTTACGCCAAAAGGTATTTACGAACGTAACGATGTGCCGGTAAGAGAGCTCGAAGGAATGGAACAACACAAAGGTTTTCTTTCTGCAGAATTTGATACCGATATCATTATCAACGAAAAATCTTTTGACGATAAAACACCCGGTATAAAAATGCATATAGATATTGCCAACGGCCAAAAAACCGGATACTTTTTAGATCAGCAGGACAACCGTTTTGCCATTCGGCATATTGTAAAAGATGCAGATGTACTTGGTGCATTTTGCTATACAGGTTCTTTTGAAATCAGCGCCGCACATTTTGGGGCAAAGTCTGTTTTAGGGTTGGATATTTCGCAGAGTGCCATTGATATGTGCAATAAAAATGCAGCACTAAACGCATTAGAAAGTATATGTACTTTCCAATGCGTAAATGCATTTGACATACTCAAAACATTATCGAAAGAAGAAAAGCGGTGGGATGTTGTAATGCTTGACCCACCCTCGTTTGCAAAAAGCCGAAGTAGTATTGAAAAAGCTGTTGCAGGTTACAAAGAAATTAATTTGCGTGGTATTAAACTTGTAAAACCGGGTGGTTTTTTAGTAACGTCGAGTTGTACAAACCTGGTGCAGCCTGTTTTGTTTTACGATATCATTCTCATGGCAGCAAAAGATGCTAAAAGAAGAGTACGCCAGGTTGTATTTAATGCACAGTCAGCCGATCATCCCATAATAAGCGGACAGGAAAACACACACTATTTAAAGTTTTTAATTGTGCAGGTTTTGTAATGTCTAAACAATCTGTAAAATCATAATTTAGATTTATAAAATTATAATGTACTAAGAATTGATTCATTCATATTGTTGATAATAAAAATTGAAAGATGTTTACATTGAAAGATATTAAAGATGCAAATTCTATGGTTAAGAGTGGTGCCGATTTTCAAAATTATGTGCAGGACCTTATTAAATTAGGGATAAAAAAATACGACTTTTTTGTAAGGGATGGGCATGCTTTTTATTTTGGAGATAACGATTATCAACTCAAAAGTAAGCCTGCATATAAAGTTTTAAATATTGCCAATATTAGCGATAAAGAAAGATTTAAGCATTATTTAAAAAACCATCAACGAGGTCAAACAGATTACCCATCGTTTTGTAATCATTCAGCCGAAACGGGTGTGCTAAAATGGACAGTTAACATGGCTAAAATGAGTTGTACTTATTATGACAAGTTTAATAATAAAATGCTGGAAGAACAAATACCGGCAGTAACAAAATAAAAAGGTTTACAAAAGTTTGAACATAGAGAAAGAGTGGAACTAGAAAATAAAACAGGTGCAATACTTTAAAAGGATTGCACCTGTTTTCTTGGTAAAATATATTTGAAGCATTACAATTTTACAAAAGGAATTACCACACTTATCCCTTTCTCATCGTTTATAATGGCTCTGTACATTCCTGCTGCAGCTTTTTTCATTGAAATGTTTTTCAATCCTGCATTGTTGTTTATTTCAACAGTTGAAAACTCAACCTGATCTCCTTTGCTGTTTACAATGCTGATGTTGTATTTGCCTACAGGCTGGTTATTGAAATACAGATTTACTTTTCCATCTACCACCAAGTTTGGATACATGCTGATGCCGTGTTTGGTGTTCACATCAACGGCTTTTGCATCAGCTTTATCGCTGTAGAATGAACCGTTAGAGATGTTATTGGCTTTTATTCTATACCATACCATTTCTTTGGGTGCAGAAAGATCTGTAACTGTATAATATGGCGAACCAAAGTTATTAGCTGTGGGCATTTGGCTATTTATGATTGTGTAGTTTGTACCGCCATCCGTACTTATTTCAATGCTGTAGGTATTGATGTTGTTTTCGTTACGCATATTCCAGGTAACTGCTACACTGTTGTCATTGTTTCTTACTGCTTTAATAGCTATGAATACTGCAGGTGCAACATTCTTAAATATAATCATGAACCTATCGGTAGCTCGGCTTGCTGCATCAACTGTGATATTAAAATTTACATTTGTTACATCTGTTAAACTTACAGGGATCTCGGTTTGTAAAAATTTATCTTTTAAAAAAGCTTTCAAAGAAAGATTACCTAAAACAGAAGGATCTATTTTAAAACGATAAAGTGCGATTCTTGTATTTGAAAGAGATAAAAATATTGTATCTGCAGCGGTAAGACTTTTTCTGCTGTTCAATATTAAATTTCTTGTACCATTTTTTATTGCAAGATTATCATCTGCATTCATAAATTTTCTCACATCATTTTGGTCAGTGTCAGTGCTGAAGTTATCATCAAATTTCACTGCCACATGATCTAAGAGTGTAGGATTTGCTGCGTTATCTAAATTTAGCAAATTTACTTCTAAAGACGGCACCACTACGCCACCTCTACCCGTATTTCCATTGCGGCTCACCAAATAGCTGCCGTCTAATTTATCAGATTCCTGAACTGTAAGCGTACCACTTTTTGTTTTTGTTGCCTGAATAAAAAAAGCCTGACCGCTTTCAATTGCGTTCATTACAGTGCCTTCGTTGGAATAGTCTCCGTTAACTCCCGTAATACTCACATATTGTATAAATCTCCCAACTCCATAGTATCCTGCTGTTGGATTCCATACGGTAAAACTTGGTTCCAAATCAGCTTTTATCGCTGTTTTGTAATTGATTTTTGAAGCATAAGGATTTCCAACAGATTCGAAGCCATTTGTAGGACTTGTAGCTGTTAAGGTTGTGAATACCTGATTGCCTGTAAGAATTTTACCTTTAATTCTTAAATTCGTAACACTTCCTGCACCTGCAACATTTTGGGCTCTATCTCCACGTATAAATACATAATAACCTTGCGATCTCGCAATTGTATTGTTCGTATTTGTAATTTCAACATAATTATTTGTTGCCTTGTTATACCACTTCATAGAGCCTCTCTGTGTTGTTTGATCCATTCCAATCCCGAGTACCGGACCGGTAATTTGAGTTCCATAGCCATTTGAAGCCATATCTCCACTCTCTCTCCAGGAATTTCTTATAGTTATAGTATCATTTTGAACAGGCGTTGCTAACAGTCGCCATGATTTGACCTTCGATAAATAACGCTCTATAACAAATCGCCCTGTTCCTCCATATGATATAATTGCAGATGTGGGCACAGCAGCTACAAAAGCCGTAGTTACGTTGTTTGATCTTAATGTAACATTTGAGCTGTCCAAGCCCATAGTAGTATTTGCAGCAATTGTTAGTTTTCTAAACATAGCAAAACTGCTAATAGGAGTTTTTGTATTGTTAGTAAGCGTAAGGTTACCATAGCCGCCTGTAATATTATTTGTCGTTCC
>JAYTCO010000279.1:0-1669 GCA_043736415.1 Ferruginibacter sp. | reverse complement strand
TTTATTTTAAATGCAACATAATTAAGAAACCTGAAAAACGATTTTGCCTGTATTGATTTGTTTAATCATTAACCAAATAAAATGCAAAAGGTAATTGCCATATTCATTTTACAATCGTTTGCTATATTTGCGCATCTTTAAAACTTCAATACTTTATATAATGGAATTTAGAATAGAAAAAGATACAATGGGCGAAGTAAAAGTACCTGCTGATGCTTACTTTGGCGCACAAACACAGCGTAGCATTGATAATTTTAAAATAGCCCAGGATATTAATAAAATGCCAAAAGAAATTATAAAGGCATTTGCATATTTAAAAAAAGCTGCGGCGCTCACCAATAAAGATGCAGGAATTTTATCCCCCGAAAAAAGTGATTTAATCGGTAAAGTTTGTGACGAAATATTGGAAGGGAAACTGGATGATAGTTTTCCTTTGGTAGTTTGGCAAACAGGTAGCGGTACGCAAAGCAATATGAATGTAAACGAAGTAGTGGCTTATCGTGGGCATGTTATAAACGGCGGTAATCTTGCAGACAAAGAAAAGTTTCTTCACCCAAATGATGATGTAAATAAAAGCCAGAGCAGCAACGATACTTTTCCAACAGCAATGCATATTGCAGCTTACAAAATATTGAATGACATAACCATTCCGGGCATAAAAAAATTACGTGATACACTGAGTGCAAAATCGAAAGAATACATGCACGTTGTAAAAATTGGTCGTACCCATTTTATGGATGCTACACCACTTACGGTAGGTCAGGAGTTTAGTGGATATGTTTCGCAACTAGACCATGGATTGCGTGCAATAAATAATGCCTTGCCACACTTGAGCGAACTTGCATTGGGTGGTACTGCAGTAGGCACGGGCATTAACACACCATCTGGATATTCAGAAAATGTAGCAGCACAAATCGCTAGCCTTACCGGATTACCTTTTGTAACGGCAGAAAATAAATTTGAGGCTTTGGCTGCGCATGATGCTATTGTTGAAATGCATGGTGCCTTAAAAATGATTGCAGTTAGTTTAATGAAAATCGCAAACGATATCAGAATGTTATCGAGCGGACCAAGAAGTGGTATTGGTGAACTTTTTATTCCGGATAATGAACCCGGTTCATCTATTATGCCGGGCAAAGTAAACCCTACACAATGCGAAGCGCTGACAATGATTGCTGCACAGGTAATGGGCAACGATGTAACTATTAGTATTGGTGGTAGTAACGGTCATTTTGAACTCAATGTTTTTAAACCTGTAATGATTTTTAATTTTTTACACAGTGCCAGATTAATTGGTGACGGTTGTGTTTCTTTTAATGATAAATGTGCTGTGGGCCTTGCTCCTATTGAAGCCAACAGAAAAAAACATGTAGACAATTCATTAATGTTGGTAACTGCATTAAATACTAAAATAGGATATTACAAAGCTGCAGAAATTGCACAGACGGCACATAAAGAGGGAACTACTTTAAAAGAAATGGCTGTAAAACTTGGTTATGTATCTGCAGAAGATTTTGACAAATGGGTAGTGCCTGCAGAAATGGTAGGAAAACTGTAAGGATTATTTTATGTCTGTTATTCAACTCAAATGAATATACTAATAGTACATCAAGGAATTATTCCGGTTACAAATTATGGTGGCACCGAAAGAGTAATCTGGTATTTGGGA
>JAYTCO010000278.1:0-9630 GCA_043736415.1 Ferruginibacter sp. | reverse complement strand
AGAGTACTTTTTGGCATGAATGAACTGAATAATGCCAGCAATAAACCATACAAAAAATCTGCCCGTATTGTAGGTGAGGTAATGGGTAAGTTTCACCCACATGGTGATGCTTCTATATATGATACAATGGTGCGTATGGCGCAGGAGTGGAGCATGCGATATACCATGATTGACGGACAGGGAAACTTTGGTAGCCAGGATGGAGATGAACCGGCAGCTATGCGTTACACCGAGGTGCGTATGGAGAAATTTACTGAGGCGATGATGGATGATATTGACAAGGACACAGTAGATTTTCAACTGAATTTTGATGATTCTTTGAAGGAGCCAACTGTGCTTCCATCAAAAATTCCACAATTATTGGTTAACGGTGCAAGCGGTATTGCTGTTGGTATGGCAACCAATATGATGCCCCATAACTTGACAGAGGTTATCGACGGCTGTATTGCATATATTGAAAACAATGATATAGACATTGAAGATTTAATAAAGATTGTAAAGGCGCCCGATTTTCCTACAGGTGGAATAATTTACGGTTATGAAGGTGTAAAGGCTGGTTTACTAACAGGCCGTGGGAGAGTGGTTCTTAGAGGAAAAACAAACATTGAAACGGATGCAAGAGGCAGAGAAAAAATAATTATTACAGAAGTGCCTTACCAGGTAAACAGAGATTCGCTTACCGCCAAAATTGGTGAGTTGGTAAGTGAAAAGATTGTAGAAGGAATCAGTGATGTTAACAATGAAAGTAACAGCAAAGAAGGAACTAGGATTGTTGTAGAGTTAAAGAAAGATGCTGTAGCGCAGGTTGTAATTAACCATTTGTTTAAGCATTCTGAATTACAAACTTCTTACGGTATAAATAATGTTGCGCTCGTTAATGGCCGACCAAAAATATTAAATGTAAAAGACCTTATTTCTGAATTTATAGCCTTTAGGCATGAAGTTGTTACAAGAAGAACACAGTTTGAATTGCGCAAAGCAAAGGAGCGTGCACATATTTTAGAAGGATTTATTATTGCACTCGATAACCTTGATGCAGTTATTAAACTGATCAGAGAAAGTGCTACACCAAACCTGGCCCAGGAAGGTTTGATGAGCAGTTTTGGGATGAGCGAAATACAGGCTAAAGCTGTATTGGAATTACGTTTGCAACGTTTAACTGGGATGGAGATTGATAAAATCAGAGAAGAGTATGCAGAAATTATGGCGTTAATTGAAAGATTGGAAGAAATTTTGGCAAGCAAAGAATTGCGTTTTGACATTATAAAAACAGAATTGCTTGATGTAAAAACAAGGTTTGGTGATGAGCGTAAAAGTGAAATTGAATATGCAGATGATGAAGTGAACATGCTCGATTTTATTGTTGAAGAAGATGTGGTAGTTACGATATCGCACATGGGTTATATTAAACGTACTTCAGTAAACGAATACCGCCAACAGCGCCGTGGTGGCCGTGGGGCAAAAGGCAGCAGTACGAGACAGGAAGATTACATTGAGAAATTATTTATAGCAAGTACGCACCATACTTTAATGTTCTTTACTGAAAAAGGAAGATGTTTTTGGTTGAAGGTTTATCAAATTCCTGAAGGTGAAAAAACCAATAAGGGTCGTGCATTGCAGAATATGATTCAGATTCCTGCAGATGATAAAGTGCGTGCAATAATTGATGTTAAGAATTTTGATGATGAAGATTATGTAAAAAATCATTACATCGTTCTTTGTACAAAGCATGGTATCATTAAAAAAACGGATCTTAAAGATTTCAGCAGACCAAGACAAGGCGGTATTAATGCCATTAATATTAGAGAAGGTGATGAATTGATACAGGCAAGTATGACAGATGGTAACTGTGAAATTATGATGGCAGTAAAAAGTGGCCGTGCCATTCGTTTTCCTGAAAGTAAAGTGCGTAGTACAGGCCGTGGTGGTATTGGTGTTTCAGGTATTGAAGTAGATGAAAACACCGATGAAGTTATAGGAATGGTTTGTGTGAACAAAGAAGATAAGACAAGAACGATATTAGTGGTTAGCGAAAAAGGTTACGGCAAACGTACTTTTATGGATGACCCTTTAACCGGCGAAGCAAATTACAGAATCACTAATCGTGGTGGTAAAGGTGTTCGTACAATTAAGATCACAGAAAAAACCGGTGGACTTGCAGGTTTACTTGATGTAGCAGAAACACAAGATCTGATGATTACCTGCGAAAGTGGAATTACCATTCGTATGGCGGTTAATAAAGTAAGTGAACAAAGCCGTGCAACACAGGGTGTGAAGTTGATACGTATTGACGATAAAGATAAAATTGCAGCTATTACGCAAATTGATGAGCAGGAAGAAACGGAAAATTTAATAGAAGAAACTGTAACGGATGAAAACGGTGTAGTGACTGTTGTTAATAAAGTTGAAACTGTGGAAGATGAAAATGTAGAAAAGCCGGAAGATGAAAACGATACAAAAGATGCAGATGATGAAGTAGATGCTTAAAATGTAAATTTCTTATTGAAAGATGACCGCTTGAAAGAGTGGTCATTTTTGTTTGAACGGGTTTAGTTTTTTATTTAAACTGCGGAGCATTCTTAAAAATAAATAGGCCATTGGGATAATTTTTTGGAAATAAAAACAAATGCATTTTCTTTTATATCTTTATTTTCATGGTAGGTAAGATAAATATAAAATGGACTTCATTTGAGCATGAAATACCAAATGTTGTATCAGAAACTTTTTTTAAAGAATACAAACTTACTCCTCATACTAAATTAATTACCTTAGAATTTCAGTTTTGGAAAGTTTTTTACAAACCCCTTCTTATAATAGGTCTTGCTATATTATTTGCAATTTGTGATTTTGCTCATATCCTTCCTCGTAATGGTGGAGTAGAACTTTTTGAAAGTATTTATTATGTTCTAGCTGCGATAGTTTTACTAAGCTTTATACCATCAGCAATATCTTTTTTAAGTGCTTATTTTCATACTAAAGATTACACTAAAAGCCTTAATAAATCTTTAAATTTTAGTAACTCGTATGCAGATTTTTGTAAGAAAATGGGGGAAATTGATAAAAGATATATAATGGAAAGTAAAAGAAATACTCCTTAATCGCATTCCACAATAAGACAAATCAAAAATTTTATTTAACCATTTTTGCCAAACAGAATTTCTCATATCCAGTTTTGATATATCCTAAACAATTTACTGGTGATTGCTTAAGTTGCTTCATTGTATGTTTTAAGTAAATTGTTTTTTCAGGTTCTCTACTATGATCTTTAGGCAATTTTTTTTTAGATTCCTCAATCATTTCTTTAATATAATCTGTGCATTTCTTTTCTACATGTTCATAAAACTCTTTACAGCATCCTTTAATGGGAAGCAACTCTAAAAATTTTTGTAGTTCTGCAGCCACATGATAAAATGGCTCAGCATTTTTAAATTGAATTTCTTGTACTTGTATTGATTCGTTTATTTCATTAAGCAACTTCAATCTTTGTAAATAAGTTAATTCCATTGTATTTAAGTTTTGATTCTACAATATACTATAGGTTGCTGCGGTAATGATAGGATAATATCTTCAAGTGTGGCAGGGGAAAGAAAAACCTAAGGCCTTGCGTACTTATTTAACATAATATTAATTATAGGATAAATAATATTTACTGTTTTCTGCGCTGCAAATCATCAACACTTATGCGTTAAGCATTATCACCGTACAAAAGCTATCTTCGCAAAATGAACATATCAGAAACTAATAAGCAGCAATTTCTTGACAGGTTAAAGATCAAAGAATTAAATGAAATGCAGATCTCTACGATTGATGCTGTTGAAAAAAATAATCAAATAGTATTGTTATCGGCCACAGGCTCAGGAAAAACCTTGGCTTTTTTACTTCCGGTTATAAATGCACTAGATTCAGACATCAGAAAAGTTCAGGCTTTGATTTTAGTACCAAGCCGTGAACTTGCCCTACAAATAGAATCTGTATTAAAGCAAATGCAGACGGGTTATAAAATTACAGCTTGTTATGGCGGCCATAAAAGAGAAATTGAAGAAAATAATCTGGTTCAGCCACCGGCAATAATTATTGGTACTGCGGGCCGTATGGCCGATCATATCAGAAGAGATAATATTGATACTGAATTTATAAAGTTTTTAGTGTTGGATGAGTTTGATAAAAGTCTTGAACTTGGTTTTATTGAAGAAATGCAGTTCATTCTTGGCTCCTTGCCAAATGTTGAAAAAAAGATGCTTACATCTGCAACAAACACGGTAGATATTCCACCATTTGTAAAAATGCGTGAACCAGTAACACTAAATTTTCTTCCCGAAAATCCAACAGAAAACGAAAGTCTACGGATAAATACTTTGCTGAGCGCTGATAAAGATAAATTACAAACGCTTTTACAATTGGTATGTTACTGCAACAACACTTCAACTATTATTTTTTGCAACCACAGAGATGCAGTTGAAAGAACGAGTGAATTTTTGGCTGACCAAGGAATTGTAAATGTATTTTACCATGGCGGTATGGAGCAGTTAGACCGTGAGGTTGCATTGACCAAATTTAGAAATACAACATCCAATATTCTTGTAACGACAGACCTTGCAAGCCGTGGTTTGGATATTGCAGATATCAGAAATATTGTACATTATCATTTGCCACATGTAGAAGCTGAATTTACACACCGCAATGGACGTACAGCCCGTATGAATGCCACTGGTAACGTTTATGTTATTTGGAGCGAAGATGAAAAACTGCCGGCTTACATTACAAATGACGCAGTAACTTTTGATTTGCCTGAGAAACTATCCTTACCTGAAAAACCAAAATGGAGCACCTTATTCATTGACGCCGGAAAAAAAGACAAGATAAATAAAATTGATATTGTTGGGTTTCTATCTCATGTATGCCATCTTAAAAAAGATGAAATTGGCTTAATAGAAGTGAAAGATTTTACAGCATTTGCTGCAGTAAGAAAATCTAAAATTGGAAATGTTGTTGAACTTGCTAAAGATGAAAGAATAAAAAATAAAAAGGTAAAAATTGCAGTAGCAAAATAGTATCAGGAGAAAAATAGATTAAGATCTGTAAGTAATTAACGGCCTCATTAACCACAATTTTCAGATTTTTAAAATTTTTTAATTTATTTTTTAAATTATTGTGGATTGCTAAAACCTGATATGTAGTCTAATACGAGATGGTTTAATTTAAAATTTTCATTAAACAAAATGTGCGTTTTTACAGGAAGGGCATAAATGGGAAGTTCGGCTAATTCTTTTTCAAACTTCTTTAATCTTACAGCATCTTTTTCAGTGGTAAGAATTATTTTATCAGTTGATTTTATTTTATCGAAATGCTTTAAAATATCTTTTAAATCTGTGCTTGAAAAAATGTGATGGTCAGGATAATGAAGCATATCAAAACTGTGAACGTGTTCAGCCAAAAAAGATTTCATTGGTTTAGGGTTAGCAATTCCCGTAATGAGTAACAGATCAGTGCTCTCAGTCAAAGCATAAATGCTTTTATTAAAAATATGGCAAGGAGCAGAATATAAAATTTCTGAAAAAAACAAATTTTGATGAGATAACAACTTTAACTCTTTCGCAATTAATTTTTTTTCCTGTTCATTTATTCCAGTTTTACATTTTGTCACAATTATTATTTGTGCCCGCTTACTACTAAGCCTTACATCTCTCAAATCTCCTGCAGGCATCATAAAATCCCTGCTGTATAAATTATTGTATTCAGTTAATAAAATGTTTAATCCTGCATTTACGCTTCTGTGTTGAAAAGCATCATCTAAAATAATTACTTCTGTTTGAGGACGCTCATGCAAAATTTGCGGTATTGCTTCAAAACGTTCCTCGCCTACTGCTACGGTAACGTCCGGAAATTTTTCATGGAACTGCATGGGTTCATCACCGATTTCGAGCGCTGTGGTTTTTGTATTGGCTATTGCAAAGCCTCTTGTTTTTCTTTTATAACCCCTGCTTAAAGTAGCAACAGCATATTTTTGTTGCAGCAGTTCTATTAAATATTCCGTCATTGGTGTTTTACCCGTTCCACCAACTGCAATATTGCCCACACATATTAGCGGAAAATTAAAAGAGGCTGATTTGAATATTTTTTTATCAAACAAAAAATTACGGAACAATATTACAGCGCCGTAAATAAGTGAGAACGGAAACAACAAGTACCTGAAACTTTTAAGCAAATCATTAATTTTAAAACTGATAAATACGCTGGGGAGTTATGCAAAAATCTATCTTTTTATCAAACTCATTTACACTATTTATTTCAATGGGTTCAAAAAAACTAAAACCAATTTTAAGCATATTACTGTTACAAGTTTCAATCAATTTATCGTAAAATCCTTTGCCATAGCCAACCCGGTATCCGTTTACATCAAAGCCCAACAAGGGTACCAACATTAGTTGTATTGATACTGGCAAAACCGGCGTGCCGTTGATAGGCTCATTTATCTGGTTTTCGGTTACCTCAAAAACAGTATCTTCTTTTGTTGCAACAGGGATTAAACTGTTGTTTTTAAAATTTGTTACGGGGTATATTAAACTTGCAGCAGGGTTTTTAAAAAAACAATATTCTTCAATTAAAATTGGGTTGTATTCGTTATAATTTTCTATTGGCAAAAAGCTCATTATATTATCCGGTATATCAATAAGCAGACCTTGAAACTGTATCAACAAAAGATCTTCTAGCCGGTCTTTTTCACCTGCTGATAAGTCCATTCTTTTTTGTCTGTATAATTTTCTTATTTCAGCTTTTGTCATATCTGTTTAAACTGTTTTATTAAAATCAGTTTTTACCGCTCATTCATTCCTTTTATAAAATCACTTACCAGATAACTTATTAATTTTCCGGTTGTTTCATCTTTTCTGCCATCTGCCATTTGTGTAGCGCCTTCACAAACATGTAAATATGCAGCCTTGGAATGACGGGCTGTATAAGTAATAAATTGTCTGGCCAAAAGTAAACTAACCCCTGAAGGAGATTGTGCACTGCACAATGCATGCTGTATGCAATCTACATCCAGTTCAATCCCCGTATAATTATCATGTGTAAAATCTACAGCCTGGCCTACAGCCTGTATAAAACTTTTCTTTTCCCTCAAAAAAATATCTTCGTAAGATGTGTATTGTATAAATGGATTTGATAACACATCGACCAAAACATTCTGTGAAATATAATTTTCCTGTAAACCAACAATGCTGTATTTACCTAAATATCCGTCAGATTCTGCATACCTAAATCCATTACCGCTATGCCGGCCTTCCATTGTTCTGTAATCTGAATGTGCATCTAAATTAATGGCATTCATTTGTGCAATTGGTATCAACTCTTTTTTTAATAACCCTTTTGCAGTACCTTTTAATAGTGGATAAGCATTGTTATGCCCACCTCCTATTACGATTGGAATTTTTCCCGATGCAGAAATTGTTTTTACGATATTTTCAACTTCATCATCTATTGTATTAACCGCATGCCGGTAAGCATCTATTTTTTCTTCTTCATTGTAAGCATTGTTTTCTATCAGATATTTTATATCGCCAAAATCAAAATGCCCAAGTAGTAACACATCTTCGCCACTGCAAAAATCATTGCTTTGTATATTTAAAAATGCATGTAAAAATGGATACCAGTTTGAATCTGCACCACCGGTACCATAGTTTGCTTTTATACCAATGTCTTCGGGAATACCAACCACCACATACTTTGCAGCATTTTCATGCAATACTTCAGGCCATTCTCCTTTTGTCAAATACTGAATTCGTTCACCAAGTTTTGTTTCAAAACGACGCAATTTTGTAAGCGAAACAATATCCTTTTTTTCGTAAAATTTAAAGTGTTTCATTTTATGGTTTGAGCGAATGATTTTAT
Source organism: Ferruginibacter sp. (assembly GCA_043736415.1). Taxonomy (GTDB): domain Bacteria; phylum Bacteroidota; class Bacteroidia; order Chitinophagales; family Chitinophagaceae; genus Ferruginibacter. The sequence goes on along the minus strand of JAYTCO010000278.1, from coordinate 1,740 downwards.
GTAAATTTTAGATTACGATATTTAAAATAATATTATTTGATATTAAATCTTAAACCCATTTGCCTTTCAACATTACCCTTTCGATGTTATTGATGCTAAAGCTATAAAACAAATAGGCAACAGAAGGTATTTTTTTGGTCAAAATTAAATCGGCTCTTTTACCAATCATTATCGAGCCTGTTTCATTTTCGCAATTCATTGCGTAAGCACCATTTATTGTTGCTGCATTTATAACTTCTTCGGGCAGCATTTTCATTTGTATACAACTTAGTGCGGTTACAAAATTCATATTGCCAGACGGTGAAGAGCCGGGATTGTAATCAGATGCCAGGGTTACGGCAGCCCCTGCGTTTATTAATTTTCGTGCGGGTTGCAGGGGCATTCTTAAAAAAAATGCAGCGGTTGGTAAAAGTGTGCTGCATCCTTTAAAATCTCCTAATAAAGAAATTTCAAATTCAGATAATGTTTCAAGATGATCAAGTGAAAGCGCATTGTTTTTTATTCCCATTTCTATGCCGCCAATGCTGTTTAATTGATTGACATGCAATTTTGGTTGTAAACCCACGGCAGCGCCGGCAATACAAATTTCTTCCATTTCTTCGGGTGAAAAAAAGCCGGTTTCACAAAATACATCTATAAAATCGGTGAGATTTTCCCGGGCAATAATTGGCAGCATTTCATTTATTATACAATCAATATAACCTTTGTGATTTTCTTTATACTCAGCAGGATAAGCATGTCCAGCCAAAAAGGTTGACTTAATTAAAAGATCTGAATTTTCTTTTAATCGTTTAATAACTCGCAACATTTTAATTTCTCCTTCAACAGATAATCCATACCCACTTTTTATTTCTACAGAGCCTGTTCCAATTTTAGAAATTTCTTTCAATCTAGCCATGGCAGCTTCAAACAATTCTTCTTCAGAAGTTTGATTTAATTTTTGAGCAGAGTTTAAAATACCGCTACCTTTTGCTGCAATTTCTGCATAGGTTAAGCCCTTTAATTTGTCAACAAACTCATCTTCTCTGCTGCCTGCAAACACAAGATGGGTATGGCTGTCGCACCAACAAGGCAAAATAAACTGTCCGCTTACATCTATAACATTTTTAGGAAGTTTGGTAACCTTGATTTCAAGTTCAAACATTGCACCAAAATCTGTAATTATACCATCCTTTATCAATAAAAAAGCATCTTCCAATATGGGTAATTTTGCCAAATCAGTTCCTCTAACAAGTTTATTTTGCTCTCTTACATTAACCAGTTTAACAATATTTATAAAAAGGATTTCATCATGCATGATTGCTATAATTGTTCGTAAATATTTTTACTAAAAAATTCCAGTTCCGGATCTCTGGCTCCCATTAAAAGTAAAACGCAATCATCTGTAAAATGGGTTTTTAATTCCTCTAAAAGGTTATTTCTATCTTCCACAAAAAAAGCATTTTTGCCAAGTTTACTTATTTCACTTATCAAATCATTTGCAGAAATATCTTTAACTGCAGTTCCACCGGCATAAAAAATTTCACTCATCCAAATTTCATCATTGGGTCGAAGTGATTCAGCAATTTCTTTTATAAAATCGTTTTTTAAAAATCTGGTCGGGCCATAACCGTGTGGCTGAAACCATGCAATTACTTTGGGTGCTATTGGTTGGCAGGCTTTTATGGATGCAGCACATTTTGCAGGATTATGTGCATAATCATCAATTACTTTTACCCCTTTTTTTATACCCAGTAACTG
>JAYTCO010000277.1:0-23544 GCA_043736415.1 Ferruginibacter sp. | reverse complement strand
TGCTCTCCAGCAGAGCTTGCTTCCTCTTAAAGTAGACGGACACAATTAAAGAATTTTAAACCAGAAATCCACCAACTATTTTTCAGTACATTACCTTAAAATAAAATTGACTATTGTTACAACTTATGATGAACTATAGAAATGAGCCGGGGGATAATTTGCTGAAAAAAATGTTTGAGGTTGTTATTGCTGTTACGGCTTGGACGGCTATTGTTTTTCAGGCCTGCCTTACCACAGGAAGCATGGCAAATCTTTTCAGCTACTTTACCATACTTACCAATTTGCTGGTTGCTCTTTGCAGCAGTATTTTATTATTAAACATACAAAATAAAACAGGATCATTTTTTAGAAGACCTTCCGTTCAAACGGCTATCACACTTTATATTTTTATTGTTGCCCTAGTTTATAACACGGTATTGCGTGGAATTGTTTCCTTAAATGGCTGGAATCTTTTTGTAGATACTTTGCTCCATGTAATTGTGCCAATGCTTTTTATTGTTTACTGGTTTGTGTATGTGCCAAAGGGTGTGTTACAATGGAAACAGGGTGTAAGCTGGATTTATTTTCCAATGGCATATTTAGTTTACTCCTTAATAAGAGGAGCTGTTTTTGGATGGTACCCATATCCTTTTTTAAATGTTGTAACTTTTGGTTACCCTAAAGTAATTTTAAATGTAATCATTATGATTGCCGTGTTCTTTCTGGCAGGCCTTGCCCTTACCATGCTTAACAGAAGGCTCGGAAACCGCAAAAAAAATTTGTAATTCTTTCTGTGTATTTTTATCTTCATCTATATAAGTCAGCATAAATCCTGTGAGAATATAACAGATTATTTGTTTGTAATAATTTATGTTGAGCGTGCTTTGTTGCATATTTACACGAAACTTTTACAGGTTAAGTTTTCTCTAAGTGCGTAAATTAATTTACTAGCGATATTTAATTAATAAAATAAAGGCTTCCTAATTACATTTTTATTATGCACAATAATAAAAAACAATAACCGTTTCAATACTTAATAGAAAATCAATTTATGTAAACGTTTAAGATACTCTTGTTGATTTAAGTTTCTGTTGTGTAATACATGCAGATAAATATTTTTTAAATGCTTACTATCCAAAGCATTTTTTTAATGTAAATAATCCAAATCTAACAAACATGAAAACCTTTTTACTTATTATTTTGTTTGCTGCAAGTGTATTTTCAAATGCAGTAAATGCCCAGCAGGTCATTTCCAGAGCTGGTGTAACCATTCCCACTTTAGAAATTAATCTGTATGCAAGAGCAATGAATGGAAGTATGTTTTTAGCAGACGGTATTCTGCAAAACTTTAATAACGATTTTAGCGCTGCGGTAGATAATATGGATGTGCGAAAGTTTATGAATGTAACGGATAACCTGGCCATTAAAAACGGCAATTACAATTTGATAGTAGAAAGAAGACCCAATATATGCATTACCGATACTTTGCTTTTAATGCTGACAGGAACTAGAGTTGCTCCTTACAGATTTGACATTGACCCCTCTGTTTTAAATTATCCCAATATAAAAAGTTACCTCATTGATAAATATTTAAGTATTGAAACTCCTGTGAGTATGGATGCAGTTACTTCCATAAATTTTGATATTACCACAGACGCTTTAAGCAGGGTGGCAAACCGGTTTATGATTGTTTACCGACAGCCAGCTCCGGTAAGATTTGCAGCACTTACAGCAACAAGAAATACTGACAACAGTATAAACACTATTTTTAAAACTGAAAATGAAAACAATGTAAATAATTACAGTATTGAGAGAAGTATAGATGGAATTGTTTTTGAGCCAATTGCCAGCCAGATACCTACTGCAAATAATTTTGGTAACCCTTATTATAATTATCTGGACGTGGTTGCTTATAAAGCATATAACTGGTACAGGATAAAAGCAAATGTTATTGCCGGAACAGCCATTTACAGCATGTCTGTCAGGGCTGAGGAAGCCTTTAAAAAACAGGTGAGCAACATAAATGTATTTCCAAACCCTGTAACAGCGGGTACAATTAATATTGGGTTTGAAAATAAATCAGCCGGATTATACAAACTTTCTATTGTGAGCAGTACGGGACAAATAATGTATAATGAAAAAGTATCTGTGCAATCATCTTTCTTTAATAAAACTATAAGTGTATCGGCATTACATTCGGGCGTTTACAGGGTAATTACAGAAGATCCGAAAGGTCAGAGAAAAGTGACTAATCTAGTGGTAAAATAAAAAAGAATTAAAATAGTTTAAAGCCGTTCTATTAACATGGACGGCTTTTTTGTGTTGTATAATAAACTTTGATGGATATGATTGTTGTTTTTACAACTCATAGGATTTTTATAGGTTGTATTACTTTGTACAATCTTCCTATTCTAAAATAATTTTGATTCAAGATTAATTTTATAAGTAAGGATGCTGACTGACCCATGGCTAGACGACCAAGTTTACATGGGCTATCCATGGGTGATGCATCGGTAAAGTTCCCTATAAGTTCCCTATAACTTCTCTATAAGTTGAGGGTTATTAAAAATTTTGTCTTATACCGAAATAACTTTACAGTGTGCAGGTATTAATGGCGATATGGCTTTACACTTTTTATAATGACACTGATTTGGCTTAACAGTAGGTTTTTTTTCCAGTTTTTAATGAGCGTGCCTTTTATTACGTGTGGCTGTTGCGGAGTCAAATTTGCGCAGCTCATATGAAGCCTTAATCTGTTGTAGCTGTCTACTGCATTGTGCACCTCAGCCACTGCCAAGTACTGAAATAACCTTAAGTCTGTTGGGATTGTTTTTAAGGGACTATTTAACTACTTTAAGTTTTGTTTTTTAAATAACATTTTGATACAAACGAAAAAATTCTTTGTTTTATATTTTTACTCCTTAATTTTATATCAATACTATTTAGCATAATTACTAATCCTTCTTCCTGCGAATTCCCGCTTATTTATCAAATCTATATCTATGCACAAAATTTACTTATGCCTATTGGGCAAATTCAGGACTTATATTAATTTAATGTTGTTTGTGATAGCTATGGGAATGGGGGTTGAAGGATTTTGTAAAAATTTAATACATCCTAATACAGCAATAACAGATTATTTTAGAAGTAACACAGCAAATACCGGAGTGGGCGCATCATGGGGCCTAAAAAGTAGTTGGGAGTCATCTAATGATAATATAACCTGGAATCCTTCAACTGATATACCAACCAGTGCAGCTAATACAATAACCATAAGAAATGGTTTTAATATTGATATTAAAAGTGGAACGGAATCTGCAGACCAATTAATAATAGAAGCGGGAGCGACTTTAACATTTAGCAATGGATCTTTTACTTTGGACGACGGTGTTGGTACAGATATGATTTTAGCAGGCGCCAACAGTAATTTTATAAGCTCGTCAAACACAGATCCTTCAATCATTGGTAATTCTTTAGTTCGAATCAACTCAAATGCTAAAATAACATTGAGTGGAAACAGCAATATTGGTCTTTACCAATCTGCTCAATTTAGTTATGCTGACGCAAGTAGTTTTGAATATAGCGGTATAAATATTCCTGTAATACAAATAACTTTTTTTCAAAATCAGGATATTAATGCTATTCCTCTTTTTATTTATAATTCTATTATTAGTTCAGCTTTGGGTGGTGTTGGTGCCACTAATATTAATGGTAAGCTGGAGGTTTCTTTAGGTAAAACTATGAATGTTTCTAATGTTGGTGGTACCTTAACTGTACGAAATGGAATAATTGGAGCAGGTAATTATGTAAACGCTACTCCTTCCGTAACAAATATAACCGGTGCATCCGCTGAAATAGGAGGTACAGGAAATTTAGATTCTTATATTACTATTGCGAATGGATCCACAACCACACTAACTTCTAACAAAAGTTATTTGACCTTAAATTTTTTTATTGTAAATGGAATTTATGATTTAAGTACAAATATAATGAGCGCCCCAAGTGGTGGTTCAACAGTGAATATTAGCAGCACAGGTACATTAAGAACTGCAAATATTAATGGATTAACAGGATTAGGTTCCATAGGAACAAATATTACGTTGTCTACACTCTCCAACGGTTCAACTGTTGAATATTATTCTTCAGTCGCAAATCAAATTGTTACAAGCAGACCCGATTATTTTAATCTTATTTTATCAGGTTCATTTACTAAAACACCCTCCGCAACTTTCAGCCCATTAGGTACGGTATTTATATCGGGCTCAGCAATATTTAATTGTTCAGGTAAAAATATAGGAAATACAAATACATCATTGAATATGACAGGTGGAAGATTAATAGTCAGTACCGGAGGAACGCAACCAAGTATGGCAAATGCTTATAATTTAAGTGCGGGGGTGGTTCAATTTAATGGAGCCAGTGCTGAAACGATCAGAACTCAAACTTATCAAAACATAGAAGTTACAGGGGTAGGAGTGGGTAATTCATCAGGAAACATAACGCTTAATAATGGAGGAATATTTACTGTTAAATCATCAGGTATATTTGTTATTAACAGTGATGCAATTGTAGGCCCTGTAGGTATTCAAACGGTTATAGTAGAAACAGGAGGATTTTTTAAAACGGGAGATGCCAACGGCTTTTCGGGTGGTACAGGAGCAACTGCCACTTCAGTGAGAAGTGATATCGAAAATATAATTTTGCAACCCGGCAGTACAGTTGAATATTCTAAATTGGCAAACCAAACCATTACAAATCAGGGGGTAACAAATCCTACAACGGGCAACTATTACAATCTTACATTAAGTGGAACCGGGATTAAAACTGCACCGGTAACAGATCTTACTATATTAGGTAATTTATCAAGGGCTGGAACACACATATTTAATGAAGGAGCAGGTAGAGTTGTGTTTGCGGGAACTATTATACAAACTTATTCAGCAACAGTTGGCACCCAGCCTATAAATTTTTATAATGTAACCAACACTAATAATGCGGGTTTACAATTAGATTCTACTATTGGAATTCAAAATGAACTTAATTTAAATGCAAATGCAAAATTAAATTTGAATACAGGTGATATAAATATGCGATCATCACCTACACGTACGGCATATATTACCGATCTGGGAACAACATTACCATCAACAAATATTACTTACGGAGCAACAGGTCTATTTAGTATTGAGCGTTATTTAATGTCTGTAAAAGCATGGCGTTTACTTGCAACACCTATTCATAGCAGTACATTAAGTATTACAGATTCGTGGAGAGAAGGAGGGAGTCTAGTTTCAACCGGTTATGGCACACAAATTACCGGACCTTCAACCATTAGTACAGGTACGGATCAAACTACTGCAAGAGGTTCAATGAAATGGTATAATAAAGCCACTAATAATTATGTAGAAATTAATAATACCAGTGATGCAATTGCAAGGCCACAGGGCTACTATGTATTTGTGAGGGGAGACAGAGCACAATATATAGCAGGAGCAGGTAGTGCAACCAATTTGAGAATGAGAGGAAAAATATTGACAGGTCAGCAAACATTTACAGCTCCGCTTTCAATAGGCGCAAATGACGGTTTTGAATCAGTCGGAAATCCTTATCCTTCTCAAATAAATTATAAAACAGCTACGAAAACTAATTTGGAAACAAGCTTTACGGTTTGGAACCCCTTTGCAGGTTTTTATGGAGTAGGTAGATTTATACAATACAGTAGAAACATTGCTAACGGGGATTATTTTAATGGTGTTACTATGCTAAATACCATTGAAAGTGGTCAAGCCTTTTTTATACAATCAGCCGGGGGATTTAGTGGCAGCATCACAATAAAAGAATCTGATAAATTATCAGGAAGTAACACAGTTAGCCGTACAGCAACCTCTGGTAGAACAGGTGTATTTGAACCTACATTAGAAATTAATCTACATAGTGTGGGACTTTCTACACCGTCTTTTTTAGATCAGGCAGTAATTAATTTTGATAATACTTTTAGGAATGAATTTGATGGTATGGATGTTAGAAAATTCATGAATGCCAATGATAACCTTTCGATTAAATTGGGTAATAAAAATGTAATAGTAGAACGAAGAAAATATTTACAAAATACAGATACCATTTTTCTTTCTCTTACCAATACAAGAATGGCACAATACCGTTTTGAGATAGACCCATCGGTATTGGGAAATTTGCCTTTAAATGGGTATTTGAAAGATAATTTTTTACAGACAGAAATAAAAGTAAGTTTAACAGATGTTACAAATATAAATTTTAATATAACAACAGATACAGCGAGCAGGGCAGCAGACAGGTTTATGATTGTGTTTAAAACTGCCATAATTCCTGGACAACTTACAGGAAACTTTATTGCTATTGCTGCAGACAAAAATTCTGACAAAACCAATACCTTAAAATGGAGTTACAGCAACGAATCAAATATTGCTCACTACAGTATTGAACGAAGCAAAAACGGAACAGTTTTTACGGGCATAGGAAATAAAAATGCAGGCAACCTCAGTAATATTGGTTCATATATTTTTATAGATTCACTCAATCTTTTTGGGAATAACTATTATCGGATTAAAGCCACATCTACAACAGGTTTGGTACAATACAGTGCAATAGTAAAAGTTGTGGAAAATGATTTGAAACCTTTTTTTGTGGTGCAGCCAAACCCTGTTGTAAACAAAACCTTACAAATTAATTTTGAAAGAATGCAGGGTAACTATAATTTAAAACTTATCGCTAAACAAGGTGCAATCATCTTTAGCACACAAATAAATATTTCTTCTGCTAAGGAAATGAAAAATATTGCGCTAAGTGATGCTGTTGCCGCAGGTGTTTACGAATTGATTTTGGTGGATAGCAATGGTAAGAAACTGCTGCAGACAGTCTTTATTAAATAGGTTAGGTTGAGTAAGTTTTGTTAAGCTCACAGATTTGAGAAGATTTGCATAAATTTTTTAAATATATTTCAAGAGGTTTGTTGAAGTAAGAAAAGAGAAAATATGTTTTGTTTATTTCAAAAAAGATTGGTTTAGAATCAGTCTTTTTTCCGCAATAAAAATTAATATGAAACGTTTAATTAATAATTCTCGTTTGTTTTTTTTGGTTAACAAACCTTAATTTTGAATAATTACTGAAATCATGAAATTGATTAAACGAATTACTTTTTTTGGATTATTATCAGGTTTTTTATTTCTAATGCCAGGCCAACTTTTTGCTCAACCTATAAATCCTTGTACAGACCCTGCAGATCCTTGTCCAATTGATAGTAATTTAATTGTTTTGTTTGTGGCTGTTGTATTAATTGCGGCAAAAAAAGCCTATGATTATAAAAAAACTGCAGTATTATAATCGCTCTTTTGTAACTCTCCCTTTTTTAAAATATTTTATTTTGTCTTACCATCTAAAGTGGAAATTACCTTGAATGTTGTAATAATTATAAGTATTTAGTATTATATTACTCACCTTATTAAAAACTGTCTGATGAGAAAAGCTTTACTTGTTTTTACAAACCTGTTGTGCACGTTTATTTCCTTTTCGCAAACTGTTGATATAACCGGAAACCCTTCTACATCGGGTACTTCAGCATTTGCAACAAACCTATATGCCGCAAATGAAAGTATTTATACAGAAGCAGAAATAGGGGCTGGTAACTTTTCAACAGCAGTTAATTCCATTAATAAAATAGGCTTTAATATCGCACAATTGGGAACCAATAACAGTTTTGGTTTAATTAAAATTTACCTGAAGGAAGTTCCTGCAGGTACTACAATATTTGCTTCGGGCACATACAACACAACCGGGTATACTCAGGTGTTTGGTGGCGCAACCGGTGGAACCGTGATTTTGTCTATAACAGGTTTTACAGAAATAACATTATCTACAACATTTGTAAGAACTACAGGTAATAATATACAGGTATTGATTGAGAGAGCAGACAACACAGGGCACAGTAATTTTATTTATCGAACAGCCAATGGAAACAATACAGGTGCAACAGTTTTTAGTGGCAGGCGTTACAATAATACTTCTGCATTATCTTCCTCACCAAGTTTAACAGCCGGGGCTTTCAGAGCACAAATAAGGTTTAAACATGAATTTGCAAACGATGCTGCGGTATTACCAATTTACAGCCTGGGCAAATTACCAATAAACAATGCCGTACCACATCTTATCAGTACTACTGTATTAAATAACGGAGCTCAAACCATTACTGCTTTGCAGGTAACATTAACCATAACGGGAGCGAACAGTTTTGCAGACGTACAGACGATTGCTACCCTTGCACCCGGAGCCAGCGCTATTGTAAATTTTACAGCTTTTACGCCAACTGTTACCGGAACTAATAACATTTCTGTTACTGTTCCACCAGATGATGATAATACCAATAATATTTCCACAACCCTGCAAATAGTGAACACAAATACCTGGTCTTACTCACAAGGAAATACAAGCACAGGTACTGCTGGTGCTAATAACACAATTGACTTGGTATCAAAATATTATAATTCTACAGCAACACTTTTATCTCAAGCAGCAGTATATTTTTCAGCAAATGGACAACCTTACAAAATTGGCGTTTGGGATGCCAGCGGAACTGGCGGCAGTCCAGGAAGTTTATTGTTTGAAACTACGCTGCAAACTTCTGTTGCAGGTGTAAATATGGTACCGATAATACCTGCTTTACCTGTAAATGTTGGGAATTTTTACGTTGGGGTTAGACAAACCACGATAACCAATTTTAATTTACTGCGTCAAACTGAATCTCCATTAAGAAGCAATAATTTTTATTATGCATCTCCCACGGGTACGGCTTGGGTTGATAACTCAACTGCGAGTTCCAATAGATTTATGATTGATCCAAAATTGCAAACGCCGATAGATGCATTTGTTACAAAAATAATACTACCAAATAATGGCGGAACTACCTGCAGCATTAACAGTGAAACAATAAATGCAGAAATTACTAATGTGGGTTCTAGCACGATTGCGGCAAATGCAGCAACTGTTACTTTAAAAATTACGGGGGCAAACCCTCAAATATTACAAACAACCAATCTGGCAGCTATAAACAGCGGGGGAAAAGGGCTGGTAAATTTTACGGGAGTAAACTTATCGAATCCGGGTATAAATTACGATACCGTTTATGTGAATTTGCCCGGTGACGCAGAGGCTTTAAATGATACAGCAAATGCTGTACAAACCGTAACTGCAAGAAATGTAGCGCTTGAAACAACAGTAAATACTTATGTGCTTACCAGCAACTGTGATGATTTGGGATGGACCTATTACAAAGACGCTTTACAAAATAACGTATTGGCAGTACAATGGGGCAGCAACACGGCATCTAAGGCTGTAGCAACCGCCTCTTTAACGTTGGATGCCGCTTTATTTTCAGCAACTGCAGGATCTGCTGCAGCGGCTAAAGGAACTTTTACCATGAAACGTTACTGGAATGTTGATGTAGGAACTACTGAACCCGGGACGCCTGTTAATGTACGTTTTTTTTACGATGCTGTAGAAAAGAATGCCACGGATGTTGCTGCAAATAATTATCAGTCAGCCAATACTGGAAGTTCGTTAAAAGCACCAAACTGGTTTAAAACAAGCAGCGGTGCATTTACTGCAGATGCAACACATGTTACTGCTGATGGTGTTGCAAATTCAATTGCTTTAACGGATGTGAACACTACAGCCGCCACTGTAAACAACATTTTGTATGCACAATTTAACGGTGTTACAAGTTTTAGCGGCGGTACTTATGCAGCAGGTGTTGGTACCGGTTCTGTTTTGCCTGTTAATATTGTTTTTTTTAAAGGAAGCAAGCAGGGCGCTGAAAATATATTAACCTGGAAAATAACCTGTGTTGGCATCCCTTCAGTAAAAATAATTACAGAACGGAGTAGGGATGGAATATTATTTGAAATGATTGCAGAGCAAACTGCCACTGATACCAGATGCCTGCAGGCTTTTAGTTATACTGATACGAAACCATTGACAGGTGCAAATTATTACAGGCTTAAAACAATTACGCCCGACGGGAAACTAACGTACAGCAATATTGTTGTTTTGCTGAACAAAGCAAATGGTTTTGAACTTATCAGCATAGCACCTAACCCGATAAAAAATAATGTGGTAATTAACATTACCACCGTAAAAGCGGGTCAGTTTGTTTTTAGCCTTACCGATATTGCAGGAAAAATTGTATTTAAAAAACTGCTGGAAATAGCCGGGGGAAACAGTCTGATTACAATGAATTTTTCTATTATCCATGCGGGAATTTATGCACTAAAGATTATTGCTGCAGATGGGGAAGTAAAAACAATAAAATTTGTAAAATATTAAGTAATAATCTTTTGAAATGATTGGTAAAACATATTCAACTGTCAATAAAAATCTTTAATTACTGCGTAAATTTTTGTAACTGCAAACAATATAAAACTAAATATTACGGTTAATAAAGCCTGAATATACAGGCAAAAATTTGCAGATAAGTTTTACTTTGAACACAAGGACTGAAAAAATATTTTTTACGATTTTTGTTTTAATAAAATACTGTCAGAAATTCCGTGTAACTCTTTGGCAATTAATCTGATGATGAGTAAAATTTACCGGAGCTTATGTTTTAGAAAAGTTGACATTGTACAGCTCTTTTTTCTTTTTATTTTATGTGTTTTAATGATGGTTTCCTGCAAGGTTACCCAATCTTCATCCTACTTTAAAAATCTAAAAAAAGATACTACCCTTGCGGGATCAGTTACAAGCGATTTTGAATTAAAAATAATGAAGGGCGACACACTCTCCATAGCTCTAAGCAGTTTAAGTACTGTTGAAGATGCACTTTTTAACAGTGCAGGTTCGGGGGGAGGCAGTACAGCAGGTAGTACCACAAAAGCAGGGGGATACGTGGTGCAGCAAGACGGAACAGTTTTGTTACACAGACTTGGAACAGTGCAGGCAGCAGGAACAACCAGAAAATAACTTTCCAGAAAACTGGAAGAAAGACTGCTGGCATACATGAAAGAGCCAATAGTGCAGTTAAATTTTTTAAACCATAAAGTAACTGTAATGGGTGAAGTGCGAACTCCGCAAATTCTTAATATGCCTGATGACCCTTTGTCTATTATTGATGCATTAATATTGAGCGGATATGTAACAGCGAATGCAAAAAGAAATCACATTGCCATTATAAGAGAAGATGGGAAAGAAAAAAAAGTAAAGCATATTAATCTCGAAAACAATTCTATATTTTCTTCGCCGTTGTATTATTTGCAACCGAACGATATTATTCTTGTATATGCAGAAACTGAAAAATTTGAGAAAGAAGAAAGAAGAAAAAAATTACAGACTACCTTATCGCTTGTAGCTTCTGGCTAGAGTGGAAAATTACCATGAAATTTGTAATAATTATACGTATTTAGTATTAAATTACTTACTTTAATAAAAACTGTTTTATGAGAAAAACTTTACTTGTTTTTACAATCCTGTTGTGCACGTTTATTTCGTTTTCGCAAACTGTAGAAATAACCGGAAACCCTTCTACATCGGGTACTTCAGCATTTGCAACAAACCTGTATGCCGCAAATGAAAGTATTTACACAGAAACAGAAATTGGTGCTTCCAACTTTATTGCTGCGGCCTCTGCTATTAATAAAATAGGTTTTAATGTGGCCCAGGTGGGAACCAATTCCAGTTTTGCCATGATAAAAATTTACCTGATGGAAGTACCTGCAGGTACAACTACAATGACAACGGGTACATACAGCACAGCAGGTTATACGCAGGTATTTGGCGGTGCAGCAGGCGGTATTGTTATTTTATCGACAATAGGTTTTACGGAAATACCGCTTACAACAGGTTTTGTAAGAACAGCGGGCAATAACTTACAGGTATTAATTGAAAGAACGGATAATACAAGCCACGCAGGTTTTTTTTACAATACTGCCAACGGCAACAATACAAACTCAGGGCTGTTAAGTTGCAGGCGATACAATAATGCTATTTCATTATCGGGGAGTACTGTTTTAACTGCTTCCAGCTTTAGAGCACAAATAAGACTGAAACATGAAACTGCTAACGATGCTGCTTTATTGCCCATTTATACTTTGGGAAAGTTACCCATAGCCAATGCAGTACCCCATCTTATAACTACCACCGTTTTAAATAATGGTGTCAATACGCTTACTGCTTTACCTGTAACTTTAAACATCTCAGGTGCAAATACATTTAATAATGTACAGACCATTGCAAGTCTTGCACCCGGAGCAAGGACAACGGTAAATTTTGCTGCTTTTACGCCGACAACAACAGGCACAAATAATATTTTGGTTAGCGTTCCCGCCGATGATGATAACAGTAACAATAACCGAAGTTTTGTGCAAATTGTTAATTCAGACACCTGGTCCTACTCTGAAGGAAATACAAGTACAGGCACAGCGGGCTTAAATGGAAGGACAATAGATCTGTTGTCAAAATATTATAATTCAGCTGCTGCATCTTTATCGGAGGCGACTGTATATTTTTCTGCGGGCGGGCAGCCGTTTAAAATTGGTGTATGGGATGCTACGGGTATGGGTGGAACACCGGGAAGTCTTCTTTTTGAAACTACTTTACAAAACTCGGTTGCAGGGGTAAATACCATCCCAATTTCTCCTGCAGTTTCCATTGGTACAGGTAATTTTTATATTGGCGTGAGACAAACTACAACAACCAATTTTAATTTAATGCGCCAGACAGAAGCGCCGCTGAGGCCAAATACTTTTTATTTTGCATCGCCGGCAGGTGCTGCGTGGGTAGACAATTCAACGACAGGTACGAACAGATTTATGATTGACGCAAAATTAAAAATACTTATTGATGCCTCTCTTACAAATATCACCTTACCCAACAGCGGAGGTATAATATGCAGCAACAACACCGAAAAAATAAGTGTACAGCTAACCAATACGGGTACCAACAACATAGCAGTAAATGCTGCCAGCATTACACTTAAAATTACGGGGGCTAACAGCCAAACACTTTCGCAGACAAACGCTACCATTATTGCAAATGGCGGCAGTGAAATCATTTCTTTTGGAGGAATTAATGCAATAAACACGGGTATTAATTATTATACGGTATATGTTAATCTTCCCGGTGATACTGTGCCTTTAAATGACACATTAAGCAGCACACAAAGTATTAAAGTTATTAGTGTAGCCCTGGAAACTTCTGTGGCCGTTTATCCGCTTATGGCTATTTGTGATGATATGGGGTGGACCTATTACAATGATGCGGACAATAAATCGGTACTTGCTGTTGAGTGGGGTACAAACACTGCGTCCAAAGCTGCAGCAATGGCTAGTTTAAAGCTCGATGCTGGTTTATTTGCTGCTACAAGCGGCAGTGGTGCAACTGCAAAAGGTACTTTTACCATGAAGCGTTACTGGAACATTGACGTGGCTAACGTTCAGCCGGTTACTCCTGTGAAAGTCCGGTTGTTTTACGGTGCGTCAGAAAAAAATGCAGCTGATTCTGCAGCATTTTATTATGCGCAGGCTAACCCTGGCAGTATTATAAAACAGACCAACTGGTTTAAAACAAACAGTGGTGCATTTAACGGAGATGCTGCACATGTGCAACCAAATGGGGTTGTAAATGCTATAGTGCTTACGGATGTAAACACAACAGGTGCCGGCATTAACGGTGTTTTATATGCCCAGTTTAATGGCATTACAAGTTTTAGTGGCGGCACTTATGCAAGTGGTATAGATTCAAATGCTGTTCGACCGGTTTCAGTAGATTTTTTTAAAGGCAAAAATGAGGCAAATGTTAATATACTTAACTGGAAGATTACCTGTGTTGGTGTCGCTTCCGTAAAAATTACAGTGGAACGCAGTATTGACGGACAAACATTTGGTTTACTCAACGAGCAAACAGCATCAGACGTTAGGTGTTTGCAGGAATTTTTTTACACTGATAAGAGCCCCATCATAGGCAAAAATTATTATCGATTAAAGATTGTATTGCCGGATGGGAGGCTGTTATACAGCGGCATTGTGACATTGCTAAATGAGGTAATCGGGTTTGAGATCTTAAGTGCCGTGCCAAACCCTGTAAGGGGATCTGCAAAGATCAATGTTGCAACAGCAAAAGGAGGAAATTTCGATTTAAGTATTACAGACCTGGCAGGCAAAACGATCTTAAAGAAAAATGTTTTTGTACAAGATGGAAACAGCACTATTGATGTAGATTTTTCTTCATTCAGTGCCGGAAATTATGTTTTGATCCTTATTAATACTACAGGTGACAGGAGAACTAAACGAATTGTCAAATATTAAGTACGAATCTTTAAAATACAAAATCGATTTTATTTAGGTATTTTCTTGAGTATTTAAAAAGGTTTTTTCCGAGATGGGTAATATAAAATAATTTGCTCCGTTTAATATAAGTTACCCACACAAGCGCAAAATATGTATACAAGTTTTTGCTTTAATCCTGTGCAACAGTAAATATTTTTGACGATTTTTGTTTTAACCAAATACTGTCAGAAAATCAATGTAACTTTCTGGCAATTAATCTGATGATGAGTAAAATTTACCGGAGCTTATGTTTTAGAAAAGTTGTCTTTGTACAGTTCTTTTCTCTATTTATTTTATGTGTTTTAATGGGGGTTTCCTGCAAGGTTACCCAACCTTCTTCCTACTTTAAAAATTTAAAAAAAGATACTACACTTGTGGGGTCAGTTACAAGTGATTTTGAATTAAAAATAATGAAGGGCGACAGACTTTCTATAGCTGTCAGCAGTTTGAGTACAGCTGAAGATGCATTTTTTAACAGTGCAGGATCGGTGGGAGGAAGCTCAACAAAATCAGGCGGTTACGTTGTGCAGGAAGACGGAACAGTTTTGCTACACAGACTCGGAACAGTGCAGGCAGCAGGAACAACCCGAAAAGAACTTTCCCGAAAACTGGAAGAGAAACTGCTGGCATACATGAAAGAGCCTATAGTGCAGGTAAATTTTTTAAACCATAAAGTAACCGTAATGGGTGAAGTGCGCACCCCGCAAATTCTCAATATGCCTGATGAACCTTTGACTATTATTGATGCATTAATATTGAGTGGTGATGTAACGGCGAATGCAAAAAGAAACAATATTGCCATCATAAGAGAGGAGGGGACAGCAAGAAAAGTAAAACATATTAATCTGGAGGATAATTCTATTTTCTCCTCGCCGTTGTATTATTTGCAACCGAACGATATTATTCTTGTATCTGCAGAAACTGAAAAATTTGAAAAAGAAGAAAGAAGAAAAAAATTACAGACTACCTTATCGCTTGTAGCTTCGGGTGTATCGTTTCTTCTCATCATTTTAAACAGGGTAGTTAAATAGGTAATACCGGTATGGACGAAGATCAATTTTTTAGTGATAAACCGCAAGCCAATATACTTGTTCAAATACTGCAGCGGTATCTGCCGTTTTGGCCTCTGCTTGCAATATTTCTTGCAATATCTTTTTCCATTTCATTTATTTATTTGCGTGCCCAAACCAAAATTTATGTGGCTGCCGCAAAAGTTTTACTAAAAGACCCACAAAAAGGCGGAGGCGACAGTAAGGTACTTGATGCACTGAATATTTTTAGCGAAAAGAAGATCGTAGAGAATGAAATACTTGTTTTAAAGTCAACATCTATTATGCAGGATGTTGTTAAACAACTTGACCTTTATACAACATTGTACAATGAAGGAAAAGTGCAGACTGAAGAATTGTATGGAACCAATGCACCTCTTTATTTTGAAGCACTTAACAAAGACAGCATTAATGGCGGTGGCAAATTGCTTTTGGATGTGAATTGGAATAATAATACCATTACGCTGGATAAAACAACTTACGGCTTTAGCAGCATTGTACATGTAGCAGGCACAGGTTACAGAATTATTATTAACAAAGACTATAACAAGAATGCTGCAGGAAAAAATTATTTTGTAATATTTAATTCAGCCGCAGGCGCTGCAGGCGGGATTATTGGTGGCCTTGGAGCTGCTCCCATTTCATTCAGCAGCACAGTAATTAATTTAGATATAAAAACGCCGGTTCCGGAAAAGGGTATTGCTATATTAAATAAACTTTTTGAAGTTTATAATATTGCAGGTATTAACGATAAAAACGAGATAGCACAAAGAACATTAAAATTTGTTGATGACCGCTTAAGTAAAATTACCGCAGAGCTGGATAGTGTTGAAAGAAACGAATTAAACCTAAGAGCCCGAGAAGGTATTACAGATTTATCTGCACAAGGCTCACAATACGGGCAAATTGTGCGGGTATTAGATCAAAAAAAGACAGCACTCGATTTACAGACTGATATGTTGGCAGGCATACAAAGTTATGTTTACAGCAAGGGCAGGAGACCTGGAACGGTGCCCTCACAAAGCCTGGTTTCAGACCCGATTTTATCAGGATTACTATCACAATTATATGCTGCTGAATTTGAAACTGACAGAGCAAAAGCAGTGGCAGGAGAAAAAAGTGAAACCGTAATACTTGCAGAAGAAAAAGTAAGCAGGCTTAAAAATGACATCAAAGAGAACATCAACAATATTAGAAATGGTTACCAGATTGAAAAGAACAGCATCAATGCCAATATTGCATTAAACAACAGTTTGTTATCGCAAGTGCCGGGTAAAGAAAGGGCATTGCTAGCCATCAGCAGGCAACAAGCGATAAAAAATAATATTTATACCTTTTTATTAAACAAGCGGGAGGAAACCGCCATATCTTCTGCCTCTACAACTGCCGATTTAAGGGTACTTGAAAGCGGTTATTCTTATGGACCCATCAGCCCGGTGGCAAAGAATTATTACCTTATGGGATTACTATGCGGGCTGCTTGCTTTTTTGATATTTATACAGCTTAATGAGCCTTTAAGCAACAAAATATTGTTTAGGGCAGAAATTGAAAATAAAACAAAAGTGCCTGTGGTGGGTGAAATAATACAGGCACCTGAAAAAAATATCATTGCCATCAGCGAAGGAAAAAGAACTGTTATAGCAGAACAGTTTAGATCGCTGAGAACGAACTTAAGTTTTATGGGGCTCAGCAATGTCAATAAGACTGTACTTGTTACTTCATCCATATCAGGCGAAGGAAAAAGTTTTATTGCTACCAATCTTGCATTGAGTATAACATTAACAGGTAAAAAGGTGGCGTTGATAGAGCTCGATCTTAGAAAGCCAAAACTCAGCAGAGAGCTTGGTGTAAAAAGAGACCCGGGAATTTCTAATTATCTTATAGGTAAAACTACATTGGATGAAATTATAAAACCAACTGCCCATAAAAATCTTTTTTTAATTACTGCAGGGCCAATACCACCCAACCCAACAGAATTAATAGACAAAAAAGAATTTGGGGAAATGATTACGTCGCTTAAAGAAAGATTTGATTACATCATAATAGATTCAGCACCCATTGCACCCGTAACAGACTCGCAGCTGCTGAATAAATATGCCGAGGTAACTATTTTTGTAGTGCGACATCATACTACTCCAACCCTTTTTTTAAAGATGATTGACGGCTTAAAGAGAGACAATAAATTTTCGAACATGTGTGTTGTTTTTAATGGCGTAAAACCAAGAGGAATTTCTTTTTTAAATTACGGATTTGGCGGTTACGGAAATGGTTATGGCTATGGTTATGGTTATGGCTACGGATATGGCTATGGGTACGGTAGTGAAGCGAGTGGATATTATACAGCAGATGGCGGACAACCGGGATATAAAAATATTTTTGGTTTTTTTGGTTTTTTAAGAAAATTGTTTAAAAAAAGACAGTAATTAATGTAGAAGCAATTGGTTTGTGAAAGTGAGATTGGTCGTTTTAGTTGCATTTTTGTATTTGTAAAAAAAGGATTTAAAAAAGCATTCTTCCGTACTCTTTTTAAAAAAGATGGGACTGAGGGAGAGCAAAGCTCTGCCAGGTTAGGAAATACAGGCTTTAAAAATTGGAAACATTCTTTAAAATATTGACAATTGAGCAACACAAAAAAATGGTATGTAGTTTATACCAAACCAAGGTGGGAGAAAAAAGTTGCCGCACTGTTAACGGATAAAGGAGTAGAAAATTATTGTCCTTTAAACAGGGTTTCAAAAAAATGGAGTGACAGAAAAAAAGTTGTATTAGAACCTTTGTTTAAAGGTTACGTTTTTGTAGCTCTGGCAATTAATAATAAATGGGAGGTAAAAAATACTGAAGGAATATTAAATTTTGTTCACTGGAACGGTAAACCGGCTACAGTAAAGGAAAAAGAAATTAATATTATTAAAAGATTTTTGCAGGAATTTGATGATATAATAGTTTCAAATAGTAGGCTTTCACCCAGTGACGAAGTAGAAATTAAACAGGGGCTGCTGATGAACTTTAAAGGTATAGTGCTTGAAGTAACAGGTAACCGTGCAAAGGTGAAAATTGAGGGAATGGGTTTAACGCTTACGGCGATATTTGATAAAAAAAATCTGGAGAAGATTTCGTTGATCTGATAAAAGTGTGGTTTAAATAAATGCAAACAGCCGAATGAAATATGGCCATTGTATAAAATATTATTTTTTTAAACCGCAACAAACTGCGGCTGTATTAATTCGTAAATGCAAATAGTAAAAATGAATGCGCAAAACAACAGGCATGAACATTAATGACAAAATATATGTGGCCGGACACAATGGTTTGGTGGGCAGTGCAATATTAAGACTGCTACAACAAAAAGGCTTCAGGTATATCATAACTGAAAACTCGGCTGATCTCGATTTAAGAGAACAGAACGCCGTGCGAAAATTTTTTCAAAAAGAAAAACCACAGTACGTTTTTTTGGCGGCTGCAAAAGTTGGCGGCATTATGGCCAACAAAAGGTATGGTGCAGAATTTATTTACGATAACCTTTCCGTACAGAATAATGTTATACATGAGGCATACCGAAGTGGTGTTGAGAAATTATTGTTTTTAGGGAGCAGTTGTATATACCCAAAAATAGCAGCACAGCCCATAAAGGAAGATTATTTTATGACCGGTGCTTTAGAGCCCACCAATGCACCTTATGCTATGGCAAAAATTTCAGGTATAGAAATGTGCAAGGCTTATCATCATCAATATGGCTGCAGGTTCATTAGCGTTATGCCTACAAATCTTTATGGACCGGGAGACAGCTATGATCTTGAAAATGCACATGTGCTGCCTGCACTTATAAGAAAGTTTTATGAGGCAAAAATTAACAACGAACCTACAGTAACTATATGGGGTACAGGCAAACCACGCAGAGAATTTTTGCATGTGGATGATGCTGCTGCGGCATGTATTTTTTTGATGGATGAATACGAAGATCCTTCTATCATTAATATTGGTTGTGGCATAGATTATACTATAAAAGAAATGGCCAAAGCCATAAAAAATATCACAGACTTTACCGGAGGACTTGTTTTTGATACGACAAAACCTGATGGCACCATGCAAAAATTACTTGACGTAACCAAGCTAAACAACCTGGGCTGGAGACACTCCATAAATCTTTTAGAAGGGCTTGCAGCCACTTGTAAAGATTTCAGCAACAGGTATGAATATTATATATCAAAAAAAAGAATAAACAGCCTTACGAATAATGTGTAGAATTGCAGGGATTATTCATCCATCAATACCTGTAGAAACTCTGCAACAAACAGTAGCCAATATGTGTGAGCTGTTAAAACACGGTGGCCCGGATGATGAAGGAATTTTTACAGCAACAAACGAGCATTTGGTGTTAGGAAACCGAAGATTATCCCTTATGGATCTTTCAGCATCAGGCCACCAGCCGATGCATTATGAGGAGCGTTACACTATTACCTATAACGGCGAACTTTATAATTTTTCTACTTTAAAAACGCTCTTACAGGCAGAAGGTATGGTCTTTCATACTACATCTGACACAGAAGTTATACTTGCAGCTTTTGCCAAATGGAATACGCAAAGTTTTAGTAAACTTAATGGTATGTTTGCTTTTGCTTTGTGGGATAATGAAGATAAAAAGCTTTACCTGGTTAGAGATTCTGCAGGCATAAAACCGCTTTATTATTCAACACATACCGGTGGATTGGTTTTTGCCTCAGAAATAAGGGGATTTAAACCGATTGACTATTTACAGAAACGAAATAAGGATGCTCCTGTTTACCAGCTTGCTTACGGTTTTATACCCGAGCCGGTAACTGTTCTTGCGCATGTGAAGCCTTTACCAAAGGGATGTTATTTTGTTTATGACTCTAATACAAAAAATACAAGCTTACAATCATTTTCTTTTTTCAGTTTCAGCAATGCCATTACATCAGAAGAAAACGCAAAACAAATAATTTTTGCTACAACACAGGATGCTGTGCGCAGGCAAATGCTGGCTGATGAAAATGTGGGAGTGTTTTTGAGTGGCGGGATTGATTCTTCTATTCTTGCAAAACTTGCCAACAATGTGCAACAACAAAAACTGCATACCCTCTCTATTTATTTTGAAGAAAGAAAATATTCAGAAAAAAAATACCAGGATTTAATTGCCAAAGAAATAAACAGCACGCACCACTCTATACTTTTAAAAGAAGCAGATTTTCATTCCAATTTTTCGGCAGTAATAGCTGCGATGGATATGCCATCCTGCGACGGAATCAACACATGGTTCATCAGTAAGTTTGCAGCTTCAGTTGGGTTAAAAGCAGTACTGTCAGGCATTGGTGCAGATGAATTGTATGGCGGGTATCCATCTTTCAGGCGCATGAACAAAACACTTCTGTTTGGTAAAATGTCAAAACAGTTATTGAATGTGAGTGCCAAACTGGATCTAAAAAAATACAATCGCATTGCATACCTGCGTATTGAAGGAATAAAAGGACTGTACCTTTTTTTAAGAGGTCATTTTACGCCCACTCAAATAGCAGCACAACTCGGCAGTTATGAAAAGGAAGTTTGGCAGGTGCTGGAAAATTTACCGGCTTCTAATCTGCTTGACCATGTAACTCCCAAAAACAAAGCAAGCTGGATGGAATTTAATATATACATGCAGGACCAGCTTTTACGGGATGCCGATGTAATGAGCATGAGCCATGGGCTCGAAATACGGGTACCTTTTTTAGACAACGAAGTAATTAAAACAGCTTTTTCAATTACAGACAAAGTAAAATACAGCGGCAGTTTACCCAAAAAATTGCTTACAGAAACTTTTAAAAAAGAAATTCCCGAAGCCATCTGGAACCGTCCAAAAATGGGATTCAGTTTTCCTTTTAATGAATGGCTCAAAAAGAGTCCGCTGGTAAAAGAATTGGCGTTCAGTAAAAATCTGGCTACACAGCAAGCAGTAAAAGATTTTATGCAGGGAAGTTTGCACTGGAGCAGAATAATGTCGTTATTGGTGTTGAGGAGCTAGTATTGAGAATTGAGTATTGAGTATTGAGAATTGAGTATTGAGTTTTAAGTATAAAGCCGGGAATAGGTAAAGAAATAAAAAAACATTTTCAATAACATTTCGCAACCACGTATTATTTTTTTAACGCTTAAAGTTTTTTCTGCCACGGGTGGCATAGAAAAGGTTTGCCGGATAATGGGAAAGGCATTGTATGAATATGGATTGCAAAACAGTGCTGTTATTCAAATCAAGAGTATGCACGATGAACAGGAGGAGGCTTGTAATAACCTTTATTTTCCCAATGAAATTTTTACGGGTTTTGCAGGTAACAAAGTCAGTTTCGTTTTTAATGCCGCCGAGAATTGGCGGAAAGATGACATCATTATTTTAAGCCACATCAATTTATTAATGGCAGGCTGGCTGATAAAAAAAGTAAACCCATCAGCAAAAATTATTTTAATTGGGCATGGGATAGAAATCTGGGGCAAACTAAATATCTCCAAGAAAAAAATGTTGTCTGCATGTGATCACATTATTTGTGTGAGTCGTTTTACTGCGCAAAAAATTAAAAGCCTACATCAGTTCCCGGCAGATAAAATCAGCATCATCAACAATTGTATAGATCCTTTTTTGCCTATGCCTGTTGTACATTTTTCGGCACAAAAGTTAAAACAGCAATACGGAATTGAAAATGATGAAACCGTTTTAATGACGCTCACAAGATTATCAGCAAAAGACCGTTACAAAGGGTATGGCTGTGTATTGGATGCACTTGTACTTCTTAAAAGAAATAACCGAAAAATAAAATACCTGTTGGCAGGAAGTTACAGCGAATCTGAAAAAATTATTGTAGATGCTCTTATAACAAAACACGGTTTAACTGACAGCGTAATACTTACCGGCTACATACCCGATGAAAATTTAACGGCACATTTTTGCATGGCAGATATCTATGTAATGCCAAGCACGAAAGAAGGATTCGGTATTGTATTTATTGAAGCCATGTATTATGGTGTTCCGGTAATAGCGGGCAACCAGGATGGATCTGTAGATGCCTTATTGAATGGCGAGCTTGGGCTATTAATAGAACCAAATAATGCCATTGCAATTGCAAATGCTGTAGAAGAAATGATGACCAACAAAGAAACGTACAAACCCAACCATCAACTGCTGATGAACAACTTTGGTTATGATGCATACAAGCGAAAACTGGAAATGGTATTAAATAATTAATAAAACAAAACCACTTAAACATTTACTAAAAGATGTTTTAAGTTGATAGAATGGAACAGATAACTACACAAGAACACTGGGATGAGATTATAGAACCAACGGGTAAGTTGCTGGACCTTAGGTTGAATGAAGTCTGGAAATACCGTGACCTGTTATTGCTTTTTGTAAAAAGAGATTTTGCAGCACAATACAAACAAACGATACTTGGCCCTATCTGGCATTTAATACAACCCATTTTTACAACAGCTGTTTTTTTACTGGTTTTTCACAGCATTGCCAATATTGATACAGACGGTATAAACGCTATTCCGTTTTACATGAGTGGCATTGCCATCTGGAATTATTTTTCCAGCTGCCTTACTGGAACCTCCAACACATTTGTTGCCAATGCAGGTATATTTGGCAAGGTGTATTTCCCGAGGCTGGTAATTCCTTTGAGCACGGTAATGAGCAACATCATAAAATTTTTAATACAGTTTTTTCTGTTGTTGGTAGTGCTTGTTTATTTTGGAGTACAGGAAGGGCATTTTTATTTTGGCATTAGCTGGTTGCTGGTACCCGTGCTGGTGGTTATGATGGCAGGTATGGGTTTAGGACTCGGCATTATTATCTCGTCGCTGACTACAAAGTACCGAGACTTTGCAGTATTGATGGGTTTTGCTGTGCAGTTGTTAATGTATGCGACGCCGGTTGCTTATCCTTTATCGTATATAAAAGGTAAAAGCTACGAATGGTTAATCACAGCCAATCCACTAACGCCAATTGTAGAGGCGTTCCGTTTTGCTTTGTTTGGCAAGGGGAGTTTTGAAGGAGTGCATTTAATGTACTCCGGATTATTCATTATTGCAGCTTTGTTTGTTGGGACAATTATCTTTAATAAAGTAGAACGGAGTTTTATGGACACCGTGTAGGATTTAAAACACAAAGACACAAAGGAAAG
>JAYTCO010000276.1:0-1672 GCA_043736415.1 Ferruginibacter sp. | reverse complement strand
TGCATGTTTCATTAAACGTTAAAGAGAATTGGCATGCAATTGAGCCGATGCTGTTAATACCGTTTGTAGAAAATGCCTTTAAACACGGAACTGGTATTGTACAAAATCCGGAAATAGAAATTGAACTTAAAGCAGAGAATGACAAACTTTATTTTATTGTAAGAAATAAATTTATTGAAACTGAAACAATAAAAGACAAAACTTCAGGCATTGGATTGACAAACGTAAAAAGACGACTGGAATTATTGTATCATAACCGACACCATTTTACAATTAATAAAAGGGATAACTGGTTTACTGCTTCTTTAGAATTAACTTTTAAATCATGATGAACTGTATTGCCGTTGATGATGAACCGCTTGCTTTAAAACTGCTGCAGGATAATATAAGCAGAGTGCCATTTTTAAAATTGGCAACTGCATGTAATGATGCTTTCGAAGCAATGAAAGCATTGCAGGAAAATAAAATTGATTTGGTATTTATTGATATTCAAATGCCGGGGTTAACGGGGTTACAGTTTATTAAAAGCCTCGAAAATAAACCGTTGGTAATTTTTATTACAGCATATAAACAATACGCACTGGAAAGTTATGATTTATCTGTTGTGGATTATTTGGTAAAGCCTGTGCCATTGGATAGATTTATTAAAGCCTGTAACAGAGCAAAAGAGCTTTACGAATTGAAAGCAATAAAACAACACAATGTGGTGCAATCATCTGTAGAATATTTTTTTTTAAATGTTGATTACGGTCAGGTAAAAGTAATGTTTGAAGATATTGTTTGGATTGAAGGTTTAGGAGATTATATTAAAATAAACTTTAAAAGCACAAAAAAAGCACTAATAATCAGAACAAGTCTTAAAGCAATAGAGCTCCAACTTTCTCCAAATAAATTTATAAGAATCCATAAGTCCTATTTAGTTGCCATTTCTGAAATAACAGCCATTCGTAAGAACAGCATTTTTATAAAAGAAATGGAATTACCTGTTGGTGAAACATTTCGGGATATTATTGATAAGCTTATCAGAAAAGAACTATAATTTTTATACCTCCGGAAGCACTTTTTTCGTGCCTTTATATATTGCCACAAAAAAGAAAAATCCTCAATATAGGCTTGTAATATGCACTGCCTGATAAGTGACTACTCAAGGTCAATAAATCGCTCTCGCAAAATTGATTTGTGTCAATTTTACTGCGTGAATGTTCCTTTTAAATAACAAAATAGGTAAAGAGGTTTCGATTTAAATTCCCTCGACACCTTAACAGGAAACTTTTATAGCATTTCTTTTTTATTTTTGATAACCGTGCATTAATTAAAATGCAGGAATAGAATACCAAATTACCTGATACTGCTTTCCTGCAATCCGATTTTCCATCTACCGCAAAAGCGTTAAAACGGTCATTCACCGCATCTTTTCTAGCTTTTATCGAATATATCGGGCCAATTGGGTTAGGGTAGTTATATTTAGTAAAGCCATTATTTAATAGTGGCTGGTATTTTCTAAACAACACATTGCTTTATGCCTGCCATACTACCTCATTCCCGGAAAATTATTTTTATTGCTTTTTTGCTTTTTTACCTGGTCGGCGATTCTATTGCACAGGATAACAATTCTATTATAAGGGTTACCAATAAAAATGGACCTGTATTGGGTTATTCTGCCTCGTCGGGC
>JAYTCO010000275.1:0-9654 GCA_043736415.1 Ferruginibacter sp. | reverse complement strand
TGCCTGAAAGTCCTGTTACTATTGCGGTATCAAATAATGTCGGAGGTTTGGCTGATAAGAAAATTTTGTTGGTGGATGAATTTCTCAACATCAATTTTGCATGAGAAACTGTAACGTACTGAACAAACTTTTTGGGACTAACACCTGCCCATGTTGTAAATAATTTTTGAAAATGTGCCGGACTAACATGAATTTGTCTTGCTAATTCATCCAAACTCGGCTGCTCGGTAAATGTATGTTGCAAAATTTTTATGGCTTCGGATATTCGGTTAAAATTTATCGAATCCATGGAAGTTGCTCTGGTTTTCCTCATACAGTAAAACTATTCAATTTTTATATTTTCATCAACCCGAAACATGCTGTAAAATAAAAAGCCCCGAAAATTTCGAGGCTCAAAGATTATTATTAATTTTTATGGGAAGATTCCTAATTCAAGATAACTGGTAGCAACTTTATTTATTGCATTTACATACGCTGCGGTCCTCATATCTGGTATTGCAGGATTAGATAACCAAATAGCCATTATTTCTCTTGTGGCAGTAATCATACTTTCTTCCAAACCACTGTGCACTAAATCAACCTCTTCCGGACCATGCATTATAAATGCACGCTCACTGTCTTCCACTTTTTTACCGGTTAAAGTTTCTATTTGAGCGAGAATATGTGTATTTAAATTTTCTGTAAAACGTTTTTCCATACGGCCATAACGAACATGACTAAGATTTTTTAACCACTCAAAATAACTCACTGTTACACCTCCTGCATTAAGATACATGTCCGGTACACAAAGAATTCCTTTTTGCTGAAAAACATCATCAGCCTCGGGTGTACAAGGTCCATTAGCGGCTTCGCCAATAATTTTGGCTTTTACCCTTTGGGCATTTTGGCCATTTATTACGTTTTCTAATGCCGCAGGAATAAGTATATCACATTCCATTTCTAAGGCATCTGTATTGTTTAACAGGTTGGTTGCTCCCGGGAAATTTAAAATTGAACCAGTTGCTTTTCTGTGTTGAAAAACCTCTTCTTCATTTAACCCATCAGCATTCATAATTGCTCCTTCATATTCAGCCAATGCAATAACTTTTGCACCGCCTTCTCTAAAAAACTTCGCAGTATGGTAACCAACATTGCCTAATCCCTGAACGATTACAGTTTTATTTTTTATACCAACTTCAAGCCCCTGCCTTTTCATTATCTCGGGCATGTTACAAACTTCTCTTATGCCAAAATAAACACCTAAACCGGTTGCTTCTGTACGGCCACGAACACCACCCTGCGTTACCGGTTTTCCTGTTACGCAGCCAGCAGCATCAATTTCACCTGGCTTTAAAGACTGGTAAGTATCTACGATCCAGCTCATTTCTCTTGAACCGGTTCCATAATCTGGCGCAGGTACATCGATACCGGGACCTATGAAATTTTTCTTAACTAATTCTGCAGTATAACGACGGGTAATTTTTTCAAGTTCATATACAGAATAATTTTTTGGATTTATTTTAATACCACCTTTGCCACCCCCAAAAGGTACGTTTACGATAGCACATTTGTAAGTCATCAACGATGCAAGTGCCATCACTTCATCCTGATTTACTTCATCACTAAAACGGATACCACCTTTACACGGAGTCTTATGGTGGCTATGTTGCACTCTGTAGGCTTCTATAACTTCAATGGTACCATCGTCTCTTTTTAATGGAAAACGCATTTGATAAACGCTGTTACATGCTTTTATCTGCTCTAAAATTCCATGGTCGAAGTTGGTAAATTTTGCAGCTTTGTCAAAGCTTCTTTCAACACTTTGAAAGAAACTATAATTTTGATTAGAACTCATAAATTTGTTTTGATTAGCAATCGTTGTTTATATAAAAATATAAGTATTTACTTATTTGTTCTTGTAAAGATTAAAAACATTTAAACTTCTTTCTCAATTTTTGACAATTTTCTGTCTAAAGAAAAAACGTACAAAAAAAGTCCGATCAATATCGTAAGGCATACCGCTACTACAATATATATTTTGCCATTGCTTCTCATCTCGTCTGCCATTTCTACTTTTTTAGCCTGTGCAAATGAAATTACATTAATGCACAAAGCCAATAAAAGGAAAATTATACGGTAAGCAATTGACCTGTATTTATGCATTTAATAAACTTTTATCTCTAAGTAATTGTATTCTAATTTTTATAGTAGCAATCCACACGCCGAGCAAAGTCCAGCCTATAACTGCAGGGTAAAAAACTGCTCTCATTCCCAAATCCATATCATTTTTATCGAGTGCAGGATTACCACTTTCACTGCCGGGAGCTCCGGGATGCAAACTACCAACAAGCCTTGGTATGATCCAGATAGAAGGAAATAACATAGCAAAAGCAAAAATATTGTATACAGCACTTACTCTTGAGCGTTTATCCATATCTGTAAAGGAACCTCTTAAAACAAAATATGCTCCGTAAATAAGTAAAGCGATAGCAGCACCTATTAATTTGGGTTCTTTTAATACGCTTGCAAATGATTGTCCCTGATCTGTAATCCAAGTAACAGAAACCCATTCAATGCCTGTAAAATATCCGAGCAAACCAAATACGCAGCCGAGTGTAGCATAAGTTGCTGCATAAATATCAAAGCGGTGATTAAGATTTCTTAGATAACGAATGCTGTAGATGGCGCTCAATATAAAAAGAGTCATCATGGCAAACCACATACAAACATGAAAATACATGTTTCGTATTGTTTCGTTTAAGATTGGAAGGCGGGGAACTTTTAGTAAAAAACCTGCAATGATTGTATATGCAAGTAAGAGAAAAGACAATATTTTCCACCAGTTTTTCTTCAAAATATTTCTATTTTTTATTGACGGCGCAAAGATAAGGGTAATGATTGTTTGAGTATTAGTTAAACTTGGTATTTTATTGCGCTCCTGGTACAGAAACCCTTTTTAAATAAGAAAGATTTATTAACCCAAAGAAAAGTTTACTGCTGCATTTGCATGTACAAAAGTGGTATCAAAAAGTGGTAAATTAAAATCATTAGGTTTTATTAGCAAAGGTATTTCTGTACAGCCTAAAATTATTCCTTCTGCACCTTCCTGTTGAAGGTTTTGCATTATTTGCAAATAATTTTCCTTTGTAGCCGCAGTAATAATTCCCAACGCCAACTCTTTGTAAATAGCGTCGTTTATAATTTGTATGTCGCTATCGTTTGGTATAATGGTCTCTATTCCCATACTTGCTAACACGTCTTTAAAAAAAGGCAATTGCATGGTGTATTTTGTGCCGAGCAAAGCAACTTTTTTAAGCCCTTTCTTTTTAATCTCCTTACCTGTTTCTTCAGCAATATGAATAAATGGAATATTGATGGCGGCCTTTACCTGAGGTGCAATATGATGCATTGTATTTGCACCCAATAAAATACACTCAGCACCGGCAGTTTGTAGGGCAAGTGCAGCATCCGTTATTATTTTTGTAATATCATTCCACTTGCCTGCTGCAGTAAGTTTAGCAATGGCAGGATAATTTACAGAGTTGATGATAACTTCTGCGGTACTTTCTCCATCAGTATTTTTAAATACGAGCTCATTAAAATATCTGTAATAATCTAAGGTAGAAACCCAACCTGTTCCGCCCACCAAACCAATAGTTTTCATAATTAATTTTTTTAAAAGTTAGCATTGATCTAAATAAAAGCTAATCCTTCCATAAAAAAGGAAACAGGATTATTGAAAGGGTAAAAACCAACACATCTAAACCCGCAATTAAAGCAGCCAATTGCAAAACTGCACCGTCCCTAAAAACTTCTGCAAAGCCTGATTTGCTAAGGCGCATTAATAATAGCAATTGTGGTAAAATAACCGGAAAGCCTAAAATGGCAATCAATGCAGCATTTTGCTGTGCTTTAGAAGCAATTGCACTCATTAATGTAAAAGTGAGGCTTATGCTTGTTCCGCCTAACAAAACGATACTGTAGAAACGCCAGTAATTTAAAACAGGACTGTCTAAAAAAAAGTAAAACAAAAGCAGACTTACACTGCTCATTAACAGCATTAAAATAATATTGAAAAGCAGTTTGGCAATGATGAATTCTACAGGGGAAGCAATGGAATAATAATACAACATTAAACCTTTTGACTCCTGCAAAAAACTTTTTGCTACAGTGTTTACGCACACAAATAATTGTATTACCCAAAAAAGGCTGTTCCACACATTGCCATCCGGGCTATCAGGTAAGGAAAGATAAATAACGAAAACAGTAGAAGCTATATAAAGCAATATGCCATAGAAAGTATGCTGTCGCCGAAGCTCGAGCAAAATATCTTTTTTAAGCAATGCAAAAGTGCGTTTCATCACAACTGCAAAATAAAGGCTTTATTTGGGAAGAAGGAACAGGATAGTGGGAAGTGGGGAGTTGCTAGTGGAAAGTGGTTGGTGGGAGATGGTTCGCATCAATAAAAGCTGAAAAAAGATTTACAGATGAAACTAGACCCGATTGAAGCGAAAATCCTTTTGCTGCCTTTGAGCAAAAGATTGCAGCGCAAAGCGGGAAACAAATGCTCGGGGAATCTTCCAATGTTCATGCTTCAAAACTGTTGGCAGTTTTCAGTTTTCAATTGGCAAATCGAATCAACCAATTAACTATTCAACAAATCAACCATCACTCCGCTGCCTGCGCACATTCCCTACAGCGAGGTTCGTAAATGTCCTTTTCCCCAAGTAAAACCTGGCCACCGGTTGCAATTTTGCGGTAAGAAATGCTGGCCATGCCGCCGCATCGCATACAAATTGCATGGAGTTTTGTAATATAATCTGCGACCGCCAACAGATTGGGCATCTGACCAAAAGGTTTTCCCAAATAATCCATATCCAATCCGGCAACTATAACCCTTATACCTTTTAATGCAAGCTGCTCGCATACGAAAGGAATTTCTGCATCAAAAAACTGGGCCTCGTCAATACCAACAACATCTACATCCTGTGCCAATAATAAAATGCTCTGGGCATTTTCTACCGGTGTGCTGTGTATGGAATTTGTATCGTGGCTTACAATTTTTATTTCGTCGTAACGCTTATCTATGGCGGGTTTAAAAATCTCCACTTTAAGGTTGGCAATTTTTACTCTTTTTAATCTGCGGATTAATTCTTCTGTTTTTCCGCTGAACATGCTGCCACATATAACTTCTA
The DNA here is from genome assembly GCA_043736415.1 of Ferruginibacter sp. GTDB lineage: Bacteria > Bacteroidota > Bacteroidia > Chitinophagales > Chitinophagaceae > Ferruginibacter. Next base: position 4,480 of record JAYTCO010000275.1, on the reverse strand, counting down.
TCCAACCTTTTCTATCGCCCCTAAAATTAGGTTCTATGAACATTCTTATTATTTTATAATTGTGTTGCGTAACTTTAACGCATTGCTGCAAAGATTAAAGATTATAGTTGAAGCACAAAAGAAAAATTTATCAATTACCCATCGATAATATTTAAATTTTACAATATGGAACGGGTGGAAACACTTTGTAATTTATTAAGTGAAAAACTGCAAAAAAAAGCTGCAGTTGCAGAGTTGCTCACCACAGTAAAAATGATTGAGTCGGAGCTTTTGCATTTACAAAAAATAACCCCTCCGGTTAGTTCAACCACAACCACAACTGCAATTAATATTGCAAAACAATTTATACCTGAAAAGTCACAGGAAATAAAATTTGAATCTGCAGCTGAAGAAAAAACTTTAGAGGTTTTACAAATAGATGAAGCCGAACTTGAGGCAGAACTGGATGAAATAAAAAGAAATGTAGACGACCGTACAAAACTTTCTCACCAAAATAAACCGCCGGTTTTGTTTGATGCAATTGATGATGTGCCCACGTTAGCAGGAAGACAAAACGCAGCTGTTTCACTTTTTCCAAATATTAAAGAAGTGCATGAAACTCTTCCTACAAATAACAATGTTTCTTTAAATGATCGGCTAAAGCAAAACAGCAGCGAACTAAGCGACACTTTACAAGACACACCGGTAAAAGATTTAAGAAAAGCAATAGGAATAAATGATAGGTTTAAGTTTTTAAACGAATTATTTAGAGGAGATGATGCGATGTACGAGAGAAGCATCAAAACAATAAACAGTTATGCCATTTACCCTGAGGCAGAATATTGGATAAGAAGAGAACTTAAACTAAAGTTGGGCTGGGACGATAAGAATGAGACTGTGAGACAGTTTGATCAATTGGTAAGAAGGCGTTTTTCGTAAAGGTATTCCATAATTTTATTTGTGGCACCCGCATTTTCTTGCACGTAGGTTTTACAGATAATTCCTGTATTTGCAAGTAATACTTCGTCTTTTAATAAGGCATCTAATAATTTTTCCAGCTCTAATGCATTTGAAATACTAAAAGCTCCTCCGGCATCTACAAGTTGTGTAGCCTCAATAAATTTTTCATACACAGGGCCAAAAATTATTGGTTTTCCGAATACTGCTGCTTCCAGAATATTATGAATGCCGCTGTCATTAAAACCACCACCTATATAAGCCACATCTGCAAGCTTGTACAAACTTGCCAACATACCAATGTTATCAATAATTACTACCTGAGCTTGTGTATTATTATCTTTGAGTTGCGAAAAAATGATTGAATCTTTAAAGAGTTTTTGTACATCCGCTATTCGTTCGTCATCAATTTCATGCGGAGCGATAATGAATTTTATATCCTTATTGGTGTTTGCATAATGTACCAATTCTTCTTCATCTTCTTCCCAGGTACTTCCTGCAATTATGACTTTGCTGTTATTTACAAAATTTAAAAGCACATCAGGCAATGGGCTTTGGTTTTTAGCATTATCTAAAACCCTGTCAAACCTTGTGTCGCCTGTTACCACTGTATTTTGAGCAAAGCCAATTGTTTGTAGCAAAGAAACAGATTCAATATTTTGTACAAAGATTTTACTAAAGGATTGTAATATTTGTTTCCACATTGCACCATACCATTTAAAGAATGGTTGGGTTTTTCTGAAAACTGCTGATATTAATATTACAGGCATGTTTTTTCTTTTAAGTTCCGTTAAATAGTAGAACCAATATTCATATTTCACCCACAAAACTAACGAGGGTTGTATGATGGAAATAAATTTTTGCGCATTCGCCTTTCCATCCATCGGTAAATAAAAAACTGCATCCGCATGGTGATAATTTTTTCTCACTTCATAACCACTGGGCGAAAAAAAAGTAAGTAAAATTTTATGATCAGGATTGTTCTTTTTTATTTCTTCAAGCAAAGGCCTCCCCTGTTCAAACTCACCCAAACTAGCGCAATGCATCCAAATTATTTTTTGAATTCTAGGTAATTGCGTGCGCCATTGTTCAAGTTTTACAAAAATATTTACACGCCCTTCAAGCCAAAGTTTTGCTTTATTACTTTTTAAAGAAGCTACCTTAACGCCAATTTTATAAAAAATTAAAAATATATTATAGAGAAATAGTGCCAATGTGCTTATTTTTAAACAAATGTAAAGGCAATTTTATTTTAAAATGCTATGACTGTTGGGAATGTGTGCTGTACGCAATTTTAGCGTATGTAAATTGTATCTTTGCCGCCGCAAAAAAGAAAATATGAGGCCACTACAAATGGTAGATACCAAATCGCAGTATCTAAAAATTAAAGAAGAAATAGACAAGGCGGTTATAGATGTAATGGAAAGCTCCCGTTTTATTGGTGGTCCCATCGTTACTGCTTTTGCAGAAGAACTGGCAGCTTACCATCAATCTAAACACGTAATTACCTGTGCTAATGGTACAGATGCACTGCAAATAGCCATGATGGCATTGGGTTTACAAGCAGGCGATGAAGTAATAACACCTTCTTTCACTTATATAGCAACTGTAGAAGTAGCAGCTCTTTTAAACATAAAACCAATTTTTATAGAAGTAGATAAAGCTACTTTTTGCATGGATGTAAATGCAATTGAAAAAGCAATTACTCCCAAAACAAAAGCAATTGTTCCGGTACATTTATACGGACATGCAGCAGATATGGAGCCTATTATGGCAATTGCAAAAAAGCACAATCTTTTTGTAATTGAAGATAATGCGCAGGGAATAGGTAATGATTACCAATTTAGTGACGGTACAAAAAAGAAAACCGGAAGCATAGGTCATGTAGGATGTACTTCTTTTTATCCATCTAAAAACCTTGGTGCTTTTGGTGATGGCGGTGCGATATTTACCGACAACGATGCACTTGCAGAAAAACTGAAAATGATCGCATCTCACGGGCAAAAAATTCAGTATTATCATGATGTTGTGGGCTGTAATTCAAGATTGGATGCAATGCAGGCAGCTATCTTACAAATAAAACTTAAAAAGCTTAACGAATATATTGCTGCCAGAAGAAAAGCTGCTGACTACTATGATGCCGCTTTTGCAGGCAATGATAAAATAACCGTACCGTTCAGAGCTAATAATAATAATCATGTTTTTCATCAGTATACTTTAACACTGCATGGAACTGATAGAAATGCATTAAATAAATATCTTGCGGAAAAAGGTGTTCCTTCAATGATTTATTATCCGGTACCTGCGCACAAACAAAAAATGTTTGAAGCCTTTGGTGGCAATGATTTCGATTTACCCATAACTGACTGGCTTACAGAAAGAGTAATTTCATTGCCAATGCACACTGAATTAGATGAAGAGCAACAGGCTTTTATTGTAGAGCATGTATTAGAATTTGTAAATAAGAAATAATAATCAAATGAATATAGCTGTAATAGGCACCGGATATGTGGGTTTGGTAACAGGAACTTGTTTTGCAGAAACAGGCAACAATGTAACCTGTGTTGATATTGACAACTCAAAAATTGAGAAACTCTTAGCAGGAAAAATTACTATTTACGAGCCTGGACTTGAGAAGCTTTTTTTACGAAACCAAAAAGAAGGAAGATTACATTTTACTGAATCATTAAGTGATGCTGTGGCAAAAGCTGAAATAATTTTTTTAGCATTACCAACACCACCCGGTGAAGATGGTGCGGCTGATTTAAAATATGTTTTGGGTGTGGCCGCAAACCTTGGCAAACTGATAAAACCTACAGATTATAAAGTAATAATTGATAAGAGTACAGTCCCTGTAGGAACTGCAGAAAAAGTAAGGGATGCAATTATAAAAAGCAATGAAGAGGCTTTTAATGGAGCAGCTGATATAAGTAATGCGTTTGATATTGTGAGCAATCCTGAATTTTTGCGTGAAGGTGTAGCAGTAGAAGATTTTATGAAACCTGATAGGGTTGTGATAGGAACAGAATCTGCAAGTGCAATAAAAATAATGAATGAGTTATATGCACCATTTGTGAGACAGGGTAACCCCATCGTTTTTATGGATGAAAAAAGTGCTGAACTTACAAAATATGCAGCAAACGCTTTTTTGGCTGTAAAAATAAGTTTCATGAACGAAATTGCACAAATGTGTGAACGCATTGGTGCTGATGTTGATATGGTTAGAAAAGGAATTGGAAGTGATGAAAGAATTGGGAAACGTTTTCTTTTTCCGGGTATTGGATATGGTGGAAGTTGTTTTCCTAAAGATGTGCAAGCACTAGCAAAAAGTGCTGATGAGGTTGATTATGATTTTCAGATTTTGGATGCAGTAATGGATGTAAACAAAAAACAGAAACTGCATCTAATACCAAAAATAAATTCTTTCTATAACAACAATTTAAGCGGTAAGCATTTTGCAATATGGGGACTTTCTTTTAAACCAAACACAGATGATGTGAGGGAAGCTCCGGCATTTGATATGATTGATGCATTTTTAAATGCC
>JAYTCO010000274.1:0-4102 GCA_043736415.1 Ferruginibacter sp. | reverse complement strand
ATTCCAGGCTATGAAATGTGTGGCATCCCAATTTTTAATACCACCACTGGCTTTCATTACTTCATCAGCAATTTTTATTGCTTTAGCATCAGAGTCTTCGTTAATAAATTTTTGAGACTGTGCAAATAAGGGATTCATATGTGCAACGATGAGAAATAAAAAAACGAGGGTTATTATTGAAAGAGATTTTATTTTCATATTGGTTATTTTGATTTTTTTATTATTGTAAATGATATCGATTTTAAATATTAGGTGCTAACCGAGCAGCATTACCTTGTGGATTGAAAAGTTACACGAAATATTTATAATAATTTTTACGAACAAAATCTTTTATCTCGACTTTGTTGAATTTTAATTCTTCTACTAGGCTCGGTAAATTATTCACACTACGCCAAGGCTTGGTCTTTGACTAGCCGCTGCCCTGTAATATTTTATTTAAAAACTTTTTATAATTGGGGCGGCTGGTCGAAGACCAAGCCTCGGCGTTTGATGATTTGAAGGGTGGGTACCAAGGGAGGCGGAGAAGATTCTAGCTGATTTTTTATTCCTGTTTTTATTTCTTGTAAAGATTCCTGTTGTCTCGTCAAGCCTCTCAATTGATAATAAAATTTTCCTAAAGGTTGCCACAATCTAAACGATCTTTCTGCAAACATCTGTGCTAATCCTTTTGCATCAATCTTATCATTTTTTGATTTTAATCCACTTGCCTGCAAAAACTTCTTTGCATAATTGGGTAATACTACAGATACTACATATTTTTTATCATGCAAATAATATGCACATTCTTCATGATAAATGCCTGTAGCCTCCATCCCAATTACTAGTGGGAGTTCCTTAATTTTTCTACTTTTTTCTATCCAGGTAATTAAAACTTCAAACCCTTTTGAGTTGTTATTAATCACTTTTGAAGAAATAACTTTTACTTTTTGTTGTGAATCAATAACTGAAAAACAAGCATGAATATCTGCAGAAGATACGTCTAAGCCAACGGAATACTTTAGCATAATTTTACTTTTAAGGTGAATAAAATAATACAAGAATGGAATATCATAAACCGCTTTGTCTCATGTTTTATACAGCATCATTTATCTAGTAAAGTGCCTAAGTACTATTGAAGCTCGGTATGATAAAGTATGACAGACTTGCCTTTGACTGTACATTGCATAAAGCATGTTTAGACCAGCGGCTCAGGTTGCTGCCATACTTCCATAAATTGTAATCAGATGAATATAAAGTAACATTTTTTGACCTCATAATCTGATTTTACGAAGATATGAGACCAAGCCTAGGCGTTTAATAATTTGAAGAGTGTGCACCAACGAAGGCTGAGGATAGTGGGGTTAACTAATTAATTGTATTTTACAATGCATTTATAAAAATCATTTAAACTATGAGTGAACAAGCTAAATTTCTACTAGAAAACAAACACTTGTATATTACAGGAAACCCACCAGAACTCGAAAAAATAAAAAAACAACTTGAAGATGAAACCAAAAGAATAATTACCATCATCATCACCAGGCAAGAAGGGAATTATATAGAAGCAACTTTTTCCATTTAAAAACTACTTTTCCAATTGCATTTCTTAAATTTTAAATACTAATCATGAAGTTAACACAACGCCAAACCTATCGCATTATTAGGTTGCTTTTCATTTTTTCTTGTATTCTGTTAAATGTTACTGTATGTGATGCACAAAAAACATCAACTTATTACAAGTATCAAGAAAATAATTCTTTTAAAGGAATTAAGTTCGGAAGTTCTTACGCTGAAGTTTTTAAAATTCTTTCTTTACAACCAACAGCTTACAAAACATTATTTGTGATTAGAAATATAGAATACCTCGAATATGATGTTTTAAAATTTGAATCAGCAGTTGCATACTTTAATAAACAGGGACAACTTTATCAGATAGTTTTAAAAGTTAGTCCATCTTCTCCGATCTATCAAAAATATAACCGTTTCAAACAAAGCTTGATAAATTTATTCGGAACTTCTGATAATGAATATACATATGAACCAAAAGAAAATTTCTTTCAACCCTTAAGCATTAGCTGGGGTAAAAAGGGCGGTGATAATGTAGGTATCTCTTTATCTGTATCGGAGGAAACAAAAAATACTACTGGAGTAACGCTGATGATATACAATAACAAACTAAACAACGAATCAAATAAAGACATAATCGAGTCTTCAAATGTAATTGGAGTTCCCAAAATTTAGGAGTTAAATTTTGATTCTTTACGAATACTATAGAGATAGTTATGGAGGGTTTTCAAACAAATGTTTTTTGAACTTACTCTAGCGCAGATATGTAGCAGAGCAAAAGTGCGGAATGCTATCTGTGCGGTTAATATGAAAAGGCGTTTTGTTTTGGATGCATAATAATAGCACCGCACAGAAAGCAAACGCACAAAGGCCTCGCCTCATTTCTGCGCTAGATATCTGCGCCAGTAGGGGTACGCATCTCTGCGCCAGTGGGGGTTTTGTTTTGGATGCATAATAATAGCACCGCACAGAAAGCAAACGCACAAAGGCCTCGCCTCATTTCTGCGCTAGATATCTGCGCTAGTAGGGGTTCGCATCTCTGCGCTAGTAGGGGAGATATTGTATGTAAACCGCGGTACATGCCGGTAAAAAGACCAAAAGCATAGATAGAGTTTTTACCGGAATTGAGCTTTCCGGGCGAATACATAGTTTGGCGTATGCCTTTACCACCAACTTCCTCATGATAAAAGTTCCCGTCCCATTTTGCCAAATCACTTAATGTAGTATGTACACTGCTTGGTCCCATCACTTTACTAAAACCCCACACATTATTATGCTTGTATCCATCTTCTTTTGTAAATGTGTAATTGGAAGCTCGGTGAGGTACGATCTTTAACGGATCACTGCGAACAATGGTAGTGCTCATTCCTAAAGGATCAAATACTTCTGCTTTCATAAAATCCGAAAAAGAACGTCCGCTCAACCGCTCTATAATAAGTCCCAACAAACCATAATTGGTGTTGGAATACATAAATTTTTCACCGGGAGTAAAATTTAATCCTTTTTGCTTTGAGACTATATTGATAAAATCTGTGGTATTAACAGGATGATCCATTCTCCATCCTGTCATAATGAGCAATGCTCCATAATCGCGGAGACCGGAAGAATGATGAACGAGATGCCTTATCGTGATTGGCTTACTAAATTCAGGAAGTTCGGGAACGTACTTCTGTACATTATCATCGAGTGATAGTTTTCCTTTCTTAACTAAAAGTGCAATGGCAAAAGCAGTAAATTGTTTAGATACAGAAGCAACATCAAATACTGTGGTTGAAGTAATTGGAATGCTGTGCTCAAGGTTTGCCATTCCATATCCTTTTTCAAAAATGATGTTGCCTGCATTCATCACGGCGACTGCACAACCGGGACAATCATTACGGTTGAACTTCCGGAATATTGAGTCTATTCGGGTGGAATCTACCACTTGTCCATTCACAATAAGAGCTAATGGAAACATGAATAAGAGGATGAAGACTATTTTCATTGAATTTGCTATTTTATTTTATTTTATAAAGGATTTCTAGCCTTTGTTGGTCTTCCCGGTTTAAAATGCTCCGGCCATTGACGGAAAGCCGAGGTTGGTGTTTTTCACCAACCGACCACCTTACAAATCTACTCCGAACCGGTTATATTTGTTTGCCTTTGTTTGGTGTGTCACGCTTCAATAGAGCCGATATCTATTGAATAAACTAAATAAGAGATGGAGGCAGGTCCCCTATAACTATCCGTAGAGTTAAGCGCAGCGTCTCTACGGATTTAAAATAAAGATGAGTATTTACTCATCTAATTTAGACTTTCATCGAGCAATATTTATTAGTCCTTTGCTTGTGGTGTAATGATCTATTGCACTGCTATACCGATAATCTTCTGCCCTCCATACAAAGCCTGCTCTCACAGGGTTCTCATGCAAATAATTCATTCTAGTTGCTAATATTTCTTCGGTACTGCACTCTATTGGGTGGTTATCCTGTTGCCAAAATTGATAAGTTGTATTACGTTCATTGTTTTCACCTGCTTTTTTAAATATCCATAGCATCCAATTTCTTCTGCTTTCTTT
>JAYTCO010000273.1:0-1676 GCA_043736415.1 Ferruginibacter sp. | reverse complement strand
GGCCAACAAGTGCATTTTTTGCTGATGAAATTCTGTTGTAAACCACGTTTGGTTTATACTGTTTATCATCCAGCTCCATTTCTTTAATAACCGTTTTTACTACACTCTTTGCATCATCCGTATCATAAATTGTAAAGTTGCTGGGAAAGCCAAGCTTAGGTGCTTCGCTGCGCAATATGCGGGCAAACACACTGTGAAAAGTACCGATGTAAAGGTTTCTTGCTTCTGAATTACCAAGAATTTTTTCAACCCTCGCCTTCATTTCTGCTGCAGCTTTATTAGTAAAAGTTAGGGCAAGAATATTAAAAGCATCAACACTGTGATGCGCCATTAAATGCGTAATACGGGTGGTAAGTACTTTGGTTTTTCCGCTGCCTGCGCCGGCAATAATCATTATCGGACCATCTTTATGGAGTACCGCTTCACGCTGCGGTTCATTCAATTCATCTAAATATTTGGGCATGGCGTAAAGGTAATTTTTTACATCCGATTTACTGTTGGTTATAATTAGTTCAGCGATAGATTTTGCTTTTAGAATTTCATAGTAGGACTCACAGATTTGGCAGATTTGCGCAGAAAAAAGAACGGATAAAATCTGTGAATCTGTGAGCAAAACTCAAATTAGTAGCGCAAAGCCTGATCCTACCTTAATATGCTCACAGATTTAAAAAATTTACGCAGAAAGAAAAGGAAAAAAAATCTGTGAGCAAAACCTAAATTAGTGTCGTAGAGCCTGCTCCTACCTTAATATGCTCACAGATTTAATTTACGCAGAAGGAAGAGGAGAAAAAAATCTGTGGAATCTGTGAGCAAAAGTCTAAATTATTTTTACAAAACCGCCTTCATTTTCTTCAAAACCCAACGTTTTCAAATAATGTATATGACTTTTATTTGCTACATGCTTATATACAATGCTATTTATTCCTTTTAATATTAAAAACTGCCTCTCTTTCTCAAAAATAAATTTACCAACCTTAAAGTCTCGGTATTTTTTGGTAGTATAATTTAATGCAACCACCGCATCACCGTTTTCCAATATTTGAGCACTAAAAATATTTGCAATCACCAAATCTCGCAACACAACAAAATTGAGATCCCCTTTAAGTTGAGCTTCTTTAAAATCCCGGAAATAGGTTTTAATATCCTCGGCGTAGAAGTGTAAAAACTTTATTGCAAGTTTCTCGTCGCCGTTAAATTCAATCAACTCAAAATCTTCTTTATGTGCATATAATTTGCGCAGGTAATAAATATTTATAAAAAACAGGATAACATTTGTGAGCAACACCGGCCATGCACTGAATATAATTCCGTAAATAATGAAAGAGATCGTTCCGAGAATATTGTAAATTCTAAATTTAATATCGCCATTTACAAGTAGGGCAATAATCAAAAACAAGGAAGCTAGGTAACCAAAATAAGGAGCATTTTGTAAAAGCATAAGTATACAAAAATACATGCTTGTCGACGGTTATCTTTTCTTAAATAATAAAAATAACTAAGGAGTAAATATGATGGAGCCTGTTGCAGAAGGCTTGCCGGCCATTTTAAAATTAATGGTACCTACTGTATCCTTTTTAAAAAAGTAAGAAGTATTATCCATAATATTTTGCTTGTTCATAACAACACTATCCGACGAATAAATTCCTTTTGCAGTTCCGGAGCGATTTACAAATGTG
>JAYTCO010000272.1:0-23665 GCA_043736415.1 Ferruginibacter sp. | reverse complement strand
TAACTTTTAGTAAATCAACTTCACCCAAAAAGGCAGGAACACTTTTAATCTGTTCAATAGGTAAACTTATTTTACCCATTTGCGCAGTTCTTACATTGTTATCTCTTTTAGTAGCTATTACCACAACTTCCTCTGAAAGGGCCGTGGCATTTAAAAGCGAAATATTTATGGAAGTATCTTTTGATAAGGAAATATTTATTGAAGATGATCTGTAACCTACATGAGAGATCAATATCTGATAATTTCCGGAATTGAGTGTAATAGAATAAAAACCGTACTGGTTACTGATGATAGCGCTGTTTTTTCCTACAACAGCAACATTTGCAGCAATAATTGTTTCACCGCTTGCAGCATCTTTTACATAACCGCTGATGGTAAATTTTTGTGCAGAAAGCTCAGCGAAAAAACCTAAAAACATCAAAAATAACACAATGCATTTCAACAAAAATCTATTTGAAAAACTCATCGTAATCTCTATTTAAACTCAAAAGTATGCTGAGGGAGTTTCTGCAAATTTCAATTTCTTTATTTCGCAACAATCGAATCTTTTATAGAGCCACAGGCCAACATTCCGGCGTGGTAAGTTGGATGATTTTTTCCCATGTAAGGATTAACTATTTCTGCACTGTTGCTTATCCAGTTGGCAGATATAGAATCACTAAAGGCCATTGGGCAGTTTTCTACATAAAGTTTTGGGCCTTCATAATTAATAGTTGTAAAAAATGATGGGTACATCATATCAGATATTGCACTGAAATCTTTGCGCATTTCAGTAATATCGGTTTGTTGCAATAAAGAATTGGCGTTGGATTTTAAATCTGAAATATTTGACTGCACGGTTTCAAAAATAGTGGAAGTATCTTTTTTTAATTCTTCTATGGGCAATTTATCAAGCAGAATTACAAAATTTTTTGTTGCACTTTTTGCCGCGGCAGTATCGGCATTTACAAATGCATTTTTTATAGTGAGGTAGGCATTTACAACGCTGTCGGTGCTTTTATTAAAATTATCTGAATGTTTTTTTAAAACAATTGAGGTCTGTTTAGGTTCATCAGGGTCATTATTTTTCTTATTAAAAAATAAAAAATAGATAGCAAATGCTGCAAATAGGATGGCAATAAAAGGAAAGAATTTCTTCATATATAAAACATTTGCCGCAAATGTACTGATAAGACTATGCTGACACAAAATATTGTAAAATAGTTAACCTTTTAAATACACTCATTTTCACTTGAAAACTCTCCTTATTAAACGTTACTTTTGCAAAAATTTCAAAAAATGTTATTAGGGTTACAGAATCTTACGTTTGAGTTTGGTGCAAGAACAATTGTGGAAGATGCCACATGGCATATTCAGCCGGGAGAACGCATTGGCTTAATCGGTTACAACGGTACCGGCAAATCTACTTTACTAAAAGTGCTTACAGGGCAATACTCCCCTGCCAAAGGAACGGTAGAAAAAGGAAGGGAAACTACGATAGGTTTTTTAAACCAGGATCTGTTGGGTTTTGAAACCGATGAATCTATTTTAGAAGTTGCCATGGGCGCTTTTGAAAGAGTAAAAGCCATTGAAAAAGAAATGGATATTGTGGGAGCAGAACTGGAGAAAACCGGTGATGAAAAACTGGCGGAAAAATATGCAGATCTTTTGCATGAAATGGATGTGTTGGACGGTTACAGCATTCACCATAGAACGGAATCAATTTTACAGGGTCTTGGGTTTGCAAACGAAGACCTGGGCAAGCAATATAAAATGTTTAGTGGTGGTTGGCGCATGCGGGTGCTTTTGTCAAAAATGATTTTGATGAATCCTGATGTATTGCTGCTGGATGAACCTACCAACCATTTGGATCTTCCAAGTATTGAGTGGCTGGAAAAATATTTATCAAACTATCCGGGTGCCGTGGTTATCGTAAGCCATGATCGTTTTTTCCTTGATAGAATGGTAAATAAAATAGTTGAGTTATACCAACGTGAATTACATTTTTTTGCAGGTAATTACTCTTATTATATGGAGGAGAAGGATATCAGGATTGATATGCAAAAAAAGGCTTTTGATAACCAGCAGGATTACATTCGCCAACAGGAAAAATTTGTAGAAAGATTTAAAGCAAAAGCAAGTAAAGCCGCAGCAGCACAAAGCATAGTAAAGCGCTTAGATAAAATTGAAAGAATTGAAGACGTAAATATTGAGCGTCCTAATATGAAAATAAATTTTATACTGAACAAAACGCCCGGTAAAGTTGTAACGGCGCTTAAACATGTCAGCAAGAGTTTTGGCGATTTAAAAATATTAGAAAATACAGGTGCAGAAATTGACAGAGGCGATAAAATTGCATTGATTGGTGCAAACGGAAAAGGAAAATCAACTTTACTTAGAATAGTTGTTGGTACAGAAGAATTCGAAGGACAAAGGGAATGGGGTCATAATGTAGAAGAATCATTTTACGCACAGCACCAACTGGAAGTACTGAATCCGGAAAATAATCTGATAGCAGAAATGCAGGAAGCAAGAAGTGGAAAAAATGATTTGGAATTAAGAAGTTTGCTCGGTTCGTTTTTATTTAGTGGAGATGCAGTTGATAAAAAAATTAAGGTATTGAGTGGTGGAGAAAAAGCCCGTGTAGCATTGGCAAAAACGATTGCCAGTAAAGCTAATTTTTTAATGCTGGATGAACCTACCAATCACCTTGATATACACTCGGTAGATTTGTTGGTGGAAGCCTTGAACAAATATGAAGGAACCATTATTCTGGTAAGTCATGATCGTTATTTTATAAGCAGGATAGCCAATAAAATATGGGAAATTGAAGATCATAAAATTTTAGAATTTAAAGGCTCTTATGCCGAGTGGGAAGATTGGAAAGAAAGAAGAGAAAAAGCTAAACTTGCTGAGAAGAAAGATTTAAAAGCTGAAACTAAAACAGAAAAAGTTGTTGAAGTAAAAAAAAACGTTAAGCCAGCAAATCTTCCAATAAATAAAGAGGCTGACAAAATAAAAAAACAGTTTAATTCGCTTGAAGGAAAAATTGCTGACCTAACTAAAAAGAAAGTAGGATTGGAAGCGGAGCTTGGCAACCCAGATATTTACAGCAACAATGTAAAATTCGTGCAGACAGAAAACGCCTATAAAAATATAACTGCTGAACTTTTAGCAGCCAATAAAGAATATGAAGTTGTGTTTGAGAAGATGATGGAGTTGGGTTAACAGCTCCCCTAAATCCCCCCTGTAGGGGGACTTTTGAAAGTCTGTGACAGCGAGTAGTTTTCTCTTGTCTTTTGTCTTTCATCTTTTGTATGAAATCTTGTGTCCCATAGCTCACATCTTGTGTCTCAATACTTAATACTAACTACTCAATACTAACTTCATGAAAATAGCAATCATCGGTGGTGGAAACCTTGGCTCAGCGATAGCCGCAGGGCTTTTAAAAAGTAATTTTTGCGCAGCAGAAAATATTACCGTAACAAAAAGAAATATTGCTACGCTTGCATGGCTTCAGGAAAAAGGTATAAATATTTCAACTAACAATAAAGAAGCAACAGCAAATGCTGATGTGATTATCTTAGCCATAAAGCCATTTCAAATAAAAGAAATATTGGAAGAAATAGCAAGTAGGCTTAGCCAAAATCAATTGCTGATTTCTGTTGTTACCGGCATTAGTTTAGATGAAATTAAAAGCATTGTAGGCAATGATGTGTCGGTTGTAAGAGCCATGCCAAACACTGCAATCGCCATTCAGGAAAGTATTACCTGCCTTAGCTCAGGCAAAATAAATACCGAGCAACTTGCATACACAGAAGCTCTTTTTGCAGCATTGGGAAAAACCGTAGTGATAGATGAAAAGCTCATGAATGCCGCTACCGTATTGGGTGCATGCGGCACTGCTTATGCCATGCGTTACATACGTGCAAGCGTGCAGGGTGGTATTGAAATTGGTTTTGATGCTGCCACTGCAAGTTTAATAGCAGCGCAAACGGTTAAAGGTGCAGCAGAATTATTGCTCACTACAAAGACACATCCTGAGCAGGAAATTGATAAAGTGACTACGCCAAAAGGCTGTACCATTGCAGGTTTAAATGAAATGGAACACCAGGGTTTTAGTTCTGCCATTATAAAAGGCATCGCTGCCAGTTTTCTTAAAATAGGATAAGCACATCATCTTGGCAACAACCACCATAATTTTACTTTGTATTGCCGCTTTTGCCGCAGGTTTTGTAGATGCCATTGTTGGCGGTGGCGGATTAATACAAACGCCTATGGGACTCATTCTACTCCCTCAATTACCTGTATCAACAGTTGTAGGTTCGCTTAAAATTCCTGCTTTCAGCGGAACTGCTTTTGCTGCTGCACAGTATGTAAAAAAAGTGGTTATTAATTGGAAATTATTGTTGCCAATGATGGCACTTGCGATGCTGGCATCTTTTGCAGGCAGCAGTTTACTTACACAAATGCATAACGATTTTATGAAACCGGTATTGTTAGTGGTTTTATCGCTTGTGGCAATATATACTTTTGTAAAAAAAGATTTCGGTCAGCACAAAGAGAAGGCGCACTCCCCCACTACGCATATTATTTACTCCCTGCTCATCAGTTTAGTAATAGGTTTTTATGATGGTTTTATTGGCCCGGGGGCAGGAAGTTTTTTGGTTATGGCATTTGTTGTTCTGATGGGCTACGATTTTCTCCATGCATCCGCAAATGCAAAAATGGTAAACCTTGCTACCAATTTTGGTTCTATTTTATTGTTTGTTTTAAAAGGCAAAATCATTTGGGCAATAGCAATACCAATGGCTCTGTGCAATGCTGCAGGCGGTTTCACCGGTGCCAAGCTTGCCATTAACAAAGGAAATAAATTTATAAGAATTTTCTTTTTAATAATTGTAGTAGGAACATTGATGAGGTTTGCTTACGATGTATTTTTTAAAGTGTAGTATATTATTCGTTATTTAAAAATTCCGCTATTCCTGCTTATTAATCAAAACAACAATTATATTTGTTTAAACATTAATTTTTATGAAAAAGTATATTTTATTATTTATTTTAGTTTCACTCTTTGCTTACAGCGGTTTTTCTCAAACTGACGGAAATGCACTTGCGCAAAAAGTTGCTAATGCTTACGGTATAAAAGACTTTAAAAAAGCAAAATCTATGTCTTTTACATTTAATGTAAAAAGAGATACTTTCCCAATTACATACCGCAGTTGGGAGTGGAATATGGAACAAAATATTGTAACCATGACGGCGCCAAAACAAACCGTTACCTACCGCAGAGATACAATTCAGTCTGCAGCTATGAAAAATATAGATGGTAAATTTATAAACGACCAATATTGGTTGCTTTTTCCTTTTCATACAGTGATGGACAAGGGGTGTACGCTTACTCAAAAAGATAATGTAAAAGCGCCAATTGGTAAGGCGAACAGCACCATGCTTACTGTACAATATAACAACGTAGATGGATATACTCCCGGCGATGCTTACGATTTATACATTGATAAAAATTATATGGTAACAGAGTGGGTTTACAGAAGTAAAGGTGTAGCAAAACCCTCCTTAAATACAAGATGGGAAAATACTTTGAAAAATAAAGGCGTTAAAACTGCAACAAACTTTCCTTCTGAAGATGGAAAGTTTAAAATTTATTTTACCGGTGTGAGTGTGAAATAATTAAAAATCGGGAGGTTTTAGCCACCCGATTTTTTTTAAAATCTTTTGATATTTATAATTTTGATTTTCTCTGAAAACTGATCTCCATTACTTTTTGTAGCCTGTATTTTCCTTACTATACTCATGCCATGAATTACTTTGCCAAAAGCGGCAAAGCCTAAACTGTCTTTTGTTCCACCTCTCCCCGCATCAAGACTTGTCTGATCTCCAATACAAATAAAAAATTCGGTGGTAGCTGTTCCCGCAGCTGTCCTTGCCATTGATATAGTCCCATCGGTATGGGATAATGCCGTTTGATTTGTTGATTCATGCTCAATACCTGCAACCGGTTTTAAATTAGGCCACACGCCGCCCTGTATAAGCCCTGAGTTATTGTCGGTTGGCATTTCTTCATCTTTTAAAACCCTGTAAAAAGTCGTGTTTTTATAAAAGTCGTTATCAATGTAAGATAAAAAAGCAGCTACAGTTTTAGGTGCTTTCGCCGGATAAAGTTCCGCTTCTATATCTCCAAAATTTGTTTGTATTAGTATATGAGGAAATTCGCTTTTTTTATTTGAGCACGATATCATCAAACATGTAAATAACAATAAAGTAAGTGTACGCATCAGAAAATATTTTATTAAAATTTAAGTTATTTTAAAATGAATAATGCTGTTAACTTTAATTATGATGCCGCTTGCAAAAGAAGTTCTATTGGTAATTACCCTTAAAATTGATGAACCCTCCCACTTTTTTTTAATGTGAAACGTACCATGTTTTTCCCGGCACACGCCAATTATATTGATGCGCAAATTACATTGTTTCACAAATTACCATCTATTAATTTAGACATTGAAATTGGAATGACTCAATTTGCCCAACATAAAAAATTTGACTTATTAATTAGTGATATTATTTTATTTGAAACAAGCGTATCGTATGCAATAGAATCACCTCAGTTGCTACATTTACATGCGGAAATGCAAAGTAAATTTGATCCGTATCTTATCAGCAACGACAGAAAAATATTGAAGCCCCACATTACTATTCAAAACAAAGTAACGCCTTACAAAGCTCACAAAACATATGTTTTTTTAATTAAAGATTTTAATCCATTTGTTATTAAAGCCATCGGTTTTACGAGATGGTATTATGTAAAAGGTTTTTGGAAAAAGAAGGAGCAGTATTTGTTTGGGTAAGAGAGAAGGCAAGTTTTGGGGCTTTAAACTTCCAATGCTTTTTTCAAGAGTTGTTCGGCCTTAGTCGCTAAACCGTATGCCGCTAAAGAGCGCCACACATCGCTCCCTCCGCCGCAGCCCTTTAAAGGTATATCTTTCTGTGGCTTATCAGTTAGCCAATTTCAACTACAATATAAATAGATGCAGAAAAATCGAATGGCAAACTTGCTACACCGACTGCTGTTCTTGTATGTCGTCCATGTTCACCAAAAACCTCAACCAAAAAATCTGATGCTCCGTTCATAACCTCTGCTTGTCCAGTAAACTCCGGAACACTGTTTATTAGTCCATGTACAGCAATTATCTCTTTTACACCATTTAATGTGCCTACAAGTTGTTTTACTGCTGCAAGGCAATTGATAACGCAAATTCTTGTTGCTTCTTTCCCCGTTTCTATGTTAATGTCTTTACCCAACTTGCCCTTGATAATCTTATCACCCAAACTACATACTTGCCCGGCAGTAAAAACCAAATTGCCTGTTCTTTTTGCAGAAACATAGTTTGCAATAGGCAGTGGCATATCCGGAATAACTATTCCTAATTCCTTTAACCTGCCTTCTATATCGATCTTTTGCATTTTTGATTTTAAAGTTAATTGGTCAAAGTTTGTCCTGCAAAAGTTTATTAAAATCAGGTCTTTCAAAATCAAGTTCAAATTGTTTTTCAGTTTCACAGTTGTTTACAATAAACCCTACTGATTCTATTTTATCAGCCCTAATCATTAAGAAATATTTAGGCGACTTATTACGAGTTAGTTCTTCAAAAATTGCAATACCTCTTGCAGTATCTATAAAAGTTATTCGAATAGTTCTGTACTTTACTAAGACGCCTGTTGTTATGACTTCAAAAGTCGAATCATTAATTTGGCTTTGAGAAAGAATCCGATTTGCGAGTGCTCCTTCACCTGTCCAGTCAATATATGTTGAGTCATTTATTGACACTTTATAAAAATGGTAAAAATCACAGGGATGATAAGCATAAAATTTTCCTTTGTACTTTTTTAATATGATCCACTCTTTTGATGGTACAATTGTTTTCTTTTTAGTTAAATTCTTCTTGTTTGACTGTAAATATTTTAGTGAATTGATATAGGAATCTTTATCAAAATCACTCAACGCAAAGGATTTAATGTTCTTGTAGAACTTGCTCTGTTTATTTGTTTCAAAAAAAATAGATTGGGAAAATCCTTTAATGCTGTCTTTATAAATATAATTAATTTCTTCTTTTTTTACCTGACCAAAAGCCGGGTGTGAAAACGCACCAATGAAATATATTATTGTTATTAAGAAGAATTTCATAATTTTTTAATGTAAAGAAAACGCAACTTTTCCGTTGGAAGATTTTGCTCGAAATAAGGTGATATAACCTAAAGCTAAATTATTAACGTCAAGTTGAAACTCAGACTGACAGCAAATTACATCCGAAGATAACATCCTTAGTCGCCATTTGCAGCAATATCAAGGTTAGCTAAAGTTTTCTTTGGTTTAATAAATCTTCTCATCCTCAAGCTCACTTAATTCTATAAAAAAACGCCCAGCTTTCCCATAGTCACTATTACCAGGACTATGGTAGTTAACAATGTGGTACTTGCCTTTTAAATGACCTTCGATAATCCATTGTGCTCCATCTGAACTACCATCATCAATTCTAGTTGGCAACGACCAAAACTTAGCTTTTATTAATAAGTGTTCAAATTCAATCCATTCATTTTTTGATACAGAAATATTCTTGTTGTAAATTATGGTGGCCTTCCTATCAGCAATTCTTATCAGCAAATCAGGGTTTTTCTTGTCAATAAAATATCCTTCTTTAATGTATTCTTGCTGCTCTTCTTTTGGGATGCCAACTATTCTGTCATCGTAAAAACGAGGTTCCATGTCCAACATTTTTGTGTTTAGCCATACTTGACCCTCTATTTGGTGTAATGCAAAAACAACAGGTCGATGAAATGACCTCAACCATAAAAATCTAAAGACATTGTGACCAATAAAACTTTGAGATAAAACTGGTTCCTTGAAACTGTAAAGTGCAGAGGAATACCAATTCTGAACAAAGCTGTCCGATTTCGGCATGTCAGAAAAAGTATTAGGAGGGAAATAAAATGCTAAACTGTCCTTAGGTAATTTAGTTGTGACTGAATAAATTGTATTATTTGACTTTGTATTGCAAGAAGCAAGAATAACAATAAACAAGAAAGTCTTTAGTAGTTTCATTAGCTTTTTCATGCAGCAGTTGGTGTTTCCACAAATTGTTCCTAGCATCTGTGTCTAGGCTAATATACACTTTAGCCTTTACAATTATATTTGAATAATGCTGTTAACTTTAATTATGATGCCGCTTGCAAAAGATGTTCCATTGGTAGTTACCCTTAAAATTGATGAACATTCACAGCTTTTTTTTAATGAGAAACGCACCCTGTTTTTCCCGGCCCACGCCAATTATGTTGATGCGCATGTTACATTGTTTCACAAATTACCATCTATCAATTTAGACATTGAAATTGGAATGACTCAATTTGCCCAACATAAAAAATTTGACTTATTAATAAGTGATATTATTTTATTTGAAACAAGCGTATCGTATGCAATAGAATCACCTCACTTGCTACATTTACATGCGGAAATGCAAAGTAAATTTGATCCGTATCTTATCCGCAACGACAGAAAAATAATGAAGCCTCACATTACTATTCAAAATAAAGTAACGACTTACAAGGCTCAAAAAACTCATGCATTATTGCTAAAAGATTTTAAACCATTTGTTGTTAAGGCCATCGGTTTTACGAGCTGGTATTATGTAAAAGGTTATTGGGAGAAAAAAGAAGATTATTTATTTGGGTAAAGTTTATTCTTTTTTTGTTATTTACCGCTTAGGATAAAAGTTATAGTCAGTTATTGCAGAGATTTTCTTTTCTCAGTAAAACGTTTACAACTCAGCGGCTCTGTAGAGAAAAAGATTACGCAATATCAAAACTCATAAATTTTTGCTTTAATAATTTTGAATCGACGCACAGAAAGTTCCTCTACAAAACTTCAACATCATTTCTTAGAAATATTTTTATTTAGTTTTTAAAAAAAGATTTTGTGTAACCCAAAAGAAATTCTAATAAAAAAATCTTTTTTTGATAAATTAAACCTTGCAATCAATCACCCGTCTTTAAAGAATAAAAAAATTATTTCATAAAAAAAATTAAAACCATGACCAGTAAATTATTATTTATCGCTACAGTTTTTATTTTCGCAGCAGGCAATGCAAGCGCACAAAACCATTCACATAACGGTGCAGGCAGACCGCATGAAATGCACCATGATCAAAGAAATGTACATCATGATCGTTCAGAGAAAAGGAATGACAAAAATGAAATTCTTAATGATCGTAAAGACATCAAAAAAGATAATAAAGATATTACCGCTGATAAAAGGAAACTAAACCAGGATAGAAAAAAACTTAAGCAAGAAAGGAAAGAAAAAGATAGGAACGGCATTAAAGAAGAGCAAGCTGAACTTAAGAAAACAATGAAAGATTTAAACGAAGATAAAAAAGACAGAAATAAAGAAGTAAAAGATCTGAAAGCCGATGCAAAAGATATTAAGAAAGATAGAAAAGATGCAAAAGATGATAAAAAAGATTTAAAAAAAGATGTAAAAGAAAATTAATCTGTATAAGTACTTACAAAGCAAAACCCATTTGCCATAAGGCTGTCGGGTTTTTTAAGTTTAATTTCATCATGTTTGCAAACAAACAATGGGTTGATTTTTTTAAAGGAAGTAATTACAGAGACATCGTCCTTATCAGCCATTAACTTTGCTTTATTGAAAAAGGTATTACAAATACATAATTATTGTATAATACCAAATTGATAGAAACCGAAACATGAGTGTACAAGACTGGGTTATGATATTCTTTCAACAAGTTAAAGAAACAGATGCTATACAATGGTTGGCAGTAGGTCTAAGCGTTGCAGAAGTACTTCTCGCAAAGGCTAACAAAATTGCTTTATATCCGATAGGAATTGCTGCCACTTTTTTATCGGTTTATATTTTGTTTAAGGCCGGTCTTTATGCAGAGAGCCTGCTGAATGGATATTATATTTTAATGAGTTTTTATGGATGGTGGTATTGGCTTAAAAAAAGTAATGAAACACCTTTATCCATTACCTATTGCAGTAAAAAGGATTGGATGATAATGGCAGGGATAACAGCTATCGGTTTTATTTTAATGTCATTGGTATTAAACCGTTTTACTAACTCTACAGTTCCATTTTGGGATGCCTGGGTAAGTGCTACTGCATGGGCCGGTATGTGGTTATTATCAAAACGAAAAATTGAAAACTGGATAGTATTAAATGTCTCTAACCTGTTTGCTATTCCATTGCTTTTATACAAACAATTGCCCTTGTTTGCAGCACTTACACTCTTTCTTTTTGTGGTAGAAATTTTTGGTTACATGGATTGGCGAAAGATCATTGCTCAAAACAAATTAGTTACCACATGAGCATAGTGAAACATCCTGCAGCACTCATTACTCCGCAACTTTTCAATACAATTCGTTCGTATGCTGCTGAATCCGAAGAACTGCAGCAATTGCACCCAATGCAGTTGCAGATAATCCATCAGGAAAAATGGTTTAATCTTTTTGTGCCAAAAGAATTTAATGGTCTTGGTTTATCGTTGCCCGAAGGGTTGCAGAAAGAAGAGGCACTTGCTTATACAGATGGTTCACTTGGCTGGACAGTAACCTTGTGTGCAGGTGCTGCCTGGTTTATTGGATTTTTAAAACCCGGGGTGGCACAATTAATTTTTAGTAATGAACAGGCATGCCTTGGCGGCAGTGGACAAGCAAATGGCAGAGCCTACAAAACTGAAGAGGGATTTTTGGTAAACGGTAAATGGGATTATGCAACCGGAGCACCTTTTGCAACTGCTTTTACTGCCAACTGTATTTTGTATGAAGATGATAAACCTATGCTCGATAAAGCCGGTAACCCACTGATACGATCTTTTTTATTTTTAAAAAATGAAATAACCATTAATAAGAACTGGAAAAGAATAGGCATGATAGCCACAGGAAGTAATGGCTTTTCTGTAACAGAAGTGCCTGTGCCTGAAAACAGAATTTTCATTATTGATGCTAAAGAGGCTACCCTACCCGATCCTATTTTTCAATATCCATTTATGGCATTGGCGCAGACAACCTTGGCAGTAAACAGTAGTGGAATGGCTATGCGCTTTTTAGACATTTGTAAAGAAGATTTTAGTGGAGATAAATACAAACTGTTGCAACAAAAATTATTAATTGCTGATACTGAAATGGACACCTGTAGACAATTATTCTTTGAAGCGGTCGCTACATCATGGGAGCAATGCATAGATCAAAAACTAACAGCTGAAACACTTCATAGTATTGGAGCGTTAAGTAAACAGCTTGCACACAAATCTCTAAGTATTGTAAATGAATTGTACCCCTTTTGTGGCATGCGGGCAGCCGATCCATCAACCGAACTAAACAGGGTTTGGCGCAATATGCATACCGCAAGCCAACATAGTATTTTTATTGTTTGATTATTGTGCAATAAGGAGAAAATATTTATTTATGACTATTTACGCTAAATGTTCTGGCTACTTCGCAGCAATGTCTTGGCACTTGCCGAACGTTTCGAAATATAATTATTAATGTAAACAGAATGCAACGTCTCTGTGGACACTTTGCTGCGAACTAAATTTGCATATCGATCCCATACACATTATTTATTAGTTTTAATAAATTCAGCTTTTATATCACCATAAGGCTCAGTTATGATCTTATCGATTTCGCCCTTGCTATTGGTGTGAAAGTCTAACCGAAAATCCGGCGTGCCATTGATTTCTTCATCTGTTGCAAATTGATCATAATGAAAATGGTATAGCATTGATTGCTGATTGCGAAAGGAAAGAAATAAATGATTATTTTTCAAATCAATTATCATTTCGCCATACATAGTGCTTACATATTTTCCTACATAATCTTTCAAAGAATGTGAAGGAGCTGTATTTTTTACCTTTGTTGCACTTAATGTGTCTTTGGCTTTTTTATCTTCTGTTTTATTTTTTAGGTATTCTGTTTTGTATCGTTGGCTCCATGCCGTTGGAGAAAGATTTAATAATTTGTCTATAATAGGCAATGCCATTACAGACCTTACACTGCCGGCAGGCTCACTGTTGTGTACAAGAAAGATTGCAATGTTCTCTGATGGAATAAAGGTTAAGTTGGAATAGTAACCATCTATAGATCCTGTGTGCATTGCAATTTTATTTCCTTTATAAGTTTGTATTACTCGGCCCAAGGCGTAAAGTGAATTTGATAGTTCATCCCATTTACCTTTTGTATCTGCTATATTGTTAGGGATGAGTGTTTGTTTTATTGCACTTGCAGATATTGCTTGCTGCCCTTTGTATTTGCCTCCGTTTAGTTGAGCAATCATCCAATGGCTCATGTCTTCTATGTTAGACTTAATGGTACCTGCTGCTCCCAATGCTTCTGTTTGTGCCACGTAAGTTACTTTTTGCAATTTATTGGTACTATCAGGTTCATAGTATGCATGAGCATAGTTTCCGTTTTTTATCATTTCATTTTTTGTAAAACCGGTAGCATTCATTTGCAGGGGTTGAAAGAATTGTTTTCTCGTAAATTCTTCCCAGGTTATGCCTGTTATAGTTTCTATAACAGCACCCACGGTTGCGTACATCATGTTGTTGTAAATATATCCTTCTCTAAAGCCAAGCTGTGGCTTCATATACATTACCTTATTGATCGTCTCTTTTCGTGTAAATGTAGAACCAATCCAAATACCATCATAGCTGGGTAAGCCTGTGCGGTGTGAGAGCATATCTCTTAGTGTGACTTTTGCATTCAACTCATCATTAAAGAAATTTAAAGAAGGCATGAAGTTTCTTACAGGTTTATCCAGATTTAATTTTCCCTCTTCTGCAAGTATGCAAACGCCTGTGGCGGTAAATAATTTTGTATTAGAAGCAATAGGAAAAATTGTTTTACTATCTACAGGTAACTTGTTTTCCAGATCTCTGTAGCCATAGCCTTTTGCATAAATGAGTTGATCTTTATAAACAATCCCAAGTGCCATTCCGGGGATATTCCACTCTTTCATCAGGCTATCCATATAGCTGTCTATTTTGGGATAAGATTTTTGAAATGGATTGGTTTGTGTGTAGCCAACTGATGCAAATAATAGAAAGCTAATTGATAAAAATGCAATTCTCATGTTGTTTGTTTTGGTTGTGTAAGGCTAAATATTTTCACTTTTTTTAAGCGGTTCTACAATGAGTTTTTCTAATCGTGTAAAACTAAGGTCTGCGTTAACGATTGGTTTCTCATTTAATGTTATACTCTTTTTTTAAAAAGCTTAATAACACTTCTGCTTCTGATTTTACCTCTTGCATATTTACCACAACAATTTTACTAAGATTACTATGATAGAAAAGCTGATTAGTATACTGAGAAAGAACAATCTTATCATGTACTAAAAGGTATTCAAATTTTTCATTTTCTAATTGTTGAGTCGTTACGCCTTTTTTTAATTGTTGAAATAAAAGGTTTTGGTTAAAAATTTTTGAATTAAGTTCATCTTTTTTATACATAGCACTCGCCAACTCTTGCTCATTTATTAAAGCCCTTTTTACGACTGCATCATAACTCATAATGCTATCTACTACTTTTTGATTTTTAATCGTTAATGAATGATTTGAAAACTGATACAACGAAGCTAAACAATAACCTTAAAAGATATTAAAGATCTCATTTAAAGCAAGATACTGCACTCGAAATGTTTCCTTCTTTGAAAGACAGATTTAAGGTACTCTTCTTTAAAAATTTCAAAGCCTTTCAAAGTTTTCCTGATTTTATTTATACAGATGCCACAATTCAGCAATTAAAAAACTCAGGAGGTTTTAGATTGCTTTCTATTTTATGTTCCAACTGATATTCTGCTAAAAAGCCACAAAACACAGCAAGGAATAGCATTAAAAATTCTCAAAAATAATTTTTCCAATTCTTCTTGTGATGTGGTGCTGCAGGGTCGTGGGCATGATGATGTACTTCCATATTTTCAGTTTCTTGATTTGGATTAACAGCCTCTGTGTTAGGAGAAGGAATAATTTCGTTTGTAGATTTTTCCGATTGATTATCTGGCGGAATATCTGGATGTTCTTCGTCTGTATTGTCTAACATTTAGTTTTGGTTGTTTAAGTTATTTCTCTATTTGTATGCAGAGTGTTCAATACAAATACTTATACTATCAAACAACTAAAATATGGTTTTTCATTGACACATTCCATTGGAACATGACTAATAAATTTATACCCACTTGTACCTCCGCTTCAAAAAAAGCTCAACAAAGTTCCCCTGCCCCGCATAGCCCGGATTGCAGTGGATGCCGCTGCATTTGAGCGGCAGCAACGAAAAGCCGGAGATCAATGTTCAACAAAGTTCTTCAGTCCATGCTCCTAAATCTTTTGCAATATCTTTTATGGATTTATTGTTACACTAAATTTTCCATCTGTTACAGTTTTATAACCTGGCCCTACTCCATTAGCTGTTAGCCGTCCGTAAAAAGTGCCTTTTATTTTGGTGTTGGTTACTTCGGTGATAATGATGAAGAAACCGTAGTTCTGTATAGTGCCAATGTTTAAATTGGATGCTGCTGAAAAATTGCCTGTGGAAGATGCATAGTTTGTAGAATTATTGGATTGCGGATAGTTATTAATGGTATAAGTACCTGCTGCCAATGAATTACCAAGACGGGCAATATTCATTGCAAAATTTTCACTGGTTGTACCGTTGGTTCCTTTTATATGTATGCCCGCATAGCCTGGTAAAGATGCATTGTCAATTCTTGCAGAGTCAGTGGTATTAAAAGTTGTGTACACACTATCTACCATACCGACAATTGAATCTGGTGCTGAGGGCAACCCTGCTGCATAATTAATATTTACAGCACATGCAGTGTTACCGGTAACATTAATTGTGTAAATAAAAGTTCCCGATGCCGGTGGTACATTGTTAAACCCTGCCTGTAAAATAATTGTTTGTGATGCTGGTGTGGCTTCTAATATGCCCGCAGCAGAAAATGTAACACCATTGCTACTTGTTGTAATATTATAAGAACCGCCTGTGCTAACTGTTACAGGCAGTGTAATAATATTTGCCAGGGTGGTTTGCATGCCCTGCTGGTAAGTACCCTTTGGCTGTGCAGCTGCACAGTTAAAGGTAAAAATGGCGGGGGCTGTAGTTGTACCATAGAGTACATTAAAACTGCAATTACTTGTTCCATTTGTGATGGGATAAATAAAAGTTCCCATGGCTGCTGGTGAGCCGCCATTGGCAACTAAAGTAATTCTTTGTCCATTACCTACGGTAAGATATCCTGTGCCCGAAAATGAGACACCGTTTACAACCGAAGTGGTTATAACATAAGTGCCTGCTGTGGTTACATTAACCTGAATGCTGATGGTATTGCTTATGGTTGTTGCTACGCCTATATTATAAATGCCACTTTGATTAGCAGCGGTGCAAGCATTTGGAGAACCTACAAAAGTATAGACAGCAGCAGAACTTACCGGAGCAATAGCGCCGCCTTCGTAACTATAATCTTTCTGACAGGATGTGCCAACAAATAATGCAAATAGTAATAAAATAAATAAATATAAACGTTTCATTTGCTGCACTTATATTTTGTAGTTTACCACATTTTATTTTTATTATTCAATTAAAATGCGGTACACAAAATAGTTTTGAGAAAGTGTATTTGAAACATTAAGTTACGAAAAAAAGATAAGTAGGTTCTTAAAGAGAATTTGTTTTACGAGAGTGAAATTAAAATCTGACTTGTCCTGAAAAAAGTTTAGACACCAACCGATAGTGAAAATGTTTTTACTACTCGAATGGTTCTTTAGGTAGTTGTTTTAAGTTTTTAATATACCTGCTTTCATTAAATGTTTTTTGGTGTTTCACTACATCAAATATTTCAACAATAATGCATTGTCCAATAAATTGTTTTGCTTCAAAATTGCTATGCCCTAAACTCAATAATCTAGTGTAAGTTTTTTTTGTTTCAACAGGATTATCAGTGATTAACTGATCTTCAACAATTTTTAAAATTTCAGATCTTAATCCTTCATTGATTACCATAATTGCCTTTTTACAAAGTTATAAAAAGTTGTTTTCTCGATATACATAATTACTTCCCAAACTAGCCCAAACCAGCATAAACTAGCCCAAACTAGCGCAGATATGCAGCATACCAAAGTGCGGACGGGTATCTGTGATTACCTTGAGCTATAATCCCAAACTAGCGCAGATATGCAGCATAGCAAAGTGCGGAAGGGTATCTGTGCTTAGCTTAAGCTATAATCTTAATTGCCGCACAGAAAGCCAATCTACAAAACCTTCGCATCATTTCTGCGCTAGAGGGGGAATGGTATTTTATTGCTTAATATTTTTCTTAGCTACTAGCATCAGCCTGCTTTTTTTGAACCATTCCTTGTGCTGCTAAACGTCCTGATTCCATAGCTGCATTTAATGAACCATTAAAAAGATAATCTCCGGCTACAAATACATTTTCCATCGCCTGACTTTTGCAAGGTTGCGCCGTCATTTTAAGATCTTTAATATCAGGTAACGCAAAATCGATTTTATAGTGGTGGATATAAGTTACCAAGGAAGCCCCTGTGTATTGTTGAACTTCACTAATAACTTTCTCAATAATTTTTTCGATTGACTTCTCTTTATGCTGCACGGTTGTGGCGGATAGAATGGTTTTTCCTGTAGGAGCATCGGTATAAGCGTAAAGGTTGTTGGTATAATTTCCCGGGTCAGCAATTAATGCAATAGTGTTAGCAGGAATATTTGTTTGGTTCACTTCAAAATACAAACACATGCAATTTTTCCATGCGATTGTTGGGTTTTTATGGCTCGGTAATAAAGAAGCGGGGCTACTGGCAATGATCACTCCTTCGTGTGATTTCTTTTCACCGGAACAAAGTGAAATACAATCGTTCGTAACTTCTTCTACAGCACAGTTAAACATGAACTCCGTATGATGCAATTTACTTTTCAATTGTTTGCTTATTTCTCCAATGCCTAGTTTAGGTATGGTTGCATATCCTTCGCCAAACATTTTGTAAACAAACTCAAACATTCTGCTGGAGGTTCTTAGGTCGGGCTCTAGAAATATGCCTGTGAAAAAAGGCTTGAAAAACCGTTCAATAATTTTCGAGGAGAAACCAAATTCAACCAAGTATTCCTGTGTTGTTTTTTCAGGCGATGCAAAGATTTCTTCGAGGGATTTAAACTTTAATCGGATGTTCAGTTTTAATATTTTCAGCTTATCGGCAATGGAACCGATATCTGACATTAATGTAGGGACGAGCACTTTCAAGTTCCTTAAAGGGTCGCCAATTAAATAGGATTTGTTATTCGCATAAATCAGCGCACCTGACTCCAGTTTGCACAGCTGAAGCTGCTCCATATCAAGGTATTTTTTGGCCAAGGGGTAAGCACTCAGCAATACCTGAAAACCAAGGTCTAACCTATATCCCTTTTCGTGCAGAGTCTTCACTCTTCCGCCTACTTCATCGGTTTGCTCAATGATGATTGGGTGGTAGCCCGCTTGTTCCAATTCATAAGCAGCGATAAGCCCGCTTACTCCGGCACCAATAATGTATATATTATCTTTATGTTCCATTGATTTTATTTATGTTTCTTTAGGTAAGTGCATTGCTGTCTTACAACATTTTTAGCTTTGCGAAGAGACGGAATTGAAAGCACAAATATCTTTTGGAATTCCGAATATCAAACTTAATTTTTGGTGACCGTAGGTTGATGATTACAGTGCATTTTATCCATTCTAATTACTGCTTCAATTTCGTTTCACCAAATTTACCTCTTCCCAAACTAGCTCAGATATGCCGCATGGCAAAGTGCGGACGGGTATCTTTGTTTGGCTTAATCCATATTCATGATTGCCGCACAGAAAGGAAAGCCAAGCTACAAAACCTTCCCAACATTTCTGCGCTAGAGGGAGGGGCAAAGCCGCATGTTAGCAGTAATTTTTTTTAGTGATTGTGCCATACATTCATATTATCGGCATGAGATTTCAAATAGGCTCCGGGTTTGTAGAACTTGTCGTAAAACTCGTTATCAAGATGAATAGCCTGTACATATCCCGGAAGAACAATAGTGCTGAATGTACCGGGAAACTTGCCGTGTTTATCATAGATATACTGCGCAACCTCTGTCAGGCAATCCACAAACTCCTTGGTATAGGGTGTGACTCCACCTTTAATGGCTTTAGTTTCCCGCCAAGCGCCCGGTGTATCTTTATCATAGGCTCCTTTAGGTCCAAACTTGCGTTTAACAAATTCCTCTACCGCTGCTTTCATGTTTGGGTAGTAGGGAGGGCACAGTCCTTCATAGACTCCATCGAGGCCGACTGGATTTGGTAATGTCCAACGCTCATCATGTACAAACCGAAACCCCATCCCTTTTATGCCCATATCTTTAAAAGCACCAAGTACACTCCAACGGTTGAGACCGCTAAAGTAGAGGCCTCCAAGACCTAAGGCCTGTAATGTGAGAACCATGTTGTGTGCCATAAAGGCAACTTCTGTGCAATTGCTTTCATACACCATTTGATGCAACACAGACAGCGCAACACGCTTTTTGTCGTTTAGCAAACCGCAGGAAATAAAAGGCTGAAGATTTCCTGCCGGTTTTTTAAGTTCATCATCCATAATTACATTTCCGTTGCTCATCGACATTGCTAAAAACGACAGCATTTGCTCGCTGGCATCAGCAATTGGCATAAATAAGGTGGAACCCGGAGCGTTAGCCATCCACAGATTCGGCTCCAGCATGTGTGGAGTTGCGGCAGGCAGGTCAAGCCTTGTATCAGATAATTTTATTGTATTTTTTTTGCAGACGGCTATGATTCGCTCAACGTCCGATAAGTTTTCACCTGCTTCGTGCATGGCTGTTGGTTGTACATCTCTCGTATTAGTGATATATGTTCCCGTGTCATTAGTGAACAGCATAGCGGCAGTACCAAATCCACCAGCAGAAGGAGCTGTGCGCCCTGTAAACCGAAGCGTGTAGCTGGCATGTTCTTTCGGACGATTCGGCCCAAAGGGCACTCCGAAATTCCATCCGGTAACTCCGGTTCCGGCAGCAATCAAAATGGATTGTTCGAGTTCCGATAGTGGCAATGGTTTTAACTTTGATTTATATGCCAATGGCCCGGAAGGAATTTCCATACCCCTTCCAAACCTCCGCGAACGTCTTCCAAAGATGGCCTGCATCAAGGGATATTCGAGTAATATGTCTAATGGATTATTTTTTATAGATGATTTAGTGTTTATTTTGGCTAACAAGGGTAAAGGAAGGAGGGAAAGCAAGCTCAATAAAAATTTTTCTCGTTTCATTTTCATGGTTGTTTTTTTACAAGTACTGATATTACAATTTATGCGAAACTTCGCATTTTTCCTAATTTTTAATCCCCCTCGCCTTGATTCGAGGCACACGAAACAATCCTCATTAATCAGTTGTGCTACACAAAAACAATAATATTAATCTCAATCAAATATCCAATACAAGTTATTCAAAAAACCAAATTCATCAATTCCTGTTTCATAAAACCTTGCTGATGAATAATGATAATCAAGATCGTCTTTTGATAGTTTCCATTTACCACTTACAGGATTAAAATGTATGTATTGTAACTTTTGTTTGGCTACTGACTTGCTATATATTTCAACACTCAATGAATTTCTTTGCTGCCCTTGTTGGCGCCTTGAATTTGATAATACCCATCGTGGTATTCCCTATTTAATAAAGCCGCTGCCGTTGTTGGTTTGCAGCAGAGGACTAAGCTAAGCGTACCAACAACACATGGTGAGTCTTACCCATAATTCTTTTACCCTTCTAAATAGTTGGTAAGCATTTTAAAATCGTTTACTTCTGTATTATAAAATTTTGCTGATGAATAATAATAGTCTTCAGGGTGCAAACATAAACCTGCCTTTACAGGGTTGGTATGGATGTAATCAATCTTCTGCTGTAAAACTTTTGGTGTAAATAAATCAACCGATAGTGCATTCCTTTTCCATAGTTGATATGTTCTGTCTTTTGCATCTACTTTAAAAGTTTCCAATAACAAGGGGTTGTTGAGCTTTAAGTCTTCTTTTATCTTTTGAGCAGTAAATGTCATAAAATGATGTTGCAGCTTTGCTTTGGTAACGGGGTGAAGTGGCTGCCACACAAGATGAATGTGGTTACTCATAATAACGAATGCATAAAGTTTTACCTTGTTTTCCTTTACGCAAAACTGAAGACTTTCTATTATGATATCCTTGTACTTATCATTACTTAAAAGAGGTTGCCAGTTTAATATAGTTGCGGTATAAAATTGTGGCCATTCGGTAGAAAAGATCTTCATTGATTCAAAATACAGAAAATCTTTTATAGTTAGGGATGCTCTTATTGTTGTTGGTATGCTCGGCTACTTCCTTTGCTGCAAACCAACAACGGCGGTCAGTATGATATTGCAATGGATGCGAACGTGTGAATGATATGCCAACAACGGCGGGAAAGTTATTGCTTCGCTTTGAGAAGTTGCTTTTTCAGCCAAACTAGCGGAGATATGCCGCATGGCAAAGTGCGGACGGGTATCTGTGCTTAGCTTAAACCCTAATCTTAATTGCCGCACAGAAAACCTAGCTACAAAACCTTCGCATCATTTCTGCGCTAGAGGAGGAGAAAAAGAAAAGTATGTTCTTAAAGAGAATTTGTTTTTACGAGAGTGAGATTAAAATCCACAGAGTTTTAATTCCTATGCCACGAACAGAGGCTAAGTCGTTTTTGCTTTAAAATGAACTTAACATTAGCGGCTATTTTTATCCTTCACAGATATCTTAGAATTTATGAAAATAAATAAATTGCTTTCACAAGACTTTGGAATATTGTTTTTATCTAAACCTAAAACCGGCTTTTTATTTTCTTTCAAGAAAAAGAAAAGATAATTTTCATATTCTTCATAATATGAAATCGCTTCCCATTTCAACTCGAAAACAATTTCTGAGTCATGGTATTTTACACAATATTCATTAAAAGTAATCTCACGTATTGAGTTCAAATTATTTTTGTATTTATTAATTTGCGCTAAGACACTCCTCTTGGTTTTAAGTTTTGATTGATAAATATTTAAGCACTGAATAATCAATACCAATAGAGTTGCTAATCCTAGGGAACTTACAAAAAGGGGTATAGACTTTCCTCGTAGTATAAAAAGCCCACAAAAAAACAAGTAAAGAAAACAGCAAATTAAGTACGTTTTTAAACTTCTAATATTTTCTTTTGATGTGAACTTCCACAGGGTTAAACATTCTTTTATGTATGTCTCGTCGTACTTCCCCGTAATTTTAAATTCCTTTTCTTGGTTCAATTATTTTGCGTTAGTTGGTTTCTTAAATTAAATAAAACTATTGAAAGTAACTGCCTGTATTATTGAAGATTCTCGGTTGAGGGTCTGCAGTTTAGGTAAGAAGCTTAGCGCACCACCCAGGCTTGCTTTGTATTAAAACTTATAACGAACACTAATGTTGTTGTTACGCCTGCCCCACTTTACCTCCCAAACTAGCGCAGATATGCAGTATAGCAAAGTGCGGCAGGGTATCTGTGCTTTATATATCATAATTTGCTGCACAGAAAGCCAAGCTACAAAACCTTCACATCATTTCTGCCAGTGGTTGCTAAAAAGTTAAACGACTTTCCTTTAATATTTTTGACCATTTCATTATGAAATCATCGCTTAAGACCGTTTCTTTAATTATAACAAAGGACATAAAAAGAGAAGTATCTCCTTGAATTAAATAAGTTAATTGCGATTCAGGAATAGGGTCATTTGGAAAGTCAGAGGTTTCGACTTTATATAATGCCCAAAAATGTTTCACCGTATCGTTCCTTTCAAGAATTGTAATTTTTGCTTTTGATGATTCTTCCTTATGACCATTTAAAAATATATTTAGGGCAGTTTCAAGATTTGAAGCTTTGTATTTTTTAAGAACCATAGCGTTTCCGATTATAGACCATTTCTTAATATCTTCCTTGTTAGGTATAAGTTGAGTAATTGATTGGCGATTTGTAGAGTCTTGAGAAATTACAATGACTTTCCAATCTTTTGGCCATTCGGTATTTAACCTTTCAACTTTTGTTTGCCCAAATGAAATGATTTCTAAAAAACTGAGAATAAATACCAATAAATATTTCATCTTATAATTTTAAGTTTAAACTAGGCCCATAACGAATGGTCTTCTCAATGTTGGTATATTTAAAAACGTCTACCGAAAGCACTTGTCCTTATTGTTATCCTAAATTAAATTAAACTTTTGAAAGTATGTACTAATCCTATCTCTACTTCAATAAAAGTTCAACAAAGCTCCCACGCCCCGCCTAGCCGGGATAGAAGCGGAAATACTTTTTTGTTGCATTTGAACAAAAAAGATTGCAGCGCATAGCCCGATACAAATGTTCAACAATGTTCCACTGCCCATGCTCCAAAATCTCCTCCTCCATTAATTCAAACTTCTAAAATCTACCGGCACCAGTTTGCTTACGCCGGGCTCCTGCATGGTTACGCCATAAATAACATCTACGGCGCTCATGGTTTGTTTGTTGTGGGTTACGATGATGAATTGCGAGTTTTCGCTGAACTGTTTTATCATGTTGGTAAACTT
>JAYTCO010000271.1:0-1685 GCA_043736415.1 Ferruginibacter sp. | reverse complement strand
CGATATATCTCGTAAGGCAACTGGCAAAACTCTACCCTGAATTCTGAAAGTGTATGGTCATCCACATACTTTGTAGGGGCAAACACAAGCCGTTTCTTACCCTTGAGTTTTGGTAGCTCCTTTAGCTTTTCCAATGTGAGTGCGTTCGACTTTAACCATTCAAGTTCTGGTTTATAGAAAAGGAACACATCATAATTCTTGCTTTCGCCAATGAAACCAGTTTTCTCATTCATATCTTTTTCATCAAATTCCTCACCTGTGGCCGTATAGAAAAGATAACGGGCAAACTCTTTAAAGCTTGGAAGCTTCTTTCCGCGAAGTAAACTTTCCATTTCAATAGGGTCTCCCAGTTCAAAGTAGCTGAATGAACCGCCCAGTCCTTTTTTAAGATTCTCGTCCTTAGATGTTTTTACTCCCTTAATAACTCTGCGAACTCGTTCGGCTGTTATCGTATTAGCGTAATCTTCTTGTTCTACCAGAATAAATTTCCTGTTGCCTCCATCTTCTTTGTTCAATTCTAATACTGCTTGGGCTGTTGTGCCTGATCCTGAAAAGCTATCAAGGATAATATCATTTTCGTTTGTGGATATTTGAATTATTCTCTTTAGGTATATACGCTTAGGTCGCAAGTTAGTATAAAATGGCTATTTTAGGCCAATGGATAAAAAGGTTAGGTTTATAGGAGTGAACTCTATAAAATTTAATAGGCTATTTAAGAGTGATTCTGACTGTTATGAATATTTAGCATCAATAAAGTGGGCTGATGAAACATTTGTATGCAAGCGATGCGAATACACAAAATATTGTACAGGAAAGAAAGTGTTTTCAAGAAGGTGTTCAAAGTGCAGGTATGACGAAAGCCCTACTGCCGGAACAATGTTTGACAAGTGTAAATTTTCTTTACTGATTGCATTTCATATCGTTTTTAAAATCAGTTCAAAGAAAAAGGGGATGTCGTCTTTGGAATTGAGCCATGAGTTTGAATTACGACAACCAACTTGTTGGGAGTTTAAGTGGAAAATACAACAGGCTATGCAAAGCAGTAAGCAGCATCCACTCACAGGAGAAGTTCATATAGATGAATTTTTTATAGGCGGCCCTGAAGAGCAAAAACGTGGTCGTAGCAAGGGAAACAAGCGATTAGTTATTGTGGCATTAGAAAAAGTAAACAATGGTGTAGGCAGGGCTTACGCACAAATTATAGAAGCAGCGTCTGCCGAAGAATTTAAACCGTTTTTTGAAAATCATATAGCGAAGCAAGCAAATGTAATAACGGATGAATGGGCTGGATATTCACCATTGAAAAAAGAATATAAAAATTTGAAACAAGTGCCATCCAATGATGGTAAAAATTTCCCGGACTTACATATTCATATAATGAATTTAAAAGGGTGGCTTAGAGGAATACATCATCATTGTAGCAAAGAAAGACTACAAGGATATTTGGACGAATATCATTATCGGTATAACAGAAGAAACAATATGGATACAATTTTTCACAAACTGATTGAAAAAATGGCAACGAATAACCCAATAAGAATTGGCGATAATGATTAAGGATACGTGCGACCTAAGCGTATATACCTATAAGTTTATTACTAATTGTTGCTTCGATGAACTTGAAATAAACCTATCTGCGCCAAATGTAAAGTTAACAATCAGTAATTGTAGTATTTCAATGTTGA
>JAYTCO010000270.1:0-9736 GCA_043736415.1 Ferruginibacter sp. | reverse complement strand
CAGCTGAACTAAATCCCCAGAGCATCACTGTAGTACCACTAAGTGCAGTGCCTTCAGCCGTAGTTGCAAGTTTTAATAACAGTTTTACCAACGCAACCGAGGTGGAGTGGCATAAAATAAATGATCATTTTGAAGTAGAGTTTAACCACCAGGCTCAGCGGCATCATTGCGGTTTTGATAATAATGGCCAACAAAGCTCACACACAATTTCTTGTACAAATGCGGTAGTACCTGCTGCAGTTTTAAATTCATTTAGGGCAAGTTATCCAAACGACAATGTGTATGAGTGGAACCAAAGAACCGATGGCACATGGAAAGCACACTTTCTTAGAGGTGCAATTAAATGGGAAGCAACCTTTAGCGCAACCGGAGTTTTTATTAAAGAAGAACACGATTAGATTTCCCTGAAAAACCAATGAAAAGGTTGCCATAATAGCGACCTTTTTTTATTGGCATTATCGTCTAAATATGAGAAAATAAAAAAGCCCGCTCCAAATTGTAACGGGCTTTGCATTTGAAGTGATTATTTAATTACAAATACAACCCGGCATTACTGCACAAGTAGTACCTGCCGTACAACCGGCTGTTTTAGGGCAACCTTTTGAACAATTAACAGGCGTCTGTTTTTTATCGATACTGTTGTTTGCAAATACAACGGTGGATGTCACAAGCGTTAACGCTGAATTACCTATTATGATTTTTTTAATTTTTAATTTTTAATTTTTTTAAATTATTACTTTCTATCATTAACCTAAACCATGTTTGATGGGTGAAATAGCGATGATAAATGTTTAATAATTCTGTTATCGTTAAATATAAAATATTGCTGTTTAAAGAGATACTTTGGTGGAAGGCTAACTGTAACTTTTGGAGACAGTAACAAAGTTGGTAATGAACAAGCAAGAAAAGGATTACAATCATTGTTTTCGCTCTGTTGCTTTTTATCCTGTTGTTTGCCACAACATTTACTAATACAATTTTTGCCCATAGTAATTCTATTACTGCGTATTATAGGCTGCACCATAACGAAGGCAGGACTCACTACTAATATTTTTTTACCCTCCACTGTAGCCTCAACAGCTTTGCCTGTAATAGTTTTAAAATTTTCCGTCGCAGGTATAGTGATAGGTAATTCTTTTACTTTTTGTAAAATTCCGGTTGCAATCGGATGTTCAGATTGTTGTTCCAAAGCAGATGCCAGGCGGACAATTTCATTTTCATTTAATTCTTTTTGCAGTGATACAACTTTAGATACTTCAAATTTACCCACCGTTAATGTGCCTGTTTTATTAAAAACAATGGTGGTTATTTTCATCAACCACGCAGGTACCGGAAAAGATCAGGATGCCGTTTTCTTCAGGTACGGCTATGGGTAAATGTTACCAATGCACCAGGTCTTTACTCACTGCATGCGCCCATGCATGTGTTCTCAAACATTACTAAACGGGTTGTGCTGGTAAAACAAATGATAGGTGCCATTATTATAAACAAGACCATTGGGATCGTTGCACCAATTAACTGCGGGAGTAAAATGAAAGTGTAGACGGTATTGTTCTTTGTAAGAAATATTTGTTTGCGCAAATACACCAAAACCAAATGCAAAGCATACAGAAAAAAATAAAATTTTCATCAGCGATTATTTAATTAAAAATTATTCTGCCATTAATTTTCTTTCCAGTTCTTCCAGCGATACAGCTTTTGTTTCGGGAACTTTTGTTAATACCCATATCAATTGCAACAACATCATAAAAGCAAAGAAGGCAAAAATGGGCCAGGGATTGTCTTTAAAAATTCCATTTTTTTCATCAAGAAAAAAAGGTGTAATCAATGTAATGATCCCTGCAAATACCCAATGCACACTGGCGCCAAAAGATTGACCCATGGCACGGATCTTATTGGGGAAAATCTCAGAAAGAAACACCCATATTACAGCGCCCTGACCTATAGCATGAGACGCTATAAAGAGTAATAAAAAAGTCATTAAAAATACCGGGCTAGCATGCGAAGAAAAAGACCATGCAACCATAGAAAGGCTGATGATATATCCTAATGAACCGATAATAAGTAATGTTTTTCGTCCGATCCTGTCAATAAGATAAAGACCAACAAAAGTAAAAATGAGATTAGTACCGCCTATGGCAATTGAATTCAATAAAGATTCTTTGGCGGCTAATCCGCTCCGTGAGAGAATTTCAGGAGCATAGTACAAAATAAAGTTAATGCCCGAAAGCTGGTTGAAAAAAGCGATCATAAAAGCCAGCCAGATAATGGTACTATGCTTTGAGCTAAAAAAATTGGAAGTATTTCCTCCTATTGCTTCGTGCTGATTGCTTGTAATGATGGCCGAAACTTCGTCATCAACATTTACAACACCAATCTGAGAAAGAATTTTTTTTGCGGCAGCCTGGTCATTCTTTTTTGTAATTAACCAACGTGGACTTTCAGGTACACCCAACACCATCAATGTATAAATGATGGATGGTACAGCCAACACGCCCAACATCCATCGCCAGTCGTTAGCGCCGCCAACACCATGTAAAAAATAATTAGACAAAAAGGCGATTAGTATTCCAAACACAATATTGAATTGATACAGCGCTCCCAAACGGCCTCTTGTAGCAGGAGTAGAAATTTCTGAAATGTATGTAGGGGCCACTACCGATGATACACCAATACCAACACCGCCAATAAAACGGAAGAAAGAAAAAGTATAAGGATCCTGCGCCAATGCAGAGCCAAATGCAGAAAGGGCAAATAGAATTCCAATCCATAGCAGCACTTTTTTTCTTCCAAACCTGTCGGCAGGAATACTACCCAACAAGGCCCCTGCAACGGTTCCCCACAATGCCATCGACATAATAAAAATGCCATGAAATAATGTAGAGGTATGCCAAAGTTCTTTAATGGGTTGATTTGCACCGGAAATTACTACAGTATCAAAACCGAAAATGAAACCAGCCAATGCTGCAACAATTGACCAGCTAAGTAGTTTGTTCTTATTCATATGCAACCGGGAATTAATAAAGGAAGGTACCAAAGTAAAAGAACTTACTTAACCTCAAATAAATATTGCCCCTGATTGCTTTACTATTTAAAGAATTTAAGTGAATAGTTTATTCAAACTCTTTTACAGCTTCTCCCAGATCAAACACTTTTGTTGTACCATTTACTTTTGATTGTATCAATGAACTTGCTGCTGCACTTCTGTAGCCGCCTGCACAATGCACCACAATTGGTTTATCCGTTGGAATTTCATTCACCCGGTTTCTAACTTCTGCCAATGGAATGGAAATACTGCTGTCAAATATTTTCCCATTCCTTACATCTACAATCTTGTTATCATCTGTATGTTTTTTAAACTCATCCACGTTAATCTTTTCTACATGCAGTTTTGCATCTTCCATTACAAATGCTGCTGCTATGCTGGTTTCATAACCGATGACGGCAACTCTTTCCATCATTCTTTGCAGTTGCTCTTGGTTTTCTACAGCCAAATAAAATTTTTCATTTGGTTTAATAATGCTGCCTAAACATGTTTCAAATTTCCCAATCTCCATCAGGTTTATAGAATGAGGAAGATGACCTTCTTTAAAATCTTTTTCTTTTCTGACATCAACTATCCAATATGATCTATCTAACTCATTAGGTGATTTTTCTCCTATTTTTATTTTTTTAATATTTTCTTGTAAAGCAGTTTCACCTTTTTTATTCAACGCTACCTCAAAAGAAAAATATGCCGGTATAAAAGTCTGGTCGCTCAACAATTCTTTTACAAATTCACCTTCTGTTTGTGGTTGTAACGACCAGTTGGTTTTCTTTTCTTCACCAATAGTACTGCTGTTGGCATCGCTCAAGGCTTTACCGCAAAGGGTTCCGGCGCCATGTGCAGGATATACAATTGCCTCATAATTCAATGGCATCAACTTTTCACGCAGGCTATGCCACATTTTTTTGCCAGTTCATTTCTTTCCGTTTGAAGGTTGCCGTTTTCTTCTCTCAGATCCGGTCTGCCGCAATCGCCGATGAACAAAGTATCTCCTGTAAAAATTGCTTTTTGTTTGCCATCATGTTCCAGCAAAATAGAAATGCTATCCGGTGAATGACCTGGAGTATTAATGGCTGATTAGGTTATTTTACCCAATTGTATTTGGTCGCCATCATCAAATGTTTGATGCGGATACAGCGCCTTTACTATTTTACTTGCATAAATAGTTGAACCCAAAGTTTGGTACAATTCTAAATGACTGTTTATAAAATCGGCATGCGGATGTGTTTCAATAACACCCATTATTTCAGCTTCGTTTTCCTTTGCATAATCAAGGTATTGCTGCGGATTTCGGGAAAGATCGATCAGTATTATTTTCTTTTCACAATCACTAATATTGCATAGTTGTAGTGGCAAAGATTTTTATTTTTAAATTGTTTTACCTGCATACTGTATTTAATTTATTTGTCAACTTAATACAATTTATATAATCATTTGGTGACTGTTATCACATAAGCAAATGTGATAATTATCACACAGATAAACAGCAGATATTATTAGTTTTACTTATGATGAAACAGGGATTAAAAAATAATTGGCAACAGTTTTGGCTTTTGGTAATCATTAATGCTTTTGTGGGAAGCATGTTAGGACTAGAGCGTAACGTTTTATTAGGATTGGAAAAATATTTTTAATATAAACGGCAAAACAGCATTGCTTTCGTTACGAGTAAGGCGCTTACTAATTTATTAATGGGAAAATTAACACGCTATATTACACGCAGGCAAATGCTGATAATTGGTTGGATAGTGGCATTTTCTGTTCCTTTTTTAATTATGTATGCTGACTCGTGGAGCTTCGTAATTGCTGCAAATATTTTATTGGGAATAAATCAGGGGCATGCATTGTCTGCAACTGTTATTATGAAAATTGATTTGGTTGGAGAAAAAAACCGAGGATTTGCAATGGGTATTAATGAGTTTGCCGCGTTAGCATGACGCACAACAATTGGGCTTTGTGTCAGGTGTGGCATTAGAATTTCCACCGCCCGTAACCGCTGCCCGGCTTTTTGCTAAACATAAATATTAATAACCAATGTTTGGCAATGTTGGTCAAGCCCAAACAAATGCCCGGATATGCAAAACTGATGATTGATACAACTTCAAGCCGCACAAAAGCGCATGTTGTGCGTTCTTGCTTTTAAACGAACTGTCTAAATTCAATTATTTAATCTGTCATAAATAAAATCAACTGCCTCACTAACAAGTTGCCCATTTTGATGATTAGATAATACCACTATTGCAATTTTTTTTGACTTGCTATATCGCATTAAGCAAAAATTACCAAAAGTATCACCGTCTTTTTGATAATAATCGCTTTTTTTATCCCATCCCAAGGCAACTTTTCTATTTTTATCTTCATAAAAAACATGCTGTGTCAATTGTATTGCCTTGTCAAACTTATTAGGCAATATGTATGCTTTCAAATATTTTATTAAGTCAACAGCATTAGATTTCAAACCCCCCCAGGATTTACAGATTTCAATATTAAATATTCCTGTGGTTCTCCTTGTTGATTGTAAAGTCCCGCAACATTCCGGCCGTTGGGTATAGTGAATGAGGTTTGACTCATGTTAAGCGGTATTAAAATATTTTTTTTAATTATAGAAGCATATTCAAGTTTGCTGTTTCTTTCAAGAATATAGCCTAATAATGAAAATGCATAATTATTGTATTGGTAATGCCCGTAGTTATCTAATGTATCAGTTTCTTTTAGAACGTTAATTAAATATTTCTTATCTACAAACCGAAACGGATTTCTTGAATCTTTATTTAACAGGTCGGTAAAATATTTGTCATTACTTAAGTTAGGTAGCCCTGATTGGTGAGATGCCAAGTCTGTAAGTTTTATTTTGTGTTTTAGTGCAGGAGGCAAGGTTATTCTACTTGAAAGGTATTTGTCTATGTAGTCATTCCTATCAACTCTTTTGTTTAAAATTTGATTTGCTAATAGCAATGCCGTAAATGTTTTTGTTGCAGAACCAATTTCAAATATGGAAGCACTATCCAATCGCTCTGTTCCATTTTTAAATCTTGTACCCAACGAGTAATAATTGATAATACCGTCCTTGTAAATACCAACAACAAGTCCAACATCTGGAAATTTATTTTTTATTCCTTTTTGTCCGTAAAAAAGTGAATCAATAATTTTTTGCTGCGATTGCCCTAATGAACAGGTGG
The DNA here is from genome assembly GCA_043736415.1 of Ferruginibacter sp. Lineage (GTDB taxonomy): Bacteria > Bacteroidota > Bacteroidia > Chitinophagales > Chitinophagaceae > Ferruginibacter. Next base: position 3,511 of record JAYTCO010000270.1, on the reverse strand, counting down.
CGATAAAAAGTAAGAAAATTCCTATTATTTTTTTCATATTGAATTTAGTAAATGTACATTTTAGCATGACACACAACAACAGGGCTTTGTGCAGGTGTGGCATTAGAACGCCTATCGCCCGTAACCGCTTTCCGCCTTTTAATAAAGATAAATGTTTAGAAACAATGTTTGATGATGTTGGCCAAGCCCGAACTAAAGCTCGGATATGCAGAACTGCCGATTGATACAACTTCAAGCCGCCGCTACAATTCATCCTATGTGGGTAGCATGTGGCGTCTAAAGGCTCTTTATATTTATTCTTTTCAGCTTTGGTGATAAATAGTATTTTCCGTTCTGAAAAGTATTTTCATTTTTATTGAAATATCTTATGATTTTTTGATTATTTGTGTCACCTAATAATATAAGGGGTTTCTTTTTGTCGTCATTCGATTTAATAATGCCAACTAAAACAAACTTGGTTTTTGAAATCCAAATAACTTCCTCTATCCATTGTGAACTTGTTCCGAAGTAAATTCTCTTCCAATATTTAGTTTTTATGTCGCACAATAAAATCGCTTGGTCTATATCTGGATTTGCTTTGTAATAATTACTCTTTTTCTCAAGTTTTAACTGAAAGCTATAAATGTCAATGAATTTAGAACTGTCAACTGAATAAGCGATAATAGGTTTATAGATTGAAAGAAATTTTTTATACAATTTAAAATTCTGTTGAAAATTATTGTCAAAATTCAAAGTGTCCTCAACCTTGAAATCTGATATTTCAAAATTGCTAAAGTTTTTTGTCCATTGAATAAGTTCTTGGTCAAAGTATTTTTTCTGATGTAAAAGATTTGTGACTTGCCCAAAAGAGCAGTGTCCAACAATTAGGCAAAATAATAATGAAGCGTATTTCATCTCAATCTTTAAATATTAGTGATCGTCTAATTTTTTGCCATTGCTACCAACGATAGGGCTTTGTGTTGGTGTGGCATTAGAATTCCATCCGACCGAAACCACTGTCCAGCTTTTTAATAAAGATAGATGTTAAAAACCAATGTTTGGCGATGTTGGTCAAGCTCCGAACCAAAGCTCCGATATGAAGAACTGCCGATTGCTGCAACCTCAAGGCACACCTTGCACAGTTCATCCTGTTGCCTGCTGGCATAATGTTTAAAGATAAAAGTCTGTCACAAATTTAGTGGGGTCATCTGGTGTCAAAATTATTTTTTTATTGTCATTTGTCAGCAACAACACTGTTCTGTCTTTACGTGTTGCATACCATGTCATTTTTCCCATTTTTATATTAGCAAAATATCCAAAATATCCAAATAGCCCACCGACTCCAAAAGTCCGAAGGGACCAACCAATTTTATCTTTATCTATCAATTCAACGCTTTTAATATTTGCTCGGTCAATTTTTACATCCAAAACAAGTCTGTGGATTGTGAGTTTGCCATTTGCAAGGTTATAATTAATTGGTCTAAATGCAAATGCAATAAAGTAAATTAAAATCAATGTCACGGTAGTATAAATTGGGACAGCTCGCCCTGCGTCTTTTATGATTGAATATTGTCCAATTATAATAACTGCGAATAAAACTGTTACACTAATTGTTATTCCTTTGGCTAAATTGTCTAAAGATGTTTTGTAAGTCATACTTGTAATTTTTAAGTGTCGCCTTGCAGCTAACCACAGGGCTTTGTGCTAGTGTGGCATTAGTATTCCTCCCGCCCGTAAACGCTGCCCGGCTTTTGATAAAGATAAATGTTTAAAACAAAGTTTGGCGATGTTGGTCAAGCCCGAACAAAAGCTCGGATATGCAAAACTGATGATTGCTACATTTTCAAGCCATACTTTGCACAGTTCGTGTTAGCAGTTCGTTGTTCTACCTGACAATAAAAATGCATGGTCTAATCAATAATTTATTTGTCAAAGCTATGGTCTATCTAAAGCTCAGAAAATTTATAAAAAATTATTTGTATTATTTTTTTTTGTGTCTATTGATTGTTGTGTCTAAAGAAGAAATTTAACTGATATCTGTCAATTCAATAATTTTATCGCCTGAAAATTTAAAAATTGATTTTCCTTCAAGGTTTAAGTTATCATCTTTTTTGAGTCCATTAGGAAGGTCTATTGCTAAAACTGCATTATATTCTATTTCGATTTCAATTAAGTTGTCTTGGTGTGTCCAAGATCTTATGGTCTGATTTCTGGTTGTGAATATTTTTTTTGCTTGTTCCGCTTGTTCTCTAAATGAATTCAAATCGGTCAAGGTCATATTAGTAGCACCATTCGAAATATTCTCAAATTTTACATGCTCATCAAGATGTGTCAACATTTTTTCAATGTCAAAATTATTATAAGCATTTATGTAATCTTTAATTATTTTCTCTCTCTCCATAATTAGTTCTAAGTTTTAAATTCTATTTATATATACGTCGGTCGTATAGTTTTTATGTACAATGACCGCTAAGGTTAGGGCTTTGTGTCAGGTGTGTCATTAGAATTCCTTTTGCCCGTAGCCACTGCTTGGCTTTTGCTAAAGTTAAATATTTAGAACTAATGTGTGGCGTTATTGGGCAAGCCCGAACAAATGCCGTTATGCTGCTACTGACGATTGCTACAACTTCAAGCCGCACTTGCACAAAACCCATTGTTGGCGGTAGTTATTTTTTTTTCTTTTGCGCCAATCTCATAATTATTTCAAAAAACAATATTGCTAGAATGAAATAAATAACAGTCAATGTAAAATGTCTCAAATACGGTTCTATCGCATAAAGCTCAAAACTATTCGAAAAGCTAAAAATAAGTGCCAATATAATTATAGATGTCAAGAAATTAATTAGTACTGAGGCAATAATATTTAATGTAAAAAACTTTCTAAAAAAATAGGTTTGAAGACATACTACAGCAAAAAATAGTAATGTAAAACCTCCGTCATGTAAAAATTCAAATGCGGGTTGAATAAAAAAAATAAAAATACAGTTCAAGAGAAACAGCATGATAAAAAAAGAAAAATACGCCCTGCGTTTATTATAAAGTATCATTTTCTTTAAAATTATTGTTATGTTAGAAGTGGATTCTAGGTTGGAATGCAACTTTTGTGTTTCTGATTTTCACTGCTTTATTTATTTTTTCCCATTCCTAATTTTTGTCAACACTAACTTAAATTGTTTCCTAGAAGGTATTGACAAAAACTAGTCGTTAAATTAATGATACTTATTACTTTTAAAAAAGTTGCGTTAGATGTTGGAATCTGCGCTATAATTACCGCCAACGTTAGGGCTTGGCGATGTGGTGGTATTTTATGACTGTCAGCCCACAACCGCAGCCGATTGAAAAACAAAAGTTGAAGATAACAAATAAAAGTCCATAGATATTTGTCGGCTGGAACTACTGCTGATAGTAGCACACAGATGATGTTTCAACGTCCTGCCACCATATTGCCAAACCTTTTGTTACCTGCTGTCCTTCTGTCCACCTGCTATTTAATATCCTCTATACTTTTCGTCATTAATTGTTTAAATAGCCC